>JAFNAE010000136.1 GCA_017860005.1 Acidobacteriota bacterium | reverse complement strand
GCCCGCGGCCCCACCCGACGCCGCCGCGCCGCCGGCACCTGCGCCCGCGGCCCCGCCCGACGCGGCCGCGGCGCCGGCCCCGGGCGCCGAGGCCGCCGCCCCGGCTCCGGACCGCATCGCCTTCGAGTTCCCCCTGCCCGAGCAGCGCGGCGGCGGCAAGGTCGCCGGCGAGGCCGACCGCCTGGAGACCACCGCCGAGCAGGATGCGGTGCTCGAGGGCAACGTCGAGCTGCGCTACAAGGACCTGCACTTCCGCGCCGACCGGCTGGTCCTCCACGGCGCGACCTCGACGCTCGAGGCCGAGGGCGACGTGGTGTTCGACCAGGGGCCGCGCCGGATCGCCTCGGCGCGCCTCGACTTCGACCTCGCGACGCGCACCGGCACGTTCTGGAACGCGGCCGCGGCGATCGAGCCCGACTACTACTTCTCGGGCGCCGTGGTGGCGAAGACCGGCGAGCAGGAGTACGAGATCCGGGACGGCGTGTTCACCAGCTGCACCGGCGACGAGACCCCCGACTGGAGCCTGCGCACGAGCCAAGCCGACGTCGAGATCGGCGGCTACGCCCGCATCCGCAACGCGCGCATGCGCGCCAAGAAGCTGCCCGTCTTCTACTGGCCGTACATGGTGTGGCCGGCGCGCACGGAGCGCACCTCCGGCCTGCTCATTCCCAACCTGGGCTACTCGCAACAGCGCGGCGCCTACCTGGGCCTCGCCTACTACCAGGTGATGGGCCCGAGCGCCGACGGCACCCTCTTCCTCGACGGCTACTCGGAGGGTTTCGCGGGCGCCGGCGGCGAGCTGCGCTGGCGTCCCAGCGAGGGCTCCAAGGGCTCGACCACGCTCTACTTCCTGCGCGATCCCGACACGCAGGAGACGGAGTGGCGGGGGCGCTTCGATCAGGTCGCCGACGACCTGCCCTGGGGGCTGCGCGGCGTGATCACCTACGAGGATTATTCGGACTACGATTACTTTCGCGAGTTCGAACGCGCGGAACGCCAGAACACCAAGCGGTTCCTGTACTCGAACGCCTTCCTGTCCGGGACCTGGGGCGCGCACTCGCTCAACCTGCTGGTCGACGACCGCGAGACCTTCCTCGACGACGGCCGCACCACGGTCCAGAGCCAGCTGCCCGAGCTCGCCTACCGGGTGACCAAGCTCAAGCTCGGCGACACCCGGCTCTACCTGTCGCTCGACTCGACCGCGAGCTACCTCCAGTCGTCCTCGACCGGTCTCTACGACGTCGGCTACGGGCGCTTCGACCTCGCGCCCAACCTGACGCTGCCGTTGCGGGTCGCGCCCTGGCTCTCGGTGGCGCTCAACGCCGGGGGCCGGGCGACCTGGTGGGGCGACACGGTGCCGGTCAGCCGGGTCGTCGATCCCGAGACCGGCGCGCGCGCCTCCTTCTGCGGCGAGACCGAGATCGAGCCGGGGCAGGCCTACTGCGGCGAGTCGCTCGACCGCGTGGTGCCCAACGCCTCGCTCGAGCTGATCGGCCCCTCGATCTCGCGCATCTTCGAGGGCGGCGCGGGCCGCTTCGGCAAGTTCAAGCACATCGTCGAGCCGCGCTGGACCTGGGCCTACGCCGGCGAGTTCGACGAGCAGGCGAGCGTGGCGCGCTTCGACGAGATCGACCCGTTCGCGGCCACCAACGTCGGCCAGCTCGCGCTGGTCAACCGCCTGCTGGCCAAGCCGTCCGACCCGGAGCAGGGCGGAGCGTTCGAGATCCTCTCCTTCGAGGTCGCGCAGGCGTACTCGTTCGACGACGCGCAGCCGCTGCAGCGCTCCCAGGACGGCACGCGCGAGACGCAGGAGGGCCCGCTCACCTCGCGGCTGCGAGTCAACCTCAGCCAGGACTTCAACCTGCAGGCCAAGGCCGCCTGGTCGACGCTGTTCGACGGCCTGCGCTCGACTTCGCTGACCGCGCGCGGCTCGGCGGGTCCGGTCTCGGGCGACATGACCTGGTTCACCGACTACAACGTCGAGACCTCGGAGAAGACCTCGGACCAGGCGCGTCTCGGCCTGGCCGTCGACGTGCTGCCACGCCGGCTCAGGCTGGTCGGCACCGTGAGCTACGATCTCGAGGCCAGCCAGATCCAGCAGCAGCGCTACTTCCTGACCTGGACCTCGCAATGCTGGAGCCTCCAGCTCGAGATGCGCGAGCAGATCACGCGCACCTACACCAGCCGGGACTACCGCTTCATGCTCAACCTGAAGAACGTCGGCACCTTCCTCGACCTGACGAGCGGCGAGTCGTCCGCGGAGTTCTGAGGCGGCGGTGAGGGTGCTGGTGTTCGGGGGCGCGGGTCTCGTCGGCCGCGCGATGGTGGCCGAGGCCGGACGCCGGGGCTGGCCGGTGGCGGGCCCCGATCGCGACGAGACGGACGTCACCGATCCCGCCGCGGTGGCCGCGGCCGTCGCGCGCTTCCGGCCCGACCTGGTGGTCAACTGCGCGGCGCTCGCCGCCGTGGACGCCTGCGAGGTTGAGCGCGAGCGCGCCTTCCGGCTCAACGGCGAGGCGGTCGGGATCCTGGCCTCGGCCGCGGCGCGCCCGGGGGCGCGTTTCGTCCATCTCTCCACCGACTACGTGTTCGACGGCGAGGGCACCGTGCCGTACCCCGAGGACCACCCCACCGCGCCACGTTCGGTCTACGGCGCCTCGAAGCTCGAGGGCGAGCGGCGCGCGCTGGCGGTGCCGGGCACCCTGCTCGTGCGCACGAGCTGGATCTTCGGCGCCGGCGGCCCGAACTTCGTGGACACCATGCGCGTCAAGCTGGCGTCGCCGGGCGGGCCGCTGCCGGTGGTCGCCGACCAGGTCGGCGCCCCCACCTACGCCCCTTTCCTGGCGCGCGCGCTCGCCGATCTGGGAGAATCGGGAGCGAGCGGGATCGTGCACTACCAGAACCGCCCGCCGGTCTCGTGGTACGAGTTCGCGCTCGAGATCGCCCGGCGACTCGGCAGCGCGGCCGAGATCCGGCCCGCGACCACCGACGAGGTGCCGCGCCCCGCCCGCCGGCCGCGCTATTCGGTGCTCGCGGTCGGGCGCTTCGAGCGGCTCGCGGGCCGGCCGGTCGAAGACTGGCGAGAGGGTCTCGCCCGACACTTGGGGAGCAGCTAGGAGAGACGATGAATCGCGTCCTGATCACGGGCATCACCGGCTTCGCCGGTTCTCACCTCGCCGACTACGTGCTCGCCGAGCACCCGGGCGTCGAGGTCTGGGGCACCTGCCGCTGGCGCAGCCGGCGCGAGAACGTGCTGCACCTGGAGACGAAGATCCGGCTGCTCGACTGCGACCTCGCCGATCCGACCGCGGTCAAGCGCGCGCTCGAGATCTCGCGTCCGGAAGCGATCTTCCACCTCGCGGCGCAATCTTTCGTGCCCACCTCCTGGACCGCGCCCGCCGAGACCTTCCACGTCAACGTCATCGCCCAGATCCACCTGTTCGAGGCGATTCGTGCGCTGGGGCTGGACCCGGTGGTGCAGATCGCATGCTCGAGCGAGGAGTACGGGCTCGTGCTCCCGGGCGAGACGCCGATCACGGAGGCCAACCCGCTGCGCCCGCTGTCGCCCTACGCGGTCTCGAAGGTGGCGCAGGACTTCCTCGGCTACCAGTACTTCAAGAGCTACGGGTTGCGCGCGGTGCGCACGCGCGGCTTCAACCATGAGGGGCCGCGGCGTGGCGAGGTGTTCGTCATGTCGAACTTCGCGCGCCAGATCGCGGCGATCGAGGCCGGATTCCAGGAGCCGGTGATCCGCGTCGGCAACCTCGACTCGGTGCGCGACTTCACCGACGTGCGCGACATGGTGCGCGCCTACTGGCTGGCGGCGGTACGCGGCGAGCCGGGCGAGGTCTACAACATCGCCTCGGGGCGCGGCATCACCATCCGCTCCATGCTCGACCAGCTGGTGGCGATGTCGAGGACGCCCCTGCGCGTCGAGACCGATCCGGCGCGGCTGCGGCCGTCCGACGTCGAGGTGCTGCTCGGCGACGCCTCGAAGTTCCGCGCCGCGACCGGCTGGGCGCCGGCGATCGAGCTCGAGCGCACCATGGCGGACACGATCGAGTACTGGCGCTCCCATTTCGCGGCGCGCCGCGTCCTGGCCGGGGTCTGAGCGGGGTCGGGAGATGCGCGTCCTGGTCACGGGAGGCTCGGGCTTCCTCGGCCCCTACCTGATCGGTCACCTCGCGGCGCGCGGCGACCGGGTGCTCGCGCTCGCGCTCGACCCCGGCCCGCTGCCGCCGGGCACGCCGTTCGTGAGCGCCGACGTGCGCGACCGGGAGGCGCTGGCCCGCGCGGTGGCGGCCGAGGAGCCGGAGGCGATCGTGCACCTGGCGGGGCTGTCGCACGTCGGCGAGTCCTGGAAGCGCATGGCGGACTACTTCGACGTCAACGTCATCGGCACCGAGAACGTGGTCGCCGTGGCGCGCGGACGGCGCCTGCTGGTCGCCTCCACGGCCGAGGTCTACGGCGCGGTGCCCGAGGACGAGCAGCCGATCCCCGAGACGCGCAAGGCGGCGCCGCGCTCGCCCTACGCGCTGACCAAGGCCGCCGCGGAGCGGGTGGCGCTGGCCGCCGGCGGCGTCGTGGCGCGCCTGTTCAACCTGATCGGCGCCGGCCAGTCGCCGGCCTTCGCGCTGCCCGGCTTCGCCGCCCAGCTCGCGGGAATCGCGCGCGGCGCGGCGCCGCCCGTGCTCAAGGTCGGCAACCTGGCGGCTCGCCGGGACTTCGTCCACGCCGCCGACGCCGCCGAGGCGCTGGCGCTCCTGCTCGACCGCGCCGAGCCGGGTGCGGTGGCCAACGTGGCGAGCGGCCGGGCGACCTCGATCGCCGCCGCGCTCGACCGCCTGCGCGCCGTGGCCGCGGTCAAGGCCCGGCTCGAGGAGGATCCCGAGCGCCTGCGCCCGCTCGACGTGCCGATGCTCGAGGGCGACGGCGCGCTGCTGCGCGCGCTCGGCTGGCGGCCGCGGCGCAGCCTCGACGAGGCGCTGGCCGACCTCTGGCGCGAGGCGCAGGCGCGCGCGGCTCGCCCCGCCTGACCCGCCCCGGAGCCCGGCAGTGACCGCGCCGAGACGCCGCGAAGTCGCCCGCGCGCTGCTCCAGGTCGCGGTCGGGGCGCTGCTGCTCTTCTGCCTGAGCCGGGCAGCGGGACAGCTCGGGAGGGTGGCCGGAGCGGAGCTCGCCGCGCGCCTCGGCGCCGGCCTCGCGCTCAACGCGGCGCTCGCCGCGATCGCGCTCGCCGCGCGCGCCCTGACCGTCGGCGGGGCGGCGGCAGGCAGCGCGCTCGGCGCCACGGTGTGGGCCTTCGGCGGCTGGCGTTGCTTCGTCCTGCTGGCCGCGTTCGTCGCGCTCGGCACGCTCGCCACGCGTCTCGGCCACGGCGTCAAGGCGCGCGCCGGCATCGCCGAGGCGCGGGGTGGCAGGCGCGGCGCGGCGAGCGCGCTCTCGAAGCTCTCCGTGCCGGCGGCCGCGGCCGTCTTCGCCGCCACCACCGGGACGCCGGTGCCGTTCACGCTCGCCTTCGCCGGCGCGCTCGCCACCTCGTTGGCGGACACCGTCGCGACCGAGGTGGGCAAGGCGTTCGGGGGGCGGACGCTCCTGATCACCTCCCTCCGCGAGGTGCCGCGCGGCACCCCGGGCGCGGTCTCGGCGGCGGGAACCCTGGCCGGTGTCGCGGCCGGGGCCGGCCTGGCCGCGCTCGGCCTCGGCCTCGGTCTCCTGCCGCTCCGGGGCGCGCTCGCGGTGGCCGCCGCGGCCCTGCTCGCGAGCACGCTCGAGAGCGTCGCCGGGGCCACCCTCGGGCGGAGCGGCGTGCTCGATCATGAAGAAGTGAACTTCCTCGACTCGCTCGCCGGGGCGGTCGCGGCCGCCGGGCTGGGCGCCTGGGCGCTGCGCGCCTGATGGCCGGGGCGTCCGGAGCGGGCGGGGAGGGGCGCGGCCGCGGCCGCCCGGGAGCTCGCCGCGTGCACGCGCGCGAGCTGCTCGGGGTCTTCGCGCTCGGCGCCGGGCTCGCGCTGATCGCCCTGGCTCGGCTGCTGCCGATCGCCACCGAGCGGGTTCCCGGCTCGCCCGACGTCCTGCTCGTGCTCTCGCTGCTGCGCTGGGGCGCCGAGAGCCTGGGCTCCTGGGACGCGTTCTGGAGCCCGCCCTTCTTCTTCCCCACCGAGGGCGTGCGGACCTACGCGGACCACTTCGCCGGGCACCTGCTGGTGTTCGCGCCGCTCGCCCGGCTCGCGGGCGACGCCCTCGGCTACAACCTCCTCCTCTGGCTCTCCTTCCCGGTCGCGGCGGTCTGCGTCCACGTGCTGCTGCGCCGGGTCGGGGCGGGGCGCGGGGTGGCCGCGGCGCTCGCGCTGGCGTGGGCGTTCGCGCCCTACCGGTGGGATCAGATCGGCCGCCTGCAGATGCTCTGGGTGCCCGGGATCCCGCTCGCGTTGGTCGCCTTCGACCGCCTGCTCGAGCGGCCCGTGCCGCGCCGGGCGGTGGCCTTCGTGGCTGCCTACGCGCTGGCGGTGTCGGCCGGCAGCTACCTCGCCTACTGGCTCCACATCCCGCTCGCGGCGCTCGCGATCGCGCGCCTGGCGCGCACGCCCGCCCGCCTGGCCACGACGCGCGCCCGGCGCGCGTTGGCCGGCGCGGTCCTGGGCGCCCTGTTGCTGGCGGGCCTCTCCTTCGGTCCCTACCTGGCGGCGGCCTCCGACGGCGAGCTCGCGCGCGCCGAGCGCGAGGTGCGGACGCTGGGCGCGGAGGTTCGCTCGTGGCTGGCGCCGTCGCCGCGCAACCTCTACGCCGGCCTGGTCCCGGCCGAATGGATGCGCTACGAACGGGCGCTCTTCCCCGGCTTCCTGCTCGCGGGCGCGGCCGCGGCGGGCGCGCTCGCGCTCGTGCGCGGACGCCGCCGGCGCGCGCGCTCGCTGGAGCTCGCGCTCTTCGCCTCCGCGGCGGCGTTCGTGCCGCTCGCCTTCGCGCCGGTCTGGCTCGCGGTCCGGGAGCTGCTGCCCGGGATGTCCTCGATGCGCGGGCCGACGCGGACCTATTCGTACGTGCTCCTCGCGGTGGCGGTGCTGGGCGCGCGCGGCCTGGGGCGGATCGCGGCGCGGCTCGGTCGGCGCCGCGCCCTGCGCGCGGGCGGCGTCGCGGCGGCGCTCCTGCTCCTGGTCGAGGTCTGGCCGCTGCGCTTCGAGACCTGGGAGACGCCCGCGGTGGATTCGCGGGCGCGCCACCGCCCCTACGTCGGCGTCCTCGCCGGTCTCGAGCGGGCGCGCGCGGTGGCGGTGCTGCCGCTCACCGGCGACCATCGCGAGGCCCG
>JAFNAE010000135.1 GCA_017860005.1 Acidobacteriota bacterium | reverse complement strand
CGCGCGCCGGGGCGGGCGCCAGGCCACGCCGGCGCGCGCCGTCGGCGACGGCGGGGGCCGGCCCACCGCGCCGCCCGGCCGCGGCGGCCGCCGCCTGCAGCACGCGCGGCAGCGTCTCCGAGAGCTGACGCCAGCTGTCGGGGTCCTCGGGCTTGGGCAGCAGCTCGACCGCGCCCGCGCGCAGGGCGTCGAACGCCGACCGCACCTCGGCGCGGTTGGCGCGCGAGGTGAGCACGACGGTCGGCACCGGCCCGCTCCGGGCCAGGCGCTCGAGCACGCCGAAGCCGTCGAGCCTGGGCATCGCCAGGTCGAGCAGCAGCACGTCCGGCCGCAGCCGCTCGACGCCCTCGACCGCCGCCTCGCCGTCGGCCGCCTCGCCGATCACGCGCAGCTCGGGCGAGCGCGACAGGAAGCGGCGCAGCACGGCGCGCACCGAGGGGGAGTCGTCGACGATGAACACCGAGAGCACGCGCAAGGCGTCAGACTCCGGTCAGGCGACGCACGGTCTCCACCAGGTCGGAGGCGACCAGGCTCTGCTTGGTCAGGTAGGCGTCGGCCCCCGCGCGCAGGCCGCGCATCCGGTCCTCGGGCCGCTCGCGCGTCGAGACCACCACGATGGGCAGGCGCGCGAAGCGCTCGGCGCGGCGCAGCTCCTCGGTGAGCTGGAAGCCGTCGAGGCCGGGCATCTCGATGTCGGTGACCAGGCAGTCGAAGCTCTCCGCGGCCAGGCGCCGCATCGCCTCGTCGCCGTCGGCGGCGACCTCGACCCGGAAGCCGGCGTCCTCGAGGATGCGACGCTCCATCTCGCGCGTCACGCGCGAATCGTCGACCAGCAGCAGCCGCGGCGCCTCGCGCGCCACCGGCGCCGGTGCGGGCGCGCGCCGCGGCGCCTCGCGCGCGAGCAGCGCCGCGGGCGCGAGCACCGCCACCGGCTCGCCCGAGGGCAGCAACGCCGCGCCGTCGACCAGCGGCGACACGCGCGCGCGCCGCGGCAGGCGCCGCACCAGGATCTCCTCCTCGCCCTCGAGTCGCTCCACCGCGAACGCCACCGGCCGGCCCGCCACCGCGCCCTCGACCAGCAGCTCGGGGCTCTCCTCCTCCCCGAAGCCGAGCGCGCCGGCGAGCGCCACGAACGGCACCAGCCGGTCGGGGAAGATCGCCACGCGGTGCCCCGGCCGCTCCTCGATGCGCGCCTCGGCGAGCGGCGCGACGCGCCGCACCGCGACCGCCGGCACGGCGAGCCGGAGACCCGCGGCGCGCAGCAGCAGGACGCGCTCGCCGCGCCGCGCGGAGGGCAGGTCGAGCAGCACGCGGGTGCCCCGGCCCAGGCTCGACGCGACGCGCACCTCGCCGCCCAGGCGGGCCACCGCCGCCTCGACCGCGTCGAGCCCGACGCCGCGCCCCGACAGCTGCGAGGCCTGCTCGCGGGTCGAGAAGCCGGGCAGGAAGACCAGGTGCAGCGCCTCCGCCTCGGACAGCGCCTCGGCCGCCGCGCGCGGCAGGAAGCCGGCCTCGACCGCGCGGTCGACCAGGCGCGCGCGGTCGATGCCGCGCCCGTCGTCGCCGAGCGCGATCTCGACGCCGCGCCCCGCGGCGCGCGCCTGGAGCGTCAGGCGCGCGGCGCGCGGCTTGCCCACCGCCTCGCGCTCGGCCGGCGGCTCGACGCCGTGGTCGACGGCATTGGCGACCAGGTGCCGGAGCGCGCCCTCCAGCTCGCGCGCGATGCGCCGGTCGAGCCGGGTCTCCTCGCCGTCCAGGACGACCTCGAGCTCGCGCCCCAGCGAGCGCGCGAGGTCCCGCGCGTAGCGGGCGAGCGACTGGAGGAGCGGCTTGAGCGGCGCCAGCTGGAGCGAGAGCACCGCCTCGATCTGCTCCTCGCCGGCGCGCGCCAGGCGGGACTCGATCGTGCCCGCCTCGGCCGCGGCCTGGCGCAGCGAGGCCGCCACCACGGCGAGCGCCTGGGCCGGCTGCGGGTCGCGCACGCCGTCCTCGGCCAGCCGCGCCAGCTCGTCGAGCCGTCCGAGCAGGCGTCCGGTCGACACCGCTGCCGCGCGCACCCGCACCGCCCGCTCCGCGAAGGCGTCGAGGCTCCCGGCGTCGATGCGCTCCTGCGGCACCGCCGGCTCGAGGACCTCCGGCGCCGGAGCCGGGGCCGGCGGAGAGGCCGGCGCGACCGTCGCGAGGGGCGCCGGCGGCGCGCTCGCCGGCGCGGCGCCCGCGGCCGCCGATTCGAGCGCCGCCAGCAGGTTCGGGTCGCGCTCGACCGGTTCGCCGAGCTCGAGCGCGTCGACCTGCGCCGCGAGCGCGTCGTGGGCGGCGGTGAGCAGGACCCGCATCCGCTCGGGGCGCGCGAGCACCACCTCCTCGGCGGCGTGGCAGAGCTCCGCGAAGGCGGTGATCGCCATCATCCGCCCCGCGCCTTTCAGGGTGTGCAGCTCGCGCTTCGCCTCGGCGAGCGCGGCGGCGTCGCCGGGCAGCGCAGGGATCAGGTCGACGAGCCGCTGCAGCCGTTCCCGTGCCTCGCCGACGAAGACCGGCACGAGCTCCGAAAGCTCGTCGTCCACCGCCTCAACCCGCGGACCAGCGTTCGAGATTGATGTCGATGCCGAGCACCGCTCCGGCGTGGCCTTCCCCGGCGAGGATGGGCGCCGCGGCGGTCACCACGCGCTCGCTGGTGAGCAGCGAGACGAACACCGGCGTGACGATGGCGCGCCGCTCCGCGATCGCCGCCCGGTACCAGGGCCGGTCCGCGAAGCCGCGCCCGGTGCGGATCTCCTCGGGGATCTCCGCCGAGCCGGTGAGCGCGCGCTGGGCGACGATCGCCACCTCGCGGCGCCGCGGGTCGAAGACGTAGGCGCACTCGGCGTCGGGGCGGCTCTCGAGCAGCACCTCGAGCCGGCGCTCGAGGGCGTCCGGGCTGCCCGCGAGCGGCCGCACGTCCTCCGCCCAGCGCTCGGCCAGGTCGCGCAGCGAGGAGGGCGAGTCGAGCCGGAAGCCCTGCGCCAGCAGCTGCACCGACACGGCGGTCTCCTCGAGCCCGCGCGCGGCGCCCGAGAAGCCGCGCAGCCCGTCGGCGATCTGCTGGACCACGTTGGCGGCCTCGCGCAGGGTCTGGACCACCTGCGACGAGGCCGTCTTCTGCTCGCCGGTGCCGGCCGAGATCTCGCGCGCCGCCGCCGCGGTCTCGGCGAGCGCGCCGCGCAGGCCGGCGATCGCGGCCGCGGTGTCGCGCACGCGCGCCAGGCCCCGT
Source organism: Acidobacteriota bacterium (assembly GCA_017860005.1). Taxonomy (GTDB): domain Bacteria; phylum Acidobacteriota; class Thermoanaerobaculia; order Multivoradales; family JAGPDF01; genus JACTMI01. The sequence goes on along the minus strand of JAFNAE010000135.1, from coordinate 4,063 downwards.
TCCGCCTCGCGCCCGCCGGCGGCGGTCGCCTCCGAAGTGGCGCGGATCGAGACCGAGAACTCCTCGAGCAGCCGGCGCACCGAGCCCGCGGCCTCGCGCGAGCGCCCGGCCAGGCGCCGCACCTCTTCGGCGACCTCGCCGAAGCGGCGCCCCGCCTCGCCGCTCTCCCCGGCCGCCTCGATCGCGGCGTTGAGCGAGAGCAGGTGGGTCTCGCGCGCGATCTCCTCGACCAGCGCGAGCACGCCGAAGATCTCCTCCGCACGACGCTCGAGGTCGGACGAGCGGCGCGCGATCGCCGCGATGCGCTCGCGCAGCCGCTCGACGCCCGCCACCGCCCGCGCCACCGCCGCCGCGCCCGTGTCGCCGCTCGTCTCGCCGCGCCGCGCCAGCTCGGCCTGCGCCTCGGCGTTGCCGGCGATCTGCGACGCGGTCTGCGCCAGCTCCTCCATCGCGGCGGTGATCTCGACCACCGACGCGGCCTGCTCGGAGGAGCCGGCGGCGAGCTCCGAGGCGATGCGCTTGACCACGTTCGCCGCACCGGCGACCTCCACCGAGGAGCGCTGGATACGGTGGGCGAGCACCTCGAGCGGCGCCAGCGCGCTGGCGAGCGCCTCGGCGTCCTCGCTGCCGAGGCCGTCCGCCGCCCGCCGCGCGCGCACCAGGTCGCCGGCCGCGAGCTCGGCGAGCGAGGTCGCCAGGCGCGCCCGGTCGCCGAGCTCGAGGTCGGTCTCGGCGAACGCGCGCCGCGCCGCCGGCAGCGCCGCGGAGAGCGCCGCCACCGCGGCGGCCGCGGCCGCCGCGGCGCGCCAGGGCGCCGCGCCCCGCGTGCCCGTCCAGGCGAGCAGCGCGAAGGTCGCCGCCAGCACCGCCGCGGCCGGCGCGAGGGCGGCGAGCCCGAGTCCGCGCCGCGCGCTCATCGTCTCCCCCCGGCCGGCGCGGCCGCCACGCCGAGCACGGCCACCGGCTCGGAGTTCCAGAGCGCGAGCCCGGCCACGGCCGGCGGCAGGCGACGCCGCACCGGCGGCGCCAGGCCGCGCACGGAGACCTCGCCGCTCAGGCCGACCACCGCCTCGGCGCCGAGCTCGCGCCCACCCGCCAGGCGCACCGTGACCCCCTCCGGGCCGCGCTCGATCGCTGCCACCGCCGCCGCCGGCACGCCCCAGAGCGCTCCCGCGCGCCGCACCACGACGAGCTCCGGGCTCACGCTTCCTCTCCCAGGCGCTCGAGATCGACCAGCCGCACCGGGCGCTCGGCGACCAGCACCTCGCCCGCGCCCGCCGCGGCCGCGCCGAGGTCGAGCTCGGCCACCTCGAGCGCCTCGTCGACCGCCAGCCCGACCAGCTCGCGGTCGCCGGCGGGCCCGATCCAGGTCACCACGGTGACCGCCGGCGAGGCGCCCGCGACCCCGGCCGCGCCCATCAGGCGCGCCAGGTCGAGCACCGCCAGCGGCTCGCCCGCGAACTCCGCGAGGCCGAGCAGACCCTCGCCGGCGCCCGGCAGCGGGTGCAGGCGCAGCGAACGCACGACGCGCCGCACCGCCGCCGCCGGCAGCGCCGCGGTCGTCTCGCCGACGCGCACCAGCAGGTGGGCGCCGCTCATGCTCCGATCTCCGTCCAGTGGCGCAGGTTGACGTCGAAGCCGACCACGCCGGAGAGCTCCCCGTCGGCGCCGCGCCGGGGCAGCGCCACGGTGAGCACCTGCTCGCCGGAGAGCAGCGAACGCTCCGGGGGGATCACCACCGCCCGCCCGGCGTCCACCGCCGCCCGGTACCAGGGCCGCTCGCGCAGGTCGAGCCGGCGCAGCTCCTCGGCGGTGGCCGCGGCCGAGGCCGCGAAGGCCTCGCCCAGCCGAATCGCGACCAGTCGGCCGCCGGCATCCACCAGATAGCCGGCCTCGACGAAGCGCGTGGCGCCGACCAGCTCGCCGAGCATCTCGCCGGCGTCGGCGCCGTCGAGGCGCGCGCTCCAGGCGTCCACCATGCGCTTGAGCGAGCGCGGCGAGTCGAGCCGGAAGGCCTGCGCCAGCAGCTGCAGGTCGAGGCCGACGTCGCGCAGGCGCCCGGCGGTGCCCGACAGCTGCGTCAGGTCGCGCGACATGCGCTCGACCACCTGGTGCAGCTCGCGCAGCGTCGACACCACCTCCTCGGAGGCGGCGGTCTGCTGGCGCGTGACCGAAGAGATCTGGCGCGCCGCTCCCGAGCTCTCGCCGAGCGCGCCGCGCAGCGCCTCGAGCGCCGCGCTCGCCGCGCGCGCCTCGTCGAGCACGCGCGTGACCTCCTTGCCGCCCTCCTCGGTCGCCACCACGGTGGCGCGGATCGCGCTCGCGAACTCCTCGACCTGGCTGCGCACCGTGGCGACCGAGTCGCGCACGCGCTCGGCGAGCACGCGCACCTCGCCCGCGACCACCGCGAAACGCCGGCCGCGGTCGCCGGCCGCCGCCGCCTCGAGCGCGGCGTTGAGCGAGAGCAGGTGGGTCTCCTGCGCGATGTCGCTGATCAGCTCGAGCACGCGGAAGATCTCGCGCGAGCGGCTGCCCAGGGTGTCGGCGCGCGAGGTGACGTCGCCGATCCGGGCCTCGACGGCGCCGATGCCGGCGACCGCCTCGCCCACCGCCTCGGCGCCCGCCGCGCCGTCCGCCTCGGCCTGGGCGACCATGCGGTTCTGACTCTCGGCGTGCTCCGCGATCTCGGCCGCGGTGCGCGCCAGCTCCTCCATCGCCGCGGTGACCTCGCCCGCCGCCGCGGCCTGCTGGGCGGCGCCCGCGGCGAGCGAGCTCGCGGTCCGGTCCACGCCCTCGGCGGCGCCCGCCACCGCGAGCGAGCTCTCCTGGAGACGCTCGACCCGGCCGCCGATGCCCTCGAGCGCGCGCTCGAGCACCGGGCCCAACTCGTCGGGCAGGCCGCGGCCGGCCGCCGAGGCGCGCGTCAGGTCCCCCGCGCCCAGCTCCCGGAAGGCCGCCCCGAGCGCGGCGCGGCGCGCGGCCGCCGCCGCGGCCGAGGCGCGACGTGCGCTCCGCGCGAGGGCGAGCGCGAGCGCCACCGCCGCCGCCAACGCGGTGCCGTGCAGGATCCAGGTCGCGGCGGGGAGTGCGGCCTCGCGCGCGGCGCCGCCCACCAGCCAGGCGCCCGTCGCCCAGGCGATCAGGAGCGCGAGCACCGCGGGCCCGACCGGCGCACCCGGGGCGCTACCCCCGGTGTTGCCGCTGGTCGTGCGCTCGACGGACGTGGCCACGCCCCCTCTCTTGCGAAGACGAAAACGACCGCTGCATCGTGGCGCAGATCCGCCGCGGAAGCAAGGCCGCCGGCGTTTCTTGAACCGTCCCCACCCTTCGTCTACACTCGCTCGCGGAAACCCCGGCCGCGGAGGTCCCCGCCCCTTGCAGCCCTCGAAAGTCCTGGCCGTCGACGACTCCGACCTCATGCACCGGATGTACGACGTCATGCTGCGCGGCGTGCCCCTGCTGCACGCCCGCGACGGGAACGAGGCGCTCGAGCGTCTGGCGCAGCACCCCGACATCGACCTCGTCCTGCTCGACATCAACATGCCGAACATGAACGGCTTCGAGCTCCTGACCGAGCTCGGCGCGCGCGGCGCGGTGCCCGGCCTGGCGGTGATCGTGGTCACCACCGCGGGCCGCGAGGAGGACGCCTCGCGCGGGCTCGCCGCGGGCGCCGCCGCCTACCTCACCAAGCCGTTCCGGGGCGAAGAGGTGCGCGCCGCGATCGCGCGCCTGGGCGAGTCGCACGCGCCATGATGAACCGGGAGCCGCACCGGCCCGAGGCGCCGCCCGGCCACGAGGCGCTGGTCGAGCAGCTTCGCGACGCGCTCGGGCGCGCGAGCGAGCTGGTGGCGCACCTGTCGACCACGCTCGCGGTCGCCGCGCGCGAGCCCGGCGCCGGACCCGCGGCCGCGGCGCCGCGCTCCGAGGACGACACCACGCGCGCGCTGTCCGCCGCCCGGCTCGACGTGCAGGAGCTCTCCACGCGGCTGGTCGACACCGAGCACCAGCTCGACCGCCTGATGAGCCTCTACGTCGCCACGTATCAGCTGCACTCCTTCCTCGA
>JAFNAE010000134.1 GCA_017860005.1 Acidobacteriota bacterium | reverse complement strand
GCGACCGCTTCTGGCGCGTCGTCTCCTGGTACGACAACGAGTGGGGCTACACCCACCGCCTGGCCGAGCTGCTCGCCCACCTGGCGCGCTCCGGCGGCTAGGGCCCGCCCGCGAGCGCGGGGGGGGCGCCGGGAGTCGGCGGCTAGAATCGAAGCGCTTCACTCGCCTCGACTCCCGGAGGGAGGACCATGACCCAGTTGCTGACGCTCGAAGACCTCGGTCTCGACCGCCTGCGCGGCACGACCGTGCTGGTGCGGGTCGATTTCAACGTGCCGATGAAGGACGGCCAGGTCACCGACGACACGCGCATCGTCGAGGCGCTGCCGACGATCCGCGAGCTCGCGGCCGCCGGGGCCCGGTTGCTGCTCTGCTCCCACTGTGGCCGGCCCAAGGGCGAGCGGAACCCGAAGTACTCGCTCGCTCCGGCGGCGGCGAAGCTGGCCGAGCGGCTCGGCCGCCCGGTCGCCTTCGCCGCCGACTGCATCGGCGAGCCGGCGGCGCGCGTCGCGGCGGGCCTCGCCGACGGCGGCGTGGCGCTGCTCGAAAACCTGCGCTTCCACCCGGGCGAGGAGAAGAACGACCCGGAGTTCGCGCGCGCGCTCGCCGCGCCGGCGGCGGCCTACGTCGACGACGCGTTCGGCAGCGCCCACCGCGCCCACGCCTCGATCACCGGGGTGCTCGCCCACCTGTCGCGCAAGGCGGCCGGGCGCCTGATGGTGCGCGAGGTCGAGGCGCTCTCGCGCCTGCTGGGCGAGCCCGAGCGGCCGTTCGCGGCGGTGCTGGGCGGCGCCAAGATCGAAGGCAAGATCGACACGCTCGAGAACCTGCTGCCGCGCCTCGACGTGCTGATGGTGGGCGGCGGCATGGCCAACACCTTCCTCGCCGCGCACGGCTACGACCTCAAGGCGTCGCTGGTCGAGACGGAGCGCCTCGAGCTGGCGGGCGAGATTCTCGCGCGCGCCGCCCAGCGCGGCATCGAGTTCCTGCTCCCCACCGACCTGGTGGTCGCCGACGCCTTCGAGGCGCCGACCGACATCCGCACCGTCGCGGTCGACGCCGTCCCGGACGGCTTCCTCGCCCTCGACGTCGGCCCGGCGACGCGCGCGGCATTCGCCTCGGCGGTGACGCACGCGCGCACGCTGTTCTGGAACGGCCCGCTGGGCGTGTTCGAGCGGCCGCCGTTCGACGAGGGCACGCGCGCGCTGGCGCGCGCGCTGGCGGATTGTCCGGGCTTCACGCTGATCGGGGGCGGCGAGACGGTCGCCGCCGCCCACCAGGCGGGCATCGCGGAGCGGGTCGGCCACGTCTCGACCGGGGGCGGCGCCTCGCTCGAGTTCCTCGCCGGGCGCGAGCTGCCCGGCGTCGCCGCGCTCGCCCGGACGGCGGCAGCATGACTACCGCCGCCCGGCGGCCGGTGATGGCCGGCAACTGGAAGATGCACCTGGTGCGCGCCGAGGCCGAGGCCTGGTGCGCCGAGGTGCGCGCCGGGCTGCCCGCCGGGCGCGCCGCGGAGGTCGTGGTCTTCCCCTCCTTCCCGCTGCTCGCGGCGGTCTCCGCCGCGCTGGCCGGCTCGGGGGTCGCGGTCGGCGGGCAGGACCTCCATGCGGAGGCGGCGGGGGCCTTCACCGGTGACGTCGCCGGCCGCCAGCTCGCCGACGCCGGCTGCACCTGGGTCCTGTGCGGGCACAGCGAGCGCCGGCGCGATCACGCCGAGGGCGACGAGCTGGTGGCGGCCAAGGCGCGCGCGGCGCTCGCCGCCGGGCTGACGCCGATCGCCTGCGTCGGCGAGACGCGCGACGAGCGGCACTCCGGGCGGACCTTCGACGTGCTCGCGCGGCAGCTCGAGCCGCTGCCCGACGATTCGCGTCTGGTCCTCGCCTACGAGCCGGTCTGGGCGATCGGCACCGGCGAGACGGCCACCCCGGAGATCGCCGAAGACGCCCACGCCTTCCTGCGCGAGCGCCTCGCACGCCGGACGGGCGAGGCCGCGGCGCGGGCGAAGCGGATCCTCTACGGCGGCTCGGTGACGCCCGACAACGCCGGCGCGCTGGCCCGCCAGGGCGACCTGGACGGCTTCCTGGTCGGGGGCGCCAGCCTTGACCCGAAGCGATTCCTTGCTATCCTTACGTCTCTGGCCGCCCCCGAAGCGGCCCTTCGAGGTTCACCGTGATCTATCTGCTCTACGCGCTGCACGTCCTGCTCTGCGTGTTCCTGATCCTGGTCGTCCTGCTCCAGCAGGGCAAGGGAGCCGACCTGTCCGTGTTCGGCGGCGGGGCGACGATGACCGCCTTCGGCGCCCGCAGCGCCACCACGCTGCTCCACCGGCTGACGGTGGGGGGGTTCGTCGGCTTCGTGCTGACCACGATGCTGATCGCCTTCCTCAAGGGTCAGGTCGAGGGCGTGTCGGTGATGCAGGCGGTCGACGAGCGGCCGGCGGCGACCCAGCCGGCCGTCCCCGCCCCGGCGACGGGCGAGCCGGCCACCGCCCCGGTCCCCGCCCAGGGCGGCGCGCCGGTGCCCGCCGAGGCCGCGCCGGCCGGCAGCGCTCCCGCGGCCCCGACCTCCGCCCCGGCCTCGGCCCCGGCTCCGGCCCCGGCCACCCCCACGCCGCCGCCGTCCCGATAGCTGGCGGCCGCGGGGCGAGGAACGTAGAATTTCGAACGATGCCGAAGTGGCGGAATTGGTAGACGCGCACGTTTGAGGGGCGTGTGGGGCAACCCGTGCCGGTTCGAGTCCGGCCTTCGGCACCATCCCTCCCGAGTCGATCCCCCGCAGAGTCCGGCCCCCGGGCGAGCCGAAGCCGACCGCCCGCCGGAGGGCCCGACGCCGCCTGCGCGACCGCCCCGCCCTACTCGACCACCGACGCCTTGCGGATGACGACCGGCTCGAGCGGGACGTCCTGGAACGGCCCGCGGTTGCCGGTCTTGACCTTGGCGATCGCGTCCACCACGTCCATGCCCTCGACCACGCGTCCGAACACCGCGTAGCCCCAGCCGCGCGCGTCCTTGGACTGGTGGTCGAGGAAGCCGTTGTCCACCGTGTTGACGAAGAACTGGGCGCTCGCGCTGTGCGGATCGTTGGTGCGCGCCATGGCCACCGTGCCGCGCTTGTTCTTGAGGCCGTTGTCGGCCTCGTTCTCGATCGACGGCCGCGTGCCGCGCTGGGCCATCTTCTCGTCGAAGCCCCCGCCCTGGATCATGAAGCCGGCGATGACCCGGTGGAAGACGGTGCCGTCGTAGTGGCCGGCGCGCACGTAGGCGAGGAAGTTCTCGACCGACTTCGGCGCGTGCGCGGCGTCGAGCTCGAGCACGATCCTGCCCTTCGAGGTCTCGAGCGCGACCTTGGGGGACTTCGGCGCGGGTGCGGCGGCGGTGCCGGGGTCACCGGCGACGACGGCGGCGGCGAACAGCAGGGCGACAGGGCTCATGGACGGTTCTCCTCGGGCCGCATCCTACCCTCGCCCCCTGGTACGGAGCTTGCTCTTTACGGAGAATGTACCCCGGACGAGCCGGCCGGACCGGTCTCCGGATCGATCGAGGAGAGACGACGATGAGACGATTCGCGCTCGCGGCCCTCGCGGTCGCGCTGCTCGCACCCGCCGCGGCCGGCGCCCAGGGCGCCTACCGCTTCGAGCTGACCCCGATGATCTCCTACAACTGGGGCGGCGAGATCTCGGGCGAGAACAACACCCTGTTCGACACCGACCTCCAGCTCGAAGACAGCCAGGCCTACGGGGTCACCTTCGACATCCCGCTGTCGAGCAACATCCAGCTCGAGCTGCTGGCCAGCCAGCAGCAGACCGAGTTCACCTTCGACGAGGGTCTGTTCGGCGGCAGCTTCGACGTCGCCGACGTGGACGTCAGCTACTACCACGTGGGGGTCCTCTTCCAGGGCGGCAGCGGCCAGGTCAATCCCTTCTTCGTCGCCTCGGCGGGCGTCACGCGTCTCGACCCCGACGTGCCCGGCGCCGACAGCGAGGACCGCTTCTCGCTCTCGCTGGGTGGCGGCGTCAAGGTCTTCTTCAGCGAGCACGTCGGCCTGCGTCTCGAGGGACGCGGCTTCTTCACCGTGATCGACGACTACGACAGCGGCTGCTACGACGACTGCTGCGGCTGTTACGACTACTACGAGGAAGGCGAGACGCTGTCGCAGGGACAGGCGTCGGCCGGCCTGATCTTCGCCTGGTGAGCCCGGCGCGCGGGCGCGCTCCGGCTCAGCGCGCCGCCGCCGCGATCTCGACCCGGTTGCGGCCGGCGTTCTTGGCGGCGTAGAGCGCCTCGTCGGCGGCCGCGATCAGGGCGCGGCCGCGCGAGCGCGCGTCGGCGCGCACCTCGGAGCGGCTGGCGACGCCGAGCGAGGTGGTCACCCGCGCCTGCGCCCCGCCTTCGAGGCGGATCTCGACCTCCTCGAGCCGGCGACGCACCTTCTCGGCCAGCGAGCGGGCGCCCTCGAGCGTGGTCTCGGGCAGTACGATCAGGAACTCCTCCCCGCCGTAGCGGCCGACGAAGTCGGTCTCGCGCAGCAGGCTGGTCAGCTCCGCGGCGACGCGCTGCAGCACGAGATCGCCGTTGAGATGGCCATGGCGGTCGTTGATCGACTTGAAGTGGTCGAGGTCGGCGACCGCGACCGCGAGCGGGCGATCGTAGCGATGGGCGCGGTTCCACTCGCGGTCGAGGATCTCGAGGATGCTCTCGCGGCGGAAGAGGCCGGTCAGGCCCTCGAAGGTCGCCGAATCGAACAGGCGGGCATTCTCGAACACGGTCGCGACGTGGTGGGCGAGCAGCGCGAGCAGCTCGAGCTCCTCGGCCACGAAGCGCGAGCCGTCCCGCTTGGCGCCGATCAACAGGAGGCCGATCATGCGGCCCTGGACGACCAGCGGCACCGCGAGCTCGGCGGCCGCGGCCGCGAGCCGTTCGGCCATCGCCGGGCTGGCGTCGCCGAGCGATGCGGCGGCGGACGGTCGCCCGTCGCGGAGCAGGCGGCGGATGGCGGGATCCTCGGCGGCGATCAGGGCGGAGCGCTCGGCGTCGGTCGTCGGCCGGTGGGAGGCGGCGAGCTCGACCAGCTGGCCCGAGGGCGCCGCCGCGATCCAGAGCGTCACCGGCCCGACCCCCAGGACGCGCGCCAGCTCCCGGGTCAGGTGCTCGCCCATGCGCGGCAGCTTGCCCTGCACGGGCAGCTCGGCGGCGAGCGCCACCAGCCGCGAGCGCAGCGCCTTGCGCTCGGGGAACATCTTTCTGTCGATCAGCGCCTCGAGGCGCTGGCGCATCGGATTGAAGAGCAGGCCCATGGCGAGCGTGGCGGTGGAGACCACCCAGACCGAGGCGCCGCCGCCGTCGAACTGACGCGCGAACAGCGCGCCGCCGGCCCCGACCAGCGTGTAGAAGCCGAGCACGAGCAGCGAGGTGAGCGCGCCGTAGAGGAAGGTCTTGCGCACCACCCACTCGAGATCGAAGAGCTGCCAGACGAGCTCCGGCACGATCGCGATCGGAGCCCCGAGCTTGCGCGCCGTCTCCCACATCACCACGCCGAACCAGGGCAGCAGCCCGAGCAGCACGAGCGCGGCCTGGTAGCGGCCGCGCGGCTCCGGGTGCCGCGCCACGCGCCAGCCGATCAGCGCGGTCACGGCGGCCGCCCAGAACGGCAGCATCCAGGTGGTGAGCAGCGAATCGGCGAAGGCGCGCACCGGGGCGGCGCGCGCGATGCCGATCCCGTCGAGGATCGCGGCCAGCGCCGCGAAGGCGCCGAGCGTGAGCCCGAACAGGTAGGGCGCGCGCACCGCCGCGGGATGGCGCGCGAGCCACGGCAGCGGCGAGGGGATCGAGGCCGCCAGGTGGAGCTCGAGCCCGAACTGGAAGCCGGTCACCAGGGCGAAGGCGACCGCGACCGCGAGCGCCGCGAGCGTGTCGCGGGTCAGGTGCCCGGGCAGCGCGAGCTCGAAGGCGACCGCGAAGGAGAACAGGGCGAGCAGCGTCGCCCGGCGATCCTCTGCGGCGCGCGAGGCGGCGAGCAGGCCGAGCGCGGAGTAGAGCGCGACCACCAGCAGGCCGAGGACGACGTCCAGCCACGGCACCGCCATGCCGGGCACCAGCGTGGTCTCGAACGCGTGCCCTTCGCGCGCGGCCTCGAGGCGCATGCCGCCCCCGTGCCGGAAACGCTCCGCGACGTGGACGAAGTCGGAGGTGTCGTGGAGCGGCTGCCCCTCGAGCGAGAGCAGGCGGTCGCCGGGGCGCAGCCCGGCGCGCCGCGCCGGGGACTCGGGCAGGCTGTCGAGCACGACCAGGCCGCCCTGCTCGGCGACCTCGATCGAGACGCCGATGCGCCGCCCGGCGAAGCGCACCTCGGAGGCGACGCCCAGGAGAGCCAGCGCGGCCACGAGCGCGAGCGCCAGGAGCGCCCAGCGGACCGACAGGCGGGAAGCCGACGCGGAGCTCACGGGCAGAAACCTGCGGGAAGTCTACGACGGCGCGCGCGCGCCGCCGCTCAGGGCGGATCCGGAGTCCCAGCCGGAGTCCAGGGCCCGCAGCGCAGCACGCGCCATGCCGCGCGCGCGCTGCCGGTGAGCGCGCCGTCCGCGCGGATGGCGGCCGCCGCGTAGCGGCTGCAGCTGGGCACGAACCGGCAGGCCACGCCGCCGCGCTCGAGCCAGGGCGAGAGCCGGCGCTGGTAGGCGCCGATCGCCGCCAGCTCCGCGCGCGCCGTCCACTGGCGCTCGGGCGGACGCGACAGGTCGAGGCCGGCGAGCGCGAGCAGAAGGCCCACGACCAGGCGGGCCCGGCGCCGCCGGGGTGCAGCGGCCGGGGAGGTCATGGCGGCAGGGTGCCGGCGAGCCAGCGCGCCAGCCAGGCCAGCACGAACGCGAGCGCGAGACCGGCCGCGACCGCCGGAATCGCGCCGGTCGGCCGCCGCCGCCCGCGCCACGCGCGCTCGCCCCAGAGCAGCCAGCCGGCGCCGGCGGCGAGCGCCAGCGCGGGCAGGAGCGGGTGCGCGGCGAACGACTCCCGCCACTGTCCGCGCGCGGCCAGGGCGGCCGCGCGCGTGAGGCCGCAGGCCGGGCAGGAGACGCCGGTCAGGCGCTTGAACAGGCAGAAGGTCGGGCCCGGGCGGGTCGCCGGGTCCCAGAACCCGGCCGACACGACGAGGGCGACGAGCCCGAGGCCCGTCGCCCCCCACAGCCAGCGCCCGGAGCGCCCGCCCCACGGGCGCGCCGGCTCAGTTCCCGGCGGCTCCGGCAAGGGCGCCGAGCATCGCCATGCCGCCGAAGAAGACGATCCAGAGCACGGCGAAGAGCAGGAAGATGGTGCCGATGATGCCCAGGATCATGCCGGCCATGGCGAAGCCCTGATTGGTGGCCGCGCTGGTCCCGGCCTTGATCGCCTTGACCTCCAGGTTGCCGTAGTACCAGGCGAACGGCGCGCACAGCTGACAGCAGAGGAAGCCGAGGATGCCGAGCACCAGGGCCGTGGTGGCACGGCTCGAGGTGGCCGGCGCGGCGGGCGGCGGAGGGACCGGTTCGCTCATCGTCGCCTCAGAACTTGTCCGCGAAGTCGGAGACGCCCGGGATCAGGAAGCGCTCGCCCTTGAGCGCCTTCATGATCGCGAGGATGGTGACGATCAGCCAGGCGAGCGGCACGAACAGCGAGATGATGCTGGTCACGCAGCCGACGCCCGGGATGAAGCTCAGCACCATGAACACCATCCAGACTGCGATCCAGAGCGCGGTCAGCACCAGCCCGTGCTTGGCGTGCCACTGGACGTTCTTGTCCTCCTTCTCGACCAGCAGGGGCACCAGGGCGAGCAGGCCCAGGTAGGCGAGGATCAGCATCACGGTCTTGTCGCTCGAGCCTCCGCCGGGCGCGGCCGGGGGCGGGGGCGGGACGTGGGGTTCGCTCATCGCGCGGATCTCCTCCGAAGAGAAAGTCGCAGAGGCGACTGGATTTCTCGGGTCACGAACTGCGCCGCAGTGTACACCCGGGTCGGGGGGGCGACAAGCGCGCTCGACCCCGATTCCGGCCCGCCGCGACGGGCGCCGGGCTCACGCGGGGCGCGGCGCGAGACCGAGCCGGGCGAGCGCCTCGAGCACCTCTTCCCGGCGCTCGACCGCGACCGCGAGCTCGAGCTCCACCACCGCGCCCCAGCGCTCGGCGACCAGCTCCACCTCGCCCGGGCGCAGCAGGCGGCGCAGCGCGCCCGCCTGGTCGGGAGGCACCGCGAGGGCGAGGCGCACGCGCGCGCGCTCGACGCGGACGGGCAGCCGCTCGAGGGCGGCGCGCACGGCGCCGCCGTAGGCGCGCACCAGCCCGCCCTTGCCCAGCTTGGTGCCGCCGAACCAGCGCACCACGACCGCCACCACGCCGGTCAGGCCGGCGGCGCGCAGGGCGGCGAGCATCGGCGGCCCCGCGGTGCCGGCCGGCTCGCCGTCGTCTCCGGCGCGCTCGACCGGGGGGTCGCCGACGCGCCAGGCGAAGCAGTGGTGGGTGGCGTCCGGGAAGCGGCGGCGCAGCGAGTCCAGGAACGCCTGGGCGGCCGCGGCGTCGGGGGCGGGAGCGAGGAAGGCGAAGAAGCGCGAGCCGAGCTCGCGCAGCTCGCTGGTCGCCTCCCCCGCCGGCACGCGCGCGGTCATCCCGCCGCGCCGGCGTGGACTCCCGAGAGCACCCGCTCGTAGAGGTCGCGGTAGCGCGCCACGATCCGGTCCTCGGAGAAGCGCTCGACCGCGCGCTCGCGGGCGCGGCGCGCCATGGCGCGGTGGCGCTCCGGGTCGCGCAGCAGGGCGACGGCGCCCGCCGCCATGCCCTCGACGTCGCCGAGCGGGAAGAGCAGGCCGGTGACGCCCTCCTCGACCACCTCGGGCAGGCCGCCGACCCGGGTCGTCACCACCGGCACCTCGCAGGCGAGCGCCTCGAGCGCGGCGAGCCCGAACGACTCGTTCTCGGAGGGGAGCAGGAAGAGGTCGGCACCGGCGAGCACCTGCTCGACCTCGCCCAGGTTGCCGAGGAAGGTCACCACGTCGCAGCAGCGCTCGGTGCGGCAGCGCTGCTCGAGGCGCGCGCGGTCGGGGCCGTCGCCCACCAGCAGCAGCCGCGCCGGCAACTCGGCGCGCACGCGCAGGAAGACCTCGAGAACGTCCATCACGCGCTTGACCGGGCGGAAGTTCGAGACGTGGACGAGCACCTTCTCGCCCGGCTTCGCCCAGCGCCGCGCTCCCGCCGTGCCGCGCACGCGCTCGAAGCGCTCCGGCTCGATGAAGTTGGGGATCACCTCGATCGGCTTGTCCTCGATGCAGAGCTGGTAGTTGGTGCTCTGGCGCAGCCACTCGGAGACCGCGGTCACCGCGTCGGAGTGGAGCACCGCCCAGCGCGTGGTCTCGAGGTAGGACGGATCGTTGCCGACCAGGGTCACGTCGGTGCCGTGCAGCGTGGTGACCACCGCCAGCGGGTGCGGCGCGAGGATCTGCTTGGCGAGCATGGCCGAGACCGCGTTGGGCACGGCGTAGTGGACGTGGAGGAGATCCAGCCGCTGGTGGCGGGCGAGCTCCGCCATCTTGGAGGCGAGCGCGAGGGAATAGGGCGGATACTCGAACAGCGGGTAGTGGGGAACCACCACCTCGTGGAAGAAGAGGCGCTCGCTCGCGAGCTGGAGGCGCGAGGGCAGCGCGTAGCTGATCACGTGCACCTCGTCGCCGGCCGAGGCGAGCGCCATCGCCAGCTCGGTGGCGACCACGCCCGAGCCGCCCCAGGTCGGATAGCAGCTGATGCCGATGCGCATGAGCGTCCTAACGCAGCCCGCCCGGGAGGAATTGCCAGGGGTCGGCGACGGCGAGCGGCAGGCGGCTGGCGAACGGCTCGCCGAACTCGGCGCCGATCAGGTTGCCGTAGTGGCGCGCGCGCCCCTCGACCGCGAGCCGGAACTCGCGCGAAGCGACCTTGGTCGGCGGCTCGTCCCGGCCGGGCGCGCCCGTGGGCGCATGGATCTGGCTCTCGTAGGCGTCGAGCGCGGCCATCTTGAGCGGCCAGGTCGCGCTCACGTCGACCACGAACGAGGGCGGGAAGGGATCGTGCTGCATGTAGGAGAAGAGCGCGGCGGGCCGGTGCGGCGCGCCGCCGCCGCGCCGCGCCAGCCCGGCGTAGAAGCAGGCGTCGGCGAGCAGCCGGTGGGCGCGGCCGTGGTCGGGATGACGATCGGCGGGCGCGGGGCCGAGCACGAGCTCGGGGCGCAGGCGGCGCAGGATCTCGATCAGCGCGTCCTCCTCGGCGGCGCCGGCGCGCAGGCCGCCGTCGCCGAAGTCGGCGAGCTCGAGCGCGCTCGCGCCCAGCAGCGCGGCCGCCGCGGCGGCCTCGCGGCGGCGCTGCTCGGGCGTGCCGCGCGTGCCCGCCTCGCCGCCGGTCAGGTGCAGGATGGCGACCCGCCGGCCGGCGCGCGCGAGCAGCGCCAGCGTGGCGCCGCAGCCGAGCTCGACGTCGTCCGGGTGCGCGCCCACGGCCAGGACGTCGACCGTCACTGCGGGGGCTCCGGCGGGCGCTGCCCAGGGGCGCTCATCGTGGCGCCCCATGCTAGGGCCGCGGCGGCGGGTCGGCAAGCCGGGCGCGCTCAGCCGGGGTCGACCAGCGACAGGCGGCGCGCGTCGAGGTCGAGCTGGTCGGCGAGGCGCGCGCCGAAGGTCTCGCCCCAGCGCCCGGCGAACCAGGCGGCGGCGAGCTCGCGCTCCTGCACGCGGCCGCCGGGCCGGACCAGCTGGGAGAGCTGCGCCAGGCGATGGGCGGCGGTCTCGTCGCGGCGCGCCGCGGCGGCATCGACCTTGTGCGCGAACGCCTCGAGCGCGCGCAGGACGCTCTCGCGCGTGCGCTCCCAGGCGCGCTCGAGCCCGGGGTCGAGGCCGGCGGCGGGCGCGCGCAGACCCTCGAGGCGGGTCTCGATCTCGGCCCGCGCGGCGCCGACGAAGCCGCCGCCGCCGCGCTGCGCGAGGCGCGCCGCGAGCGCCTCGGGGTGCGCCAGGAGCTCGTCGAGCGTGCCGCCGAGCCCGTCCAGGTGCTCGCGCGAGCGCATGTCGAGCACCAGCGCGTGCGGCCGCAGCGCGACCGTGGGCGGCGCCAGGCCGAGCACCTCGTGCGCGGCCGCGGCCTGGGTGAGGTAGGCCATCTCGCCGGGCCCGGTCAGGAACAGCGCGGTGCCGAGCACCGCGTCCTGGAGCGCGGGGCGGGCGAGCACGCCGGGCGAGACCGCCGCGGGGTTCTCCTCGATCGTGGCCCGCAGCTGCTCGAGCGGGTGCTCGCCCTCCAGGCCGCGCAGCGCGAAGCGGTCCGCGCCGCGCCACTCCACGCGCCGCCGCTGCCCGTCGCGCACCAGGAAGAGCGGGCTCGCGCCGGGCTGGGGGGTGACCTGGAGGGGCAGGCCGCGGCGCACGAGCTCGGCCTCGCGGTGCTCGAGCGCCCGCGCGTGCTCGACACGGCGCTCGACGAGGGCCGCCAGGTGCGGCCGCTGGGCGGCCTTGAGCTCGGGCAGCATCGAATCGAGGAAGAGCGGCGCGCGCGCGCCGAGCAGCGCGACGTGGGTGCGCGCGAACGCCTCGCCGAAGCGGGCCTCGGGGCGCCACCAGTCCGAGAGCCGCTCCACCCAGGCGCGGAACCAGGCGGCGGGGAAGCGCAGCGCGAGCTCGTCGAGCGCGGCGGCGACGTGGGGCCCGACCGTGCGCAGGCCGACCGGGGCGAGCGGCGCGGGGTCGTCGCCGAGCGCGAGGGTGAGCGGACCCTCGGCGGTGAGCACGGTGGCGCGCGCGACCTCGAGCCAGTCGTGGTCCTCGGTCGCCATCCAGAACACCGCCACCGCCGGCTGGCCCGCCGCGCTCAGGGTCTCCGCCCAGCGCGTCGCGGCGGCGGCCTTGACCAGCGCGAGCAGCGGGCCGCCGAACAGGCCGGTCTGCTGCCCGGTGACCACCACCGCGGTGGCCGGGTCGGCGAGCCGCCGGGCGAGCTCGGCGGCGCCGGGGTGGCCGTAGGAGGCGTTGGCAACGGCCAGGGCGCGCGCGAGGTCCGCGCGCGCGACGGCCGGCGGCGCGCCCGCCAGCCGCGTCGTCCCCGGCGGCTGGAAGACGAGCGGCGCGAGCAGGTCCCGGGCACGGCCGGCGGCGAGCTCGGCGGCGAGGCCTCCGAGGTGGCCGGTGGTGAGGGTCGAGGGCGGGCCGGCGGCGGGCGGGGTCACGAGCGCGGGCATCCTACCCGCGAACCGCCCGCCCGCCGACGGTAGGATGTCGGCCCTCGACCTTCCGGAGGAGCCATGGAATCCCTGTTCGATGCCCAGGTCGTCGTCGCGTTCGTCACCCTGCTCGCGCTCGAGGTGGTGCTCGGCATCGACAACGTCATCTTCATCTCGATCCTCGCCAGCAAGCTCCCCGCCGGCGAGCAGGCGCGCGCGCGCACGCTCGGCCTCGGCCTCGCCATGATCCTGCGCATCCTGCTGCTGCTCACCGTCTCCTGGATCGCGCGCCTGACCGAGCCGCTGTTCACGATCGCGGGCGGCAAGATCTCCGGGCGCGACCTGATCCTGGTCGGCGGCGGCCTGTTCCTGCTCGCCAAGGCGACCTTCGAGATCCACGACAAGCTCGAGGGCGAGGAGGGCGAGCAGTCGCGCCGCGTGCCGGCGCGCTTCGCCGGGGTGATCGTCCAGATCCTGCTGCTCGACATCGTCTTCTCGATCGACTCGGTGATCACCGCGGTGGGCATGACCGACCGGCTCGGCGTGATGATCGCCGCCGTGGTGGGCGCGGTCCTGATCATGATGGTCT
>JAFNAE010000301.1 GCA_017860005.1 Acidobacteriota bacterium | reverse complement strand
GAGATCGACGAGCGGGTGGATCGAGGCCAGCTCCTCGCCCTTGAGCAGCCGTCGCAGCAGCGCCTCCGAGGAGGGACGGTAGCGGCCCGGGTCGGTGCCGGCCGCCTTGAACAGGCGGCGCAGCGCCGCCACGGCCGGGTCCTCGCCGAGCTCGCCCGGCGTGAAGCGGGCGCGCAGCTCCTCGGCCACGCGCGTGCGCCGGGCACCGAGCGCGGCGAGCGCGCCCGCCTCCCCGCTCGCCTCCAGCCGGAACCAGGCCAGCTCCCAGCCTGCCAGCTCGACGCGCGACTCGATCCTCGTCTCTGCCATGCCGCCATTCTCCCCCGGACCGCCGGCACCTCGCCGCGCACCGGCTAGGATCCCGCCGTGCGCGACCGTCCCCACGCCGAGCGCGACGCCGCCATCGAAGCGCTGGTCGAGCGCGAGGGCGCGCGGCTCCTCGCCTACCTGCGCCGCTCCTGCGGCGACGGCTCGGACGCCGAAGACGTGGTCCAGGAGACCTTCGCGCGCGCGGTGCGCGCGTGGGACCAGCTCGACGATCCCGGGCACGCACGCGCCTGGCTCTACACGATCGCGCGCCGCGCCTGCCAGCGGCTCCACCGGCGGCGATCCGGAGCGCCGGCGCGCCTCGAGCCGCTGGAGGAGCTGCTGCCCAGGCCCGGGGCCGGCGTGCTCGACCTCGCCCTCGAGGCGCCGGGCGGCCCGCACGCCGACCGGCTGCGCAGCGAGGCGCGCGAGCGCGTCGAACGCGCCCTGGCGGGGCTGCCCGACCCCTTCCGGCAGGCGCTCGTGCTCGCCGACGTGGCCGAGCTCTCGCTCGCCGAGATCGCTGCGGTGACCGGCGTGCGGGAGGCGACGGTCAAGACCCGCCTCCACCGCGCGCGCCTCAAGCTGCGCCAGGAGCTCGCCGCCGCGCTCCCGCGCCGTGCCGCGGGCGCGCCGGGGCACGCCCGGCGCGTCTGCCTCGACCTGCTCCAGGCCAAGCTCGAGGCGATGGACCGGCGGGCGCCGTTCCCCTACTCGGACGCCGCGCTGTGCGAGCGCTGCCGCTCGCTGCTCGCGACCCTCGACCTGGTCGGCGCGACCTGCTCGTCGCTCGCCGCCGAGCGGCTGACGCCGGAGCTGCGCGCGCGGATCCGGTCGGCCACGGCCGGCGCCTGAGCGCCGGGCTCGCGCCGCGTAGGGCTTGTCTCGCGCCCGCTTTCCTGTTGGACTCCCGCCCGCCCATGCGCCCCGACTTCGTCGAAACCCCGGCCAGCGATGCGCTCGCGCGCGCCCGCGCCACCCGCAACCCGATCCGCAAGCTCTACTTCTGGACCCTCCACTGGGCCGCCACGCGCTGGGCGGTGCCGGCCCTCGTGGTGCTCTCCTTCGCCGAGTCGTCGTTCTTCCCGGTGCCGCCGGACGTGCTGCTGATGGCGATGTGCTTCGCGGCGCCCACGCACTGGGCGCGCTATGCGCTCTGGTGCTCGGTCGCCTCGGTCCTGGGCGGCATCGCCGGCTACGGCATCGGCTGGGGGCTGTG
Source organism: Acidobacteriota bacterium (assembly GCA_017860005.1). Lineage (GTDB taxonomy): Bacteria > Acidobacteriota > Thermoanaerobaculia > Multivoradales > JAGPDF01 > JACTMI01. Next base: position 1,137 of record JAFNAE010000301.1, on the reverse strand, counting down.
GGACACCGTCGGCAGGCCGATCGTGGACTTCTACAACGGCCAGGAGGTGATGGCGCAGGTCCAGACCTGGTACGAGGAGTTCGGCTTCTTCGGGGTCCTGATCGCGGCCATCACTCCCGTACCCTACAAGGTCTTCACCATCGCCTCGGGCTGGTTCAAGTTCGACTTCGGCCTGTTCGTGCTGGCTTCGGCGATCGGACGTCCGTTCCGCTTCTTCCTGGTCGCGGGCCTGATCGGCCGCTACGGCGAGCGCGTTCGCCCCTTCCTCGAGACCCGCCTCGAATGGGCCCTGGTCGCCCTGACCGCCCTCGCCGCGCTGGGCTTCGCCGCGATCAAGCTGCTCGGCTAGCGCCGTCCGGGAACCTCCGGGCCGGGCCGTGTCTCTTCCCGGTCGAGGGCCGCCGCACGGCGGCTCCGGACCGACCCCCGAGGAGAGACCCCGTGAAGAACGTGACCGAGATCCCCGACCCGATCGCCTTCCAGGAGACGATCGCCGGCGAGACCCCTGTGCTGGTCGATTTCTGGGCCCCCTGGTGCGGCCCCTGCAGGCTGGTCGCGCCGATCCTCGAGGAGCTCGGCGCCGAGCTCGCCGGTCAGGTGCGCATCGCCAAGCTCAACGTCGACGATCACCCGGAGATCGCGGGCCAGCACGGCGTGCAGGGCATCCCGACGATGATCCTGTTCGCGCGCGGGCGCGAGCTCGATCGGCAGGTGGGCGCCGCGCCCAAGGCCGCCCTGCGTCAGTGGCTCCAGGCGCGGGCGGCGTAAACTGCACTCGATGATCCGCTTCGCCATCGGCCGGCCGCCCGGCACCCTGCTCCTCGCGCTGGCGCTGCTCGCGCTCGGATCGGCGGGCGCGCCGGCCCAGTCCACCGCGCCGGGCGCCGGCCCCGACGCGCCGGCACTCGCTCTGCCCAATCAGCGCGATCCGTTGCCGGGCGTGCGCACCGGCGGCATGCCGGCGAGCCCGGAGGCCTGGCGCGCGCTCGCCGAGGACGGCTTCCGCCTCTTCGTCGACCTGCGCTCCGAGGCCGAGGTGACGGCCGAGACGCGCGCCGCGGCCGAGGGCGCGGGCCTGGTCTACGAGAGGGTCCCGGTCGCCGGCGACGCCGACCTCGACCTCGGCTCCGCGCGCGC
>JAFNAE010000133.1 GCA_017860005.1 Acidobacteriota bacterium | reverse complement strand
CGCCTTCCTGGGCAGCACGACCAGGGACGCGTACTTCGTCCAGTGCGGCCGCGACACGACGACGCAGAACGACCTCGACCAGGGCGTCGTCAACCTGCTGGTGGGCTTCGCACCCCTCAAGCCGGCCGAGTTCATCCTGCTGCGCTTCGCGCTGAAGGCCGCCGCCGCGGGGTGCTGAGCACCTGTTCCTGCGCAGACGTTCGGCGGAAGTTCGAGCAGCGCGCCGGCGACAAGCAGCGCGCACCGGCGTCGCGGCCAGATCGGGTTACCAGGGGCCCGGCAGCCGCCGGGCCCCTTCGCTCGTCGGGGCACCGCCAGGCGGGCGCCCGAGACGCCGCGCGATGCCAGATGTCAGAGCTCGCAGGTGACCGCGAGGTCGAGAAGGTGGTGCGCCCGAGAGGATTCGAACCTCTGACCTACAGCTCCGGAGGCTGTCGCTCTATCCAGCTGAGCTACGGGCGCCTGGGGTGGTGGGGTGAGCGATGGGACTCGAACCCACAACGGCCGGAGCCACAGTCCGGAGCTCTACCATTGAGCTACGCTCACCATGTTTCTGTCGAGAACTGCTGTCGAGTACTGCTATCAAGATCTGGCCTGCCTGGAGGGACTCGAACCCCCGACCCGCGGCTTAGAAGGCCGCCGCTCTATCCATCTGAGCTACAGGCAGCCTCGTTTCCGAACCCAGGATCGGGAACCCCGCCTCGTGGCGTTGGCCTCGATTTCGGGGACATCGGGGCGCCCAGATTTGAACTGGGGACCCCCTGCGCCCAAGGCAGGTGCGCTACCAGGCTGCGCTACGCCCCGACCGGCCCGTAAGTCTAAGTCGCGCCGGAGAGAGGTGTCAAAGCGGCCCGCGCGCGGGGCGGGGCGCGCAGGGGCCCCGCCCGGCGCTCGCCGGGCTCCGGCTACCAGCGGAAGGTGACGCTGCCCAGGGCGCGGCGGCCGAGCAGGTCGCCGCCGAAGGCCTCCCAGTGCTCCTCGTCGAGCGCGTTGGCGACGTTGAGCCCGAGCGCGATGTGGCGCGTCAGGTCGACGTTGGCGACCAGGTCGAGGACGCCGTAGGACGGCACGTCGCCCTGGAAGGGGCCGACCACCCAGCGGAAATCGTCCGACCAGCGGTAAGAGGCCGAGGCGTCGAAGCGCGAGGCGGCGTAGGTGAGCGCCACCGCGGCCGAGTTCTCGGGCGAGTTGGGGAGCAGCAGCTGGTCGAGACCGGGGCTCGAGTCCTGGATCTCGAAATCGAACCAGCTGTAGTTGAGATCGAGCGACCAGCGGTCGGTGAACGCCCAGTTGAGCCCGAGCTCGACGCCCTGGGTGTCCACCTCGCCGAAGTTCGTGTACGAGGCGGCGCCCAGGATCGGGGTGCCGTCGAAGTTGTTGGAGAGCAGCGCGTAGCGCGGACCGAGCGCCGCCTGCAGGATGCCGAGGATCTGGGCCTCGACCTCCGGCGGCAGGCACGCGCGCGGCGTGCCGCCCGGGCCCAGGCAGCGCGGCGTCTGGTAGGGGCCGAAGGCCGGATTGATGCGCCCCAGCGCGGTGCCGAGCTGGGGCAGCAGGTCGGTGACGAAGTTCTCGTTCTGGCTGTAGTAGTAGCTGGCGGAGACCAGCGCGCGCCCGCCCACCACGCCGGTGTAGCCGATCTCCGCGGTCTTCACCTTCTCGAGCTCGAGCCCGAAGTTGCCGAGCGCGAGCACGCGCGTCTCGCCGGTGCTCAGGTCGCCGTCGAGGTTGAAGCCGCACGACACGCCCTGCTGGAAGCAGAGCACCTCGACCGGCGACAGGTTGATCGGCGCGGCCACGTCGGCCTGCAGGAAGTACTCCGAGTAGTTCGGGACCTGGAACGCCTCGTTGTAGGTCAGGCGCAGCGAGTGGTCGGGGGCGAGCGTGAAGACCAGCGCGCCCTTGGGGCTGATCTCCGCGTCGTGCAGCGTCGAGTCGTCGTAGCGACCGGCGACCACCAGCTTGAGGCGATCGGAGAGGATCCAGTCGAGCTGGGCGTAGCCGGCGGCGAAGCTCTCGATGCGCGGCTCGTACATCAGGGTCTGCTGGTTGCCGGGCGAGAGCAGGCGCGGCCGCACCGGACCCGCCTTGTCGACCGAGTCCACCCGCTCGTCCTCGTAGGAGAGCCCGCCCACCAGGCGCAGCCGGTCGCCCGCGAACGACCACCAGCCCTGCATCTCGCCCTTCCAGTTCTTGTCGTCGAGCGCCAGGTTGACGCCGGTCGACAGCGCGGTCTGCTCGTCGGCCTTGCGCCCGTTGTAGGCGGCCATGAAGTTCCAGTTCTCCATGGAGTGGTTGAGGCGCGCCCACTGGCGGTCCACGTCCACCAGCTGCACGCGCCCGATGCCGGTCTGGAAGACCGGCCCCGCGACCTGGGCGAGGCCGCCTTCGAGGGTCGAGTAGCTGCCGTCGCTCCAGTAGCGGTCGAAGCGCAGCGAGCCGAAGTCGATCGTGTCCTCGTCCGGGTCGAGCTCGGCGCGCTCCTGCGGCAGGCAGTCGGTCTGGCCGCTGCGCGTGCAGGGCACCGAGTACTCGGCCGCGCCGACGCGCGAGAGCGAGAAGTCGTCGCCGCGCCGGGTGCCGAGCACGGCCTTGCCCCACCAGGAGCCGCCCAGGTGGCCGGCCCAGCGCGCGTCGGCGTTGAAAGCGGACTTCTCGCCGCCGGTCAGCCGCACCAGCCCGCCCTCGCTGTCGCGCGGACGCTTGGTGATCACGTTGAGCACGCCGCTCGCGGCATTGGCGCCGTAGAGCGCCGCCGAGGGTCCGCGCACCAGCTCGGCCTGCTCGATGTCGTCGAGCGGGAAGGAGACCGAGGCCCACTCCTGGGCGCCGAGGAACGGCACCGACGGCTCGCGGCCGTCCATGAGCACCGCCACGCGGCGATTCAGCGAGCTGTTGAAGCCACGGGTGTTGAGGTTGAAGTCGTAGAGGCCGCTCTGGGTCACCGACACGCCCGGCGTGAACTCGACCACCTTGGGCAGCTGGCCGTGGGAGGCGATGCGCTCGATCTCGGGCGCCGCGATGACCGTGATGGCGGCCGGCGCCTCGGTGACGCGCTCCGCGCGGCGCGAGGCCGAGACCACGGTGATCGACTCGGCGTAGACCGGCTGCCAGTCGAAGCTGCCGTCCAGGCGTGCCTCGGCGCCCTCCGCCACCTCGACCTCCGCGCGCTCCTCGTTGGCGCCGAGCCGGAACGAGACGCGCTGGCGGCCGGCCGGCACCTCGGTCAGGACGTAGGTCCCGTCCTCGCCGGTCACCGCCTCCAGGTCCAGGCCCAGCATGCCGACGTGCACGCCCGCGAGCGGCGTGCCGTCGGGCCGCGCCACCCGGCCCGCGATGCTGCCTCCCGCCGCCCAGGCGGCTCCGCTCAGGGCCATCCAGCCCAAGACCACCGACACCAGCGCGCGCGCCGTCCGTCCCATCTCGAAGCCCTCCTCGTTTCCGGATTCGGGCGGCAGTCTGAAGCAGCGCCGCCCCGCGGTCAAGCGACCGCACCCGGGGCGGATACACTCTCGCCGAGTGCCGCCCGTCACCGTTCCCGCCCGGCTGCACCGGCTGCCGCCCGCGGCCTGGGTCGCGCTCTCCTTCGCCGCCCTGATCGCCGCCGGCACCCTGCTGCTCAAGCTCCCCTGGGCGACCCCGGCGGAGGCGCCGGTCGGCTGGCTCGACGCGCTCTTCACCTCCACCTCGGCGTCCTGCGTGACCGGCCTCGCCGTGCGCGATACCGGCACCGGGTTCACCGGCTTCGGCCAGGCCGTGATCCTGCTGCTGATCCAGGTCGGCGGCCTGGGCGTGATGACCTTCGCGCTCTTCATCGTGGTCGCCGGCGGGCGCTTCTCGCTCGACCAGCGCCAGCTCGTGGAGCAGACCCTGGCCGGCGAACGCTCGCTCGCGCCGCGCGACTTGATCCGGCTGGTGCTCACCTTCACCGTCGGCTGCGAGGCGCTGGGCGCGCTCGGGCTCTGGCTCGCCTTCCGCGGCGAGCTCGAGCGCCCGGCGTGGCAGGCCGTCTTCCACGCGGTCGCGGCCTTCGCCAACGCCGGTTTCTCGCTGCTGCCCGACAACCTGTCGCGCTTCCGTGGCGACCTCGCCGTCAACGCCGCCGTCATGCTCCTGATCGTGCTGGGTGGACTCGGCTTCCTGGCGGTCGAGGACCTGCTGCGCGCGCGCCTGCGCTGGCGGCGGCTCACCCTCCACACCCGGATCGTGGTCTCCGCCTCGGCCCTGCTCGTCGTGGGCGGGGCGCTCGGCTTCTGGCTGATTGAGCGCCGGCTCTCGCTCGCCGGTCTGCCGCCCGGCGAGCAGGTCCTGGCCAGCCTCTTCCAGAGCGTGACCGCGCGCACCGCCGGCTTCAATACCGTGGACTTCGCGGCGCTCGCGCCGGCCACCCTGCTCGGGATGATCGTGCTGATGTACATCGGCGGCTCGCCCGGCTCGTGCGCGGGCGGCATCAAGACCACCACCGCCGCGACCATGGTGCTCGCCCTGCGCGCCGGTCTGGCCGGCCGGCACAACGTCAACGTCTTCGGGCGCACGCTCTCGCGCCGCACGGTGGCGCTCGCCTTCGCCGCCACCACGTCCGCGCTCGCCGCGGCCAACGCCGGGCTGTTCGCGCTGCTCCTGATCGAGGCGCCACCGGCCGGCCCCGGGCGCTTCGCCGACTATGCTTTCGAGGCGATGTCCGCGCTCGGCACGGTGGGGCTCTCGACCGGACTGACGCCCACGCTCGAGCCGGCCTCGCGGCTGGTGCTGGTCGCCCTCATGTTCCTGGGCCGCGTCGGTCCGCTGACGCTGGCCGCGGTCGTGGCCGGCCGCCGCGCCGACGACTGGCAGCACCCCGGCGAAGCGGTCATGATCGGCTGACGAAAGGAGGCCGCGGTGGCGCAGGTGGCGGTGATCGGACTCGGACGCTTCGGCTTCCACGTCGCCTGGCACGCCTTCCTCGAGGGACACCAGGTGCTCGCGGTCTCCAACGATCCGCAGAGCGTCCAGGCGATCAAGGACCACTCCCACCGGGCGATGGTCCTCGACGCCACCGACCGCGAGCGACTCGAAGCGCTCGGGCTGGCCGAGTTCGACGTCGTCGTGGTCTCGCTCGGCGAGCGCATCGACGCCTCCGCGATCATCGTCCTGCACCTGCGCGAGATGGGCGCGCGCCGGATCATCGCCAAGGCCAACACCCCCGAGCACGGGCGCCTGCTCGAGCTGATCGGGGCGCACGAGATCGTCTTCCCGGAGCGCGCCATGGCCGAGCGGCTGGCGCGGCGCCTGCACGACCGCAACCTCGCCGACTACATCCCGCTCGGCGCCGAGCACGCGCTCGAGGAGATCGCCGTGCCCGAGGAGTTCGCGGGGCGCACGCTGGCCGAGCTCAAGCTGCGCAACACCTACGAGGTGCAGGTCCTGGCGGTGCTTGGCGGCGACAGGCCCGGCCTCACCGTCAATCCCGATCCCGAGGTGCCGCTCCAGCGCGGCGGCCGCCTGCTCGTGCTCGGCCGCAACGCCGATCTGCGCCGGCTGCCCGGCGCGCGCTGATGGCCGTCCTGCGCCCTTACCCGTTCGGCGCGCTCGTCCGGCGCGCCTTCCGTGAGCTGGCCGAGCGGCGCTCGCTCTTCGACCTGCCGCTCGAGCGCGGCTTCCTGGGCGATCCCGGGCTCGATCTCTCGGTGCGCCATCACGGCCTCGTCGCGTCCTCGCCGTTCGGACCGGCAGCCGGCCCGCACTCCCAGCTCGCCCAGAACATCGTGCTCGCCTGGTTGGCGGGCGGCCGCATCGTCGAGTGGAAGACGGTCCAGGTCAACGACAAGTTGGTGATCCCGCGCCCGTGCATCGACGCCCAGACCGTCGGCTTCAACGTCGAGTGGTCCCAGGAGCTCACCCTCGCCGAGTCGCTCGAGGAGTACGTCAAGGCCGCCATGCTCGTCGAGATGCTGGTGGCGAGCGGCGAGCTGCCGCTCGTGCCCGGCTTCGAGCGCACGCTCTTCGACATGAGCGTCGGCTACGACCTCGCCGGTATCTCGGGCGCGCGCGTCGCGGCGTTCCTCGACGGCCTGCGCGACGCCACCTCGACGGTCGAGCGGCTGCGCGGGGAGATCCCGCCCGAGCACCGCACCCTCCGCGACCTGCCGTTCGCGACCGCGTTGTCGTCGACGCTCACCCTCTCGACCTTCCACGGCTGCCCCCCGGACGAGATCGAGCGCATCGTCCGCCACCTCCAGGAGCGCCACCGCCTGCACTGCATCGTCAAGCTCAATCCGGTGCTGCTCGGCCCCGAGGAGACCCACCGCCTGCTCCACGATGCCCTCGGCTACCACGAGATCCGCGTGCCCGAGGGCGCCTTCGCACGCGATGCGAGCTGGACGCAGATGACCGATTTCGTGGGCCGGCTGGGCGAGTCGGCGGCGGCCGCGGGCCTCGGCTTCGGCGTCAAGTTCAGCAACACCCTGATCGTCGAGAACCACCGCTCCTTCTTCCCGGCGAGCGAGCGCGAGATGTACCTCTCGGGCCCGCCGCTCCACGTGCTCGCGACGGCGCTCGTCGCCCGCTTCCGGCGCCAGTTCGGCGACCGCTTCCCGGTCTCCTTCGCGGCCGGGATCGAGCGCGCCAACTTCGCCGAGACGGTGGCGCTCGGGCTGGCGCCGGTCACCGTCTGCACCGACCTGCTCAAGCCCGGCGGCTACGGCCGGGGCCGTGGCTACCTGACCGCGCTCGCCGAGAAGATGCGCGCGGCCGGCGCGCGCACGATCGACGAGTGGGTGATCCGCGCCTTCGGGCACGGCCCCGCCGCGCTCGAGCGCGCGGCCGGCGGGGCGGACGCGGAGTGGCTCGCGCGTTGCCGGAGCGCGCTCGAGACCGGCGGCGACCTCGCCGCCGCCGCCGGCGCGCCGCTCCTCGCGCGCTGGGTCTCGGAGGCGCGCCTGCTCAACAGCGCCGACTATGCCGCGCGCGCCGCCGCCGACCCGCGCTACGCCGCCGGCGCCCACCGCGCGCTGCCGCGCAAGATCGGGCGCCACCTGGAGCTGTTCGACTGCATCAACTGCGAGAAGTGCGTGCCGGTCTGCCCCAACGACGCCAACTTCTTCTTCGCCCTCGAGCCCTGCCGGGTCGAGATCGTCCACGTGCGGCGCGCGGGCGGGCGCTGGCTCGCCCGCGACGGGGGCGCCCTCGAGATCCGCGAGACGCGGCAGATCGGCAACTTCGCCGACTTCTGCAACGACTGCGGCAACTGCGACGTCTTCTGCCCGGAGGACGGCGGCCCCTACCTGATCAAGCCGCGCTTCTTCGCCAGCGCGGCGGCCTGGGAGGCCGACCGCCCGCGCGACGGCTT
>JAFNAE010000043.1 GCA_017860005.1 Acidobacteriota bacterium | reverse complement strand
GACCTGGGCGAGCTCTGCGACGCCGCGCGCGAGAGCTTCGCGAGCGCGTTCTGAGCCTCGGCAGGGCTCCGCCGCTGCCTGCAGGTCCGGCGTGCGGACCGGGCGCGGCGTGGCGCGGATCGCGAGGGTGCTAGGGTGCACGAAGGCCCGGGCAGAGTCGCGAGCGGACGGAGGCGGGCTCCGGCAGCCACTCCGCTCGCCCTGGAGGTACGCGATGTGGAAGCGCTTCGGTCCGTGGGCGCCGTGGATGCTCCTCGCCCTCGTCGGTCTGGCCGGTTCGCCCGCCCGGGCTGCGGACGGCGAGCTCGATCCGACCTTCGGCGGCAACGGCAAGTCCTCCTATGCCTTCGACCTCGACGCTCAGGCGCGCGATCTGGTGGCCGCGCTCGTGGCGCAGTCAGACGGGCGTTTCGTGGTCGCGGGCACCGTCTCCGACGACGACGGCGAGGTGACCAAGCTGGCCGTGGTGCGAGTCGATCCCGACGGCGCCCTCGACGCCGGTTTCGGGTCGGGCGGCAGGTACGTCCTCGACTTCTCGAGCCTCGGGCTTCCCGCTTACACGCTCGGGCGATCGGCGGCCGTGGCGCTCGACAGCTCGGGGCGGATCGTCGTCGCCGGCTCGGTCGACGACGGCGGCACGCAGCGTCCCCTGATCGTCCGCCTCACCTCCTCCGGCGCGCGCGACACCTCGTTCTTCGGGGACGGCATCGCGGTGGGAGCCGCCGCCGCCGAGGCGGCGGCGATCGCGATCGACCGGCTGAGCGGCGTGGTCTGGGTTCTCGGCACCACGGCGGGCGCCGCGGGGGCCTGGACCTGGCGCTGGAATCCCGCGGGGGGCGCCCCCGACGAGCGCACCTGGATCATCCCGGGCTCGCCGGTGGTGACCGCGCGGTCGATCCTCGTTCAGCCCGACGGCAAGCCGGTGCTGGGAGGGGAGCACTTCGCTTCGGGTACGACGGACTTCGACCTCTGGTGCGCCCGGCTGGTGGCGGCGGGAACGACGGCCGACGTGACCTTCGGCAGTGGCGGCCTGGCGGTGCACGGCTTCGACGTGGCGCCTCCCGACTACGACGACGACTACCTCCTCGACCTGGCGCTCGATGCCAAGGGGCGGATCGTGCTCCTCGCGGAGACCCAGATCGGCGAGGGCACGTTCGATTCGGCGAGCGACCTCGGCTTCGTCCGTTTCGACTCCGGGGGGGACCTGGATCCCGGTTTCGGCACGGGCGGTGCCCGTACCTTGAGCTTCCTGCCCGGCAACGGCCGCGACGCCTGGTACGAGGGCGGCCTCGCGCTCCAGGGCGACGGGCGCATCGTGGCGGGGGTCACCCCCGGCAGCAGCCCCTTCAGCGTCCAGGCGGGCGCGCTGCGCCTGCTCGAGAGCGGCCTGATCGACACCTCGTTCGGCGGCGCGGGGACCGGGCTCGTCGCCTTCGACCTCGAGCCGGACGGCGGCGGGGGCGACGAGCGGAGCGGCTTCGCCGCGATCGGGCTCGAGGCCGGACGGATCGTGGGCGCGGGCTCCTCGGAGTGGGCCGATCCGGATTTCGACTTCGGCTTCGCGCGGCTCACCAACGCCTACCTGTTCGCGGACGGCTTCGAGATCGGTTCCACGTACTCCTGGTCGCTCGCCGTGCCGTGAGCGGCCCGGCCGCGCTTCGGGCAACGCGAGGAGCTGGTCGCCGCGCGGGGCGGTGACGTTACCGGTCAGTCGGGAGGGGCCTCGGGCTCGGCGAGCAGGGCCTCGAGGTCGAGCGGCCCGGTGACCATGGCGAGCCCGCCTTCTGCGTCGCGCGGCCACTCCGCGGGCGCGCGATCCCGGTAGAGCTCGACGCCGTTGCCGTCCGGGTCGCGCAGGTAGAGCGCCTCCGAGACGCCGTGGTCGGCGGCCCCCTCGAGCGGGATGCCGGCCGCGACCAGCCGGCGCAGCGCGTCGGCGAGCGAGGCGCGGGTCGGATAGAGGATGGCCAGGTGGTAGAGGCCGGTGGTGCCGCGCGGCGGCGGCGCCCCGCCGCGGCTCTCCCAGACGTTGAGCCCGAGGTGATGGTGGTAGCCGCCCGCCGAGAGGAAGGCGGCGCCGGGGCCGAAGCGCTGCTGGAGCTCGAAGCCGAGCACGTCGCGGTAGAAGGCGAGCGCGCGCTCGAGGTCGGCGACCTTCAGGTGGACGTGACCGATCCGGACGCGCGGATCGATCGACCGGGACGGGGTCGGCGGGGCCATGCCGCGCAGCCTAGCGCGCGGGCGTCGCCCGGGCCGAAAAGGGAAGTGCCAGCCGCCGGGCCGGCGCCCGCGTGAGCGGGCCTGCCCGACGGCTGGCACCGGGTGCCGCCGTGCGGCGTCCGGATCAGGCGTGGACCGGCGTCGGCGTCTCGCGGTCCGTCTTCGCCTTGTCGGGGCGCTGGGCGATCGGCACGAAGGGGCGCTGCGCGGCTCCGACGTAGACCTGGCGGGGCCGGCTGATGCGCCCCTTGGGATCCTCGCGCATCTCCTTCCACTGCGCGATCCAGCCCGGCATGCGGCCGAGCGCGAACAGCACGGTGAACATGTCGGTGGGAATGCCCATCGCGCGGTAGATGATGCCGCTGTAGAAGTCCACGTTCGGGTAGAGCTTGCGCTCGACGAAGAACGGGTCGGAGAGCGCCACCTCCTCGAGGTGCTTGGCGATGTCGAGCAGCGGATCGACGACTCCCAGCTCGCGCAGGACCTCGTCGGCGGCGTGCTTGAGGATCTTGGCGCGCGGATCGAAGTTCTTGTAGACCCGGTGCCCGAAGCCCATCAGCTTGAAGTTCGCCGACTTGTCCTTGGCCATGCCGACGTACTTCTTGAAGTCGCCGCCGTCGTCGCGGATGTGCTGCAGCATCTCGATGACCTGCTGGTTGGCGCCGCCGTGGAGCGGCCCCCACAGCGCGCTGATGCCCGCCGAGCACGACGCGAACAGGTTGGCCTGCGAGGAGCCGACCATGCGCACGGTCGAGGTCGAGCAGTTCTGCTCGTGGTCGGCGTGCAGGATGAGCAACAGCGTGAGCGCGCGGTCGAGCACCGGCGAGGGCCGGTAGGGCTCGGCCTGGACCGCGAACATCATGTGCAGGAAGTTCTGCGTGTAGGCGAGGTCGTTGCGCGGATAGACGAACGCCTGGCCGATCGACTTCTTGTACGAGAAGGCGGCCAGGGTGGGCGTCTTGGCGAGCAGGCGCACGATGTTGAGGTCGCGCTCCTCCTCGCCGCGCGACGGGTAGTAGGCCGAGAGCGAGGCCACCATCGCCGACAGCACCGCCATCGGGTGCGCCGTGGCCGGGAAGCCCTCGAACAGCTTCTTCATGTCCTCGTGCAGCAGCGTGTGGCGGGTGAGCTGCTCCTCGAAGTGCGCCAGCTGCTTGGGAGAGGGCAGCTCGCCGAAGATCAGCAGGTAGCAGACCTCGGGGAACGAGGCGCGGCCGGCGATCTCCTCGATCGGGTAGCCGCGGTAACGCAGGATGCCGCGCTCGCCGTCGATGAAGGTGATCGCGCTCGTGCACGAGCCCGTGTTGCCGTAGCCCGGGTCGAAGGTGATGGCGCCGCTCGCGCCGCGCAGCGCGGTGACGTCGAGGCCCACCTCGTTCTCGGTGCCGACGAGGACCGGCAGCTCGTACTCCCGGCCCATGAGTTGGAGCTTGGCTTTGTCCATGGCTTTCTCCTGACGCTCATTCCGGGTCGCGGCGCGGAGGCGGGAACCGACCGCTGGAGGCCGGACCCGGCGACGGACCGGCGCGGCCCGGACAGGTTTCCGGCCTCCCACTGTGCGGGCACCGGGCGCGCGGCGCGCCACTCCGCGGGGTGGGATCGGCGCGCGGCGGGCGGGCGCCCGGTCAGCGGGTGCCGGGTTCGGCGCAGCGGCCGAGCGCGGCCCGGATCTCGGCCACCGTCGCGTAGCCCTCGGTCGGCCCGGCGTTGGGCGGCGGCAGCCCGAGCGCGACCCGTTCGGCTTCGGCGAGCAGCCGGCAGGCCTCGGAACGCGCCGGCCCGGCCGCCCCGGGCGCCGGCGCGAGCAGCGCCAGGCCGAGCCGGTACCGGGACTCCGCGAGCTCGGTGCGCGCCGGCAGGTCGCCGCCGCCGCTGCCGGCGGCGAGCTCCGCCGCGGCGAGCGAGCGGCGCAGATGCGCGAGCGCCTCGACGGGATCGTGCGGTTCGAGCAGGCGCCCCAGCCGGCGCTCGATAGTGGCCAGCGCGCGGCGCGCGTCCACGTCCTCCGGCATCGCCTCGAGCATGCCTTCGAGCTCCGCGACCGAGCGCTCGTAGGCGGCGACGGCGTCGCCCGGGCGCCCGTCGCCCTCCGCGACCTCGCCCAGGCCCGACAGGCAGGCGACCACCGCCCTGCGGTAGACGACGTTGCGCGGATCGCGCGCCACGAGGTCGTGTGAGATGTCCAGCGCGCGCCGGTAGTCGAGCTCGGCGCGCGCCGGCTGGCCCGCGACGCGCGCCGCCTGGGCGACCAGGCTGAGCGAGGAGGCGACGTCGAAGCGGCCGAGGTCGTTGTCCGCGTCGAGGGCCGCGGCGCGCTCGACGCGCTCGAGCGCCCGCTCTGCGATGCGCAGCGCCTCCGCGCCGCGGCCGGCGGCCAGGAGCGCCTGGATCGCGCGGTCGCTCGCTGCCGCGAAGTCGCGCTCGGCGAGGACGTTCTCGGGCTCGCGCGCCGAGCGCGCCTCGGCTTCGGCGAGCGCCGGCTCGAGCTCGGCCAGCGCCTCGGCGATGCGGCCGGCGTTGAACAGGGTCTCGCCGAGCAGCAGCCGTGAGACGAGCAGGTTGCGCTCGAAGCCCTCCGGGTCGTCGCGCGCGAAGGCCCGGGTCGCGTCGAGCGCGGCACGGTGGGCCTCGATGGCGGCCTCGAGTCGGCCGGAAGCCGCCGCCACCATCGCCTCGCGGGACAGGCTCGAGGTGAGCAGCCGGCGCGCCAGCGGATCCGCGGGCCCGGCGTCGAGGGCGGCGCGGGCGGCGGCCACGGCGGCGGCGAAGTCGACCCCGGCGGCCGCGTACTCGGCGGCCCCGAGCCGCAGGTCGCCGCGCAGCTGGTGGGCTTCGCCCAGCGTGCGCGCCGCGCGCGCCGACCCGGGCAGCAGCCGCTCGAGCCGGCGGGCGAGCTCGAGCGCCCGCTCGGCGCTCGCGCCGGCGGCGGCCGTCTCGCCGAGGTTGGGCAGGAAAGGACTGCCCTGGACCTGGCCGAGCTGCACGTAGCCGTGGGCGAGGTCGGCGATGAGGACGGCGTCGTCGCCCGCCTCCGCAGCCAGCAGGTCGAGGTAGCGCAGCGCCGTGGCGGCGACGTCCCGGCGCAGGGTGGTGGCGCCGGCGAGGTCGCGCAGCCGGTGCTCGAAGTCGAACAGGAAGGTGCCCGAGAGCTCGCGCAGGTCGGAGAGCCGGCGTTCCGCGCGCGCCTTCTCGAGGCGCGCGCGCCGGGCCTGCGAGACGCTGACCGCGGTCGAGGCGAGCAGGGCCACCACCGAGGCGCCCGCGATCACGACCGCCGCCGCGTGGCGGTGCGCGAACTTGCGCGCCCGGTAGGCGAGCGATGGCGGATGGGCGCTGATCGGCCGGCCGGCGAGGAAGGCCTCGACGTCGGCCGCGAGCTCCGCCGCCGAGCGGTAGCGCAGCGCCGGATCGGGCTCGAGGGCGCGCGCCGCGAGGCGCGCGAGATCGCCCCCCAGGCGCCGGGCGTCGACCCCGGGCGCCGCGCCGTCGCGTGCGAGCTCCTCGAGCCGCGGCGCGCCGCGCGCCTCGATCGTGCGCGCCAGCTGCTCGGCGGAGCCGGCCTCGGCGAGCGCCGGGCGCACGCCGGCGGTGAGCGTGCACAGCAGCAGGCCGAGCGAGTAGACGTCGGCGGCGAGGGTGAGCGGCTCGCCCCGCAGCTGCTCGGGGCTCGCCCACGCCGGCGTCATCGGGCGCGCGCCGCCGGCCAGCGTCTGCTCGCGGTCCCCGGCGAGCGGGTCGAGCAGCTTGGCGATGCCGAAGTCGAGCAGCTTCGGCCGCCCTGCGCCGTCGACCATGACGTTGGAGCTCTTGATGTCGCGGTGCAGGACGAGCTTGCGGTGGGCGAAATCGACCGCCGCGCAGACCGCCACGAACAGCTCGAGCCGGCCGCGCAACGGCAGGCGGCGGCGGTCGCACCAGGCGTCGATCGGCTCGCCGTCGACGAATTCGAGCACCAGGTAGGCGAGCCCGTCGCCGGTCGTGCCGCCGTCGATCAGGCGCGCGATCGCGGGGTGCTCGAGCGAAGCGAGGATGCGGCGCTCGGCCTCCAGGCGGCGATGGCCGATCTCGCGCGCCAGGTCGGGGCGCACGAGCTTGATCGCGACCACCTGGTCGAAAGCGCCGTCGTCGCGGCGGCCACGCCAGACCGCGCCCATTCCGCCCGAGCCGATCTCGGTCTCGAGGCGCCAGGGGCCGATGCGCTCCGGCACCGCGACACGCGGGCGGGCGGCGGCGACGCGATGCACGGCAGGCTCGGCGAGGAAGCCGTCATCGCCCTCGGCGGCCTCGAGCAGACGGGCGAGCTCCGCGGCGAATCCGGGATCCTCGCGCGCCAGGCGGGCCAGCTCCGGGGCGCGCTCGCCGGGCGCGAGCTCGAGCAGGTCGCCGAGCGCGTCGCGCAGGCGCTCCCAGCCGGAGGCCCCCGTCATCGTTCGCCCAGCTCGCGCCGGAGCCACGCGCGCGCCGCCGTCCACTCCCGCTTGACCGTGCGCTGCGAGAGGTCGAGCGCGGCGCCGATCTCCTCGTGCGAGAGGCCGCCGAAGTAGCGCAGCACGACCACCTGGGCGGCACGGGCGTTGAGGGCCTCGAGGTGCTCGAGCGCCTGGTCCACGGCGAGGATCTCCTCGAACGTCGCCTCGTGGTCGGGAGTGGCGACGGTGAGCGCGCGCTCGAGGTCGCCGGCGGGGACGCCGCCGCCGCGCTTGGCGGCCGCCCGGGCGCGCGCGTGCTCGGCGAGGATCCGGCGCATGACGAAGGCGGCGACCGCGAGGAAGTGGGCGCGGTCGCGGAAGCGCGCGCGCTCCTGGCCGAGCAGCTCGAGGAACGCCTCGTGGACGAGCGCGGTCGGCTGCAGCGTGTGGCCGGCGCGCTCGCCGCGCATGGCGCGATCCGCGGCCCGGCGCAGCTCCGGATAGAGCAGGTCGAAGAGGCGTTCGAAGGCGTTGCCGTCGCCTCGGCCCCACGCTTCGAGCAGCAGGGTGATCTCCGCTCTCTCGGGATGCTGCGGCTCGGCCGCCATCGTGCGCGCGATTCGGCCGCAGATCATGGCACAGCGGCGCGCGGCGCGGACCGCTCCCGAGTGCGGCCGGCGTCCGTCGAGTGCTGCGGCCCGCCGCCCGGGGGGCGACGGGCCGGTTCGGTGCGCGCCCCCGCGCGCCCGGGGGCGCGCGGCTCAGGGCTGGACCAGCGACCAGCCGGCGAAGTTGCCGGACTCGAAGCCGCCGACGAAGACGAGGTCGAGCGAGAAGCGCCGCGCCTGGACGCTCGGGCCGTCCTGGTCGTCGCCCGGCGAGCCGTAGCTCTCCCAGGCGGCGACCAGCCCGCCGCGGCCGTCGGCGGCGAGCGCCGCGAAGCGCTGGTTGTTGGTGGTGTAGGTGTTGGCCTGGAGGTCGGTCCCGAACGGCGTGCCGTCGGCCGCGAAGGCGCGCAGCTGGACGCTCGCCTCCGAGGCGTCGTTGCCGAACGAGCCGTAGCTGTGCCAGCCGAGCAGGAAACGGCCGTCGGGCAGGAAGGCGGCGGTGGGGAAGCGCTGGTCGTCGGTGACGTAGGCGTTGGCCTGGAACTGGGCCCCGGGGTTGCCGCCCGAGTCGTAGAGCCGGGCCTGGATCGAGGACAGCGAGTTGTCGGTGCCCGCCGAGCCGGTGCTCTCCCAGGCGATCAGGATCGTGCCGTCGGCCGCCCAGGCCACCGCGGGGTTGTTGTCGGCGACGACCGGCGGATGGTCGTTGACCTGGACCTCGGCGCCGCTGCCGAGCACCACCGCCTGGATGCTGGTCGTGGTCGTGTCCGAGCCGTCCGAGGTGAAGCTCTCCCAGGCCGCCAGCAGGTCGCCCGAGGGATGGCCCGCGATCGCCGGGTCGAGCTGCTGGTCGGCGAGGGTGTTGAGCTGGAGCTCGCCGGTCACCGGAACGCCGGCGCCGTCGTAGACGCGGGCGATGATGTTCCAGTCGAAGTTCGGCCCGGTGTCGTCGTCGCTCTCCCAGACCACCCCGAAGCCGAGGTCGCCCGCCCAGGAGAGGTCGGGGTTGCGCTGGTCGCCGAGGTCGAAGGTGTTGACCAGGAAGTCGTTGCCGGCCGGCGTGCCGTTGGCGGCGTAGAGCCGGGCGCGGATGTCGAGGTCGACCGGCCCGCCGCCGCCCTCGTCGCTCGTCCAGGCGATCGCGAAGCGGCCGTCCGGGGCCATCGAGACCACGGGCGCGACCTGCTCGCCCGCGGTCTGGGTGTTGACCTGGAACTGGGCGCCCGCGGGCGCGCCGCCGGCCAGGTAGCGCCGGGCCTGGATGCTGCGTCCGGAGTTGTCGCTGCCGGCCGAGACGAAGCTCTCCCAGACCACGACGTAGTCGCCGTTCTGGTCGCTCGCCACGTCGGGCAGGTCCTGCCCGCTCTGGGTGACCTGGTTGACCTGCGCCTGGCCGCCGACCGCCACCAGCGGCTGCGCGGCGAGCGGCGCGGCGGCCAGGGTCGCGGCGAGCGCGAGCAGGGCGGAGGTCGCGGTGCGGAATCTCGAAGCGGGGGGGTCGGCGTGCATGGTCGTCTCCCGGCGCCGTCCGTCGCGCCGAGCGCGAGGGGCGCCTTCACTCCGAGACGTGCGGACGGGCGGGAAAAGGGGCCACGGCCCGCCTCGGCGGGCAGGGGCGGTCGCCGGGCGGGCCCCTAGAATGGCTGCCATGTCCGAGTCCGTGTTCGATCCCGCCCACGACCTGCGACCGCTCGTCCGCCGCATCGGCAAGCCGCCCGCGCAGTGGCGCCGGCGCGACCTCGCGGCGGTCTGCCTGGAGGACGGCATCCGGGTCGTCGACTTCCGCTACCCGTCGCTCGACGGCAAGCTGCGCGAGCTGCGCCTGCCGGTGGCGAGCGCGGCCTACCTCGACCGCGTGCTCGCGGCGGGCGAGCGCGTGGACGGCTCGAGCCTCTTCCCGGGCCTGTTCGAGTCGGGCTCGAGCGACCTCTACGTGGTGCCGGTCTACCGCTGGGCCTTCCTCGATCCCTGGGTGCCGGACGAGCTGCACGTGGTCTGCCGCTTCGCCGACCGCGAGGGCGCGCCGGCGCCGACGCCGGACAACCTGCTCGCGCGCGCCGCGGCCGGCCTCAGCGCAGCGAGCGGGCTCGAGCTCACCGCGCTGGCCGAGCTCGAGTACTACCTGATCCTGGAGCGCGCCGACGAGCGCTTCACCGGCCGCTCGCAGCGCAACTACCACCAGAGCGCGCCCTACCTGCACGGGCGCGCCATCGCCGACGAGATCCTGCGCACCGCCTCGGCGCTCACCGGCTGCGTCAAGTACGGCCACGCCGAGGTCGGCTACATCGACCGGCTGGAGTCGAGCGATCCCGAGCTCGACGGCCGGCGCGTCGAGCAGCACGAGGTCGAGCTCGACCTCGCCCCGATCGAGGATCTGGGCTGCTGGCTCACCGTCCTGCGCTGGCTGGTGCGCGCGATCGCGGACCGTCACGGCGCCTCGGCGACCTTCGTGCCCAAGCTCGACGAGGGCATGGCCGGCAGCGGCATGCACCTGCACCTGGCGCTCCAGCGCGAGGGCGAGAACGTCATGCGCGGCGCGGACGGCGAGCTGTCGCAGGAGGCGCGTCGGCTGGTGGGCGGTCTCCTCCGCCACGCGGCGCCGCTCGCCGCCTTCGGCAACACGGTGGCCTCGAGCTACCTGCGGCTGGTGCCCCACCAGGAGGCGCCCACGCGCCTGACCTGGGGCCGCGCCGACCGCTCGGCGCTGGTGCGCGTGCCGCTCGACTTCGCCACCGCGACGCGGCTCGACCGGGTCATGAACCCGGCCGAGGACGGCCCCTACCCGGAGGCCCTGGCGCGGCCGACGGTCGAGATCCGCAGCCCCGACGGCAGCGCCTTCCCGCACCTGCTGCTCGCCGCGGTCGCCCTGGCCGTCGCCGACGGGCTGGCCGACCCGGCGGCGCTCGGGCTCGCCGCGGCGGCCGAGGCGCGGCCGGGCGCGGGCGCCGCGGCGGGGGTCGCCGACGGGCTGCCGCGCTCGGCGGTGGCGGCCGCGCGCGCGCTCGCCGAGCGGCGCGACTTCTTCGAGCGCGGCGGCTTCCCGCCGGCGCTGGTCGAGCGCGTGCTCGCCCACCTGCGCGCCGAGGCCGACGAGGGGCTCTCGGAGCGGCTCGCGCGCCTGCCCGCCGCGGAGCGGCTGGCCGAGAGCCGGCGACTGATGCACAAGGACCTGCACAAGCACTGATCGGGCAGGGCCCGCGCCGCGGGCGCGCGTCAGCGGCGGCGTTCCACGAGCGCCCGGATCTCGTCCATGCGCGCGAGCGCCGCGGCGTGACCCAGCTCGAGGATCTCGCGGTGGCGCCGGATGTCGAACAGGGCGTAGTCGCGGAGCCGGGGCGGCGCGATCAGCAGCTCGACCTGGTGGAACTTGCGCCGCGAGGCGTGGAACATCCCGATCTCGAAGGCGCGCTGGGAGACCGCCAGCGAGCTCCTGAGACCGCTCGCCTCGACCTGCGTGAGCGGGCTCGCGTAGACGCCGAGGATGACGTCGCACAGGCCGAGCAGGGGCTCGACGGGAAAGTTGTCGAGGATGCCGCCGTCGGCGAAGAGGCGGCCTCCGATGACGGTCGGCGTGAACAGCATCGGGATCGAGGACGAGGCGAGGAGCGGGCGGAACAGCGGGCCCGAGGAGAAGATCTCGAGCCGCGCGGCGGCCAGGTCGGTGGCGGCGACGAACAGGCGCCGGTCGAGCGCTTCGAACGAATCCGCGGGAAAGAAAGGCCGGAAGTCGGCCTCGATCTTCCCGGTGTCGATCCAGCCCGGCTTGCGCAGCGGCGCGATCCTCGAGATCCGGAACGGGCTCGCGGTCTCGAAGAACTCGAGCACCCGCTCCGTTCCGCAACCGGCGGCCCAGAGCGCGCCGACCAGGGCCCCCGAGCTGGTGCCGGCCACGCAGTCGGGGTGGATGCCGGCCTCGGCGAGCGCCTGGAGCACGCCGGCGTGGGCGAGACCGCGGCTGCCGCCGCCGGAAAGAACGATGCCCAGCCGGTGCTCCACGACCCGCCTCCTCGGCCGCCGCGCGGCCGCGCGATCAGTCTAGACGATGCGGCCGCCGCCGAGCGCGCCGTCGCGGTCCCGCGCGCGGCTCGGCCGCGGTTGCGCTGCGATACGCTGCGCTTCGGTACGCCCGTCTCGCGTTCCGGTTCCGGCGCGAGGGAACGACTCCGGGTTCACCGCCGGGCGGCCGGATGCCGGAGAGAGGAGGAGCCCGTGGCTCGTCGGGCGTCAGGTCCCAGGACTCTCGCCGTCGCGGCGCTCGGCGCCGCGCTCGCGACGGTCGCCGCGGCCCAGGGATCCTGGGAGATCCGCAGCGAGGACGGCAGGTCTTCGGTCAAGCTCGGCTTCCTGGCGGTGATGCGCGCCGACTCCGAGGAGCTCGCCGACGGCGAGGACGCGCAGAACCTCTACTTCCGGCGCCTGCGCCTGATCCTCGGCGGCAGGCTCGCCGAGAAGTGGAGCTACTTCATCGACACCGACAGCCCCAATCTCGGCAAGTCGGACGCGGCGGGGGTCAAGAACAGCGGCGACATCTTCATCCACGACTTCGTCGTCACCTACGAGCAGAGCCCCGCCTTCAAGGTCGACTTCGGGATGATCCTGGTCCCGCTCTCGCGCAACACCACCCAGGGCGCCGCGACCCACCTGGCCTCCGACTACGGGCCCTACTCGCTGCTCCACTCGAACGCCACCCAGTCGCGCGTCGGGCGCGACTACGGCGTGCAGCTGCGCGGCGCCGTGGCCGGCGGCAGGCTCGAGTACCGGGGCGGCGTCTACGACGGTGCGCGCGGCACCGACGCCACGGAGGAGCTGCGCTTCGCCGGCCGGCTCGCCTACAATTTCTTCGATCCCGACACCGGCTACCTCTACACCGGCAACAACCTGGGCGCCAGGCGCATGCTGACCTTCGGCGTCGGCTTCGACCGCCAGGACGACTACCAGGCGCTCGGCGCGGACGCCTTCTGGGACCAGCCGGTGGGCTCGGACGGCTCGGCGTTCACGCTCCAGGGCGACTACCTCCGCTACGACGGCGGCGACACCTTCGCGACCCTGCCCGAGCAGGAGGCCTGGCTGGCCGAGGTCGGCTACCTGTTCGGCGCGCTGCGCTGGCAGCCGTTCGTCCAGTGGGCGGCGCGCGACCTCGACGACGCGGCGCTCGCCGACGAGACGCAGACCTGGCTGGGCGTCAACTACCGCATGGCCGGGCACGAGCGCGTGGCGCGCTTCGCCTGGGGCCGGATCTCGACCGACGGCGCGCCCGACCGCGACGTCCTGCAACTGACGCTCCAGCTCTACCACTTCTGAGGCGGGGCAGGCGCCGGTCTCCCTCGGGGGCGTGCCGCGGAAGTCCCTGATAGGTTACGGGACTTCTCTGCCGACCGCCGCCGAGGGAGACCGCGATGACGACCGTCCCCGTCAAGCCCGAGATCGCCGAGCGCGCCCACATCCGCTCGCTCGAGGAGTACCGCCGGCTCTACCGCCTCTCGCTCGACGATCCGGAGGGGTTCTGGCGCAAGCAGGCCGAGATCCTCACCTGGTACCACCCGCCCTCGACCATCCTCGACGTGGACATGGAGGAGGTCGACTTCTCCTGGTACGGCGGCGGCCGGCTCAACGCCTGCTTCAACTGCGTCGACCGCCACCTGGCGACGCAACCCGAGAAGACCGCCATCATCTGGGCCGAGGACGAGCCCGGCGAGTACCGCACGATCAGCTATCGCGAGCTCAAGCACCAGGTGGCGCGCATCGCCAACGTGCTGCACGCGAACGGCGTCGGACGCGGCGACCGCGTCTGCATCTACCTGCCGATGATGCCGGAGCTGGCCTACTCGATGCTCGCCTGCGCGCGCATCGGCGCCGTGCACTCGGTCGTCTTCGCCGGCTTCTCGGCGGAGTCGCTGCGCGGCCGCATCCTCGACGCGGGCGCGAAGCTGGTGATCACCGCCAACGAGGGGCTGCGCGGCGGCAAGCGGATCCCGCTCAAGGCGACGGTCGACCGCGCCATCGAGGGCCTGGGCGGAGTCGAGCGCGTGCTGGTGGCGCGGCGCACCGACGAAGACGTGCCGATGACGCAGGGCCGGGACCTCTGGCTCGCCGACGAGATGACGCGCCAGCGCTCGACCTGTCCGGTGGAGTGGATGCACGCCGAGTCGCCGCTGTTCACGCTCTACACCTCGGGCTCGACCGGCAAGCCGAAGGGCGTGCTGCACACCACCGCGGGCTACCTGGTCTACGCGGCGATGACCCACAAGCTGGTCTTCGACTACCACCCGGGCGAGATCTTCTTCTGCGCCGCCGACGTCGGCTGGATCACCGGCCACAGCTACATCGTCTACGGCCCGCTCGCCAACGGCGCCACCACGGTGATGTTCGAGTCGGTGCCGGTCTATCCGGACGCCGGGCGCTACTGGCGCATCGTGGACGATCTCGGCGTCAACATCTTCTACACCGCGCCCACCGCCCTGCGCGCCATCGCGCGCGAGGGCGACGAATGGGTCCGGCGCTACTCGCGCAAGAGCCTGCGCGTGCTCGGCTCGGTCGGCGAACCGATCAACCCGGAGGTCTGGACCTGGTACCACGACGTGGTCGGGGAGGGGCGCTGCGCGGTGGTCGACACCTGGTGGCAGACCGAGACCGGCGGCATCCTGATCACGCCGCTGCCGGGGGCGACGCCGTGCAAGCCGGGCTCGGCGACCTTGCCCTTCTTCGGCGTCGACCCGGTGGTGGTCGACGAGCAGGGCAACGAGCTGGCGGGCAACGGCGTGTCGGGCAACCTCTGCCTGCGCCACTCCTGGCCCGGCCAGGCGCGCACCATCTACGGCGACCACTCGCGCTTCCAGGAAACTTACTTCAGCCGCTATCCCGGCCTCTACTTCACGGGCGACGGCTGCCGCCGCGACGAGGACGGCTACTACTGGATCACCGGGCGCGTCGACGACGTGCTCAACGTCTCCGGGCACCGGCTGGGCACCGCCGAGGTCGAGAGCGCGCTCGTGGCGCACGCGGCGGTGGCGGAGGCGGCGGTGGTCGGCTTCCCGCACGACATCAAGGGCACCGGCATCTTCGCCTTCGTGATCGTGACGCCGGAGTACGAGAGCTACGACGCCGACGAGCTCGCCGGCATGCTCAAGGAGCAGGTGCGGCACGTGATCGGGCCGATCGCCACCCCCGACCGCATCGTGGTCGCGCCGGGGCTGCCCAAGACGCGCTCGGGCAAGATCATGCGCCGCATCCTGCGCAAGATCGCGGCCGGCGACACCGCCGACCTGGGCGACATCACCACCCTCGCCGACCCCGCGGTGGTCGAGAAGCTGCTCGACGCCAGCCGCGCCTGAGCGCGCGCCGCTTTCGCTGGCGGCGAAAGGGCGGCGGCGCGAGGATCCGGACGTTGCGCCGGTTCGATTCGGGTGCACAATGGGGCGGTCTCGACCGCGTCGGGAGGGTGCGGCCGACTCCCATCCGGAGGCGCCGATGTCCACCCGCCCGCGCTTCGTCCCTCTCTCGCTGGTCCCGCTCCTCGCCCTGCTCGCCGGCCTGACCGGCGCCCAGAACGCCTCGCACTGGACGCTGGTCGGCTGGAACGACCTCGGCATGCACTGCATGGACAGCGACTATTCGATCTTCTCCATCCTGCCGCCCTACAACACCTTCCACGCGCAGCTCATGGCGCCGGGCGGCGCGCTGCCGGACCCGCCGCCGGCGGGCGTCACGGTGAGCTACGAGGCGCTCGCCGACCCGGACGGCTCGCTCAACTCGACCTCGATCGGCAAGACCAACTTCTGGGACTGGGTGCTGCCGCTCTACGGCGCCGCGCCGCCACCGGACCAGGGCCTGGCCGGCTTCGCGATGCCCGGCGCCGCCAACGATCCGCAGCCCATGGTCTACCACTCCGCGGCGCGCTGGTGGAGCGCGGAAGGCGTTCCGATCACGCCGGTGGACGATGCGGACGCGGTCCACCGCTACCCGCTCGTCCGCCTCGTGGCGCGCGACGGTCTCGGCGCCCTGCTCGCCGCGGCGCGCGTCGTGCTGCCCGTCTCCACCGAGATGGACTGCCGCGCCTGCCACGCCTCCGGCGCCTCGCCCGAGGCCGAGCCGCCCGGCGGCTGGGTCCACGATCCCGATCCGGAACGCGACTACCGCCTCAACGCCCTGCTGCTCCACGATGGCCTCGAGGCCGCCAACCCCGACTACGCGGCGGCGCTCGCCGCGGCGGGATATTCCGCCGCCGGCCTCTACGCCAACGTCGTGGTGGACGGCGAGCCGATCCTCTGCGCCCGCTGTCATGCCTCCAACGCTCTGCCGGGCACGGGGCTGCCGGGCGTGGGCGCGCTGACCCACGCGGTGCACACGCACCACGCCACGGTCACCGATCCGGTCACCGGGCTGCCGCTCGACGCGGAGGACAACCGCGCCGCCTGCTACCGCTGTCATCCCGGCTCGGAGACGAAGTGCCTGCGCGGCGCGATGGGCCGCGCGGTGGCGCCGACCGGCGAGCTCGCCATGCAGTGTCAGGGCTGCCACGGCTCGATGGTCCGCGTCGGCGCGGCGAGCCGCGTCGGCTGGCTCGAGCAGCCCGCCTGCCAGAGCTGCCACACCGGCACCGCCATCCACAACAACGGCCAGATCCGCTACACGACGGTGTTCGACACCGACGGCCAGCCCCGGGTGGCGGTCGACGCGACCTTCGCCACCAACCCCGACGTGCCCGCGCCGGGCTTCGACCTCTACCGCTTCTCCTACGGCCACGGCGGGCTCGCCTGCGAGGCCTGCCACGGCTCGACCCACGCCGAGTTCCCGTCCCACGAGGGCAACGACAATCTGCTGGCGGAGGACCACCAGGGGCATCCGGGCACGCTCTCCGACTGCGCGTCCTGCCACGACCCGGTCCCCGCGACGGTGACCGGCGGGCCGCACGGGCTGCATCCGACCGGCGCCGCCTGGGCGGAGGACCACGGCGACATCGGCGGCGGCACGGAAGGATGCCGGGCCTGCCACGGCGCCGACTACCGCGCCACCGTGCTCTCGGCCTCGACGGCCGACCAGACCCGGACGACCGTCTACGGCACGATCCACTTCTGGCGGGGTTTCAGGATCGGCTGCTGGGCCTGTCACGCCGGACCGGACAGCGAGGACCCGACCCCGGACCATCCCGCCCTGGTCGCCGATCGTGCGGCCGCGACCCCCGCGCAGATCCCGGTCGCGATCGCCCTCGCCGGCGTCGACCCGGACGGCGACCCGCTCGAGTTCCGCGTCGTGTCGCAGCCCCGCCACGGTACCGTCGGGTGGAGCGGCGCCAACGCCACCTACTTCCCCGAGACCGGCTTCGCCGGCCTCGACGCCTTCACCTACGCCGCCTGGGACGGCTGGATCGACTCCAACCTGGGCGTCGTCACGGTGCGCGTGAGCGATCCCGCCTGCGCCACGCCCTTCTGCGTCTTCGTGGACGGCTTCGAGAGCGGCGACACGAGCGCCTGGTCGAGCGCGACGCCCTGAGCGTCAGTCGCGCCGGACCACCACCAGCCGGTCGTCGCCGGCCTCGCCGGTGACCACCGCCAGCGCCTCCGGTCCGGGGCGCTCGTCGAGCTCGGCCGCGCCGAGCGGCTCGACTTGGGCTCGCTCGCGCCGCGACGCCGTTCTCGTGCGAGCGGAGCCGATCCCGGCCTCGACCCTGCCGACGCCGGTGGGCGGGGCCGGCAGCGGGGCGGCGAGCTCGGCGCCGGCGGCCAGCGCGCGCCGGCCACCGGCGACGATCCGGCGCAGCTCGAGGCGGCCGGCGCCGGCCGCGAGCAGGCCGGGACCGCCCGCCTCGTCGGCGTGTGCGACCAGCCGCCAGCCCTCCGCCGGCAGCTCGAGGTCGCTGCGTGCGGCGCGCGGCTCGAAGCGGCCGCCGCCGGCGCCGCGCCAGACCTGGACCACGAGGTCGTCGCCGCGGAGCCCCTCGGGGAAGGCGGCGATCAGGTCCTGCCGGCCGTCGGCGTCGGCGTCGGCCAGGAGCACCTCGGTCTCGTGCCAGCGCCGCGAGTCGAGCTCGACCGCGAGGCTCGTGCGGTCGGCCGCCAGCGGCAGCACGCGCAGGCGCTGGCGCTCGAGCAGGTCGACGCGCGCCGCGCCCTGGGTGCGCACCACCAGCACCGGCGCGCCCTCGAGCGCGGCGGGCCAGCTCTGCTCGACCGATTCGGCGCCGGGCAGGGCCGCCCAGGCCTCGCTCGCGGCGCCGCCGCGCTCGCCGTCGACGATCGTCGCGCGCAGCCGGGTGCGGCCGACGGCGAGCGGTCCGGCGACCCAGAGCGGTGCCGCGCCAGACGCGCCCTGGGCGGCGGCGACCGGCGGACTGGCGATCGAGAGCCCCCAGGGCGCGCGTTCGATCGCGGTGGGCAGGGCGGCATCGACGGCGAGCCGCAGGCCGCCGCGGCCGTCGCCCGCCCAGGCGCGCAGGGCTCCGGCCTCCGCCGCCGCCAGCCGCACGCGGACGCCGGCCTGGAGCCGGTCCGTGGCGAGCGAGCGCAGGTCGACTCCCG
>JAFNAE010000132.1 GCA_017860005.1 Acidobacteriota bacterium | reverse complement strand
CCGGACGGTCACCGCGGCGCTCGACGCCCGCCGGCCGGCGCCGGCGCCGGCCGGCTCCGGGCCCTCGTTGGCAAGGGGTTGCGGCTCCGCTAGAGTGCCGCCAAAGCCGCCCGATTCCCGGAAGGAGGGTGTCCCATGTCGACGCCGTCGCGGAGCCGTACCACGCTCGGGCCGCGGGTTCTCGCCGCGGCGCTCCTCGCCCTGCTGCTCGCCGTTCCGCGCCTGGCGGCCCAGGAGGCTCCCGCCCAGACGCCCCCTGCCCAGGAGCCGCCCGTCCCGGCGGCGGCGCCGACGCCGCCAGCTTCTCCGAGGTCATCGACGTCGGCAGCCGGAGCAGCGACCGCTCGCGCACCGACACGCCGGTGCCGGTCGACATCGTGCCGATCGAGCAGCTCGCCACCGACAGCGGCCAGCTCGACCTCGGACAGCTGCTGCAGTTCACCGCGCCCTCGTTCAACTCCAACCGCCAGTCGGGCTCCGACGGCAGCGACCACGTCGACGCCGCCACCCTGCGCGGGCTCGGCCCCGACCAGGTCCTGGTCCTGGTCAACGGCAAGCGGCGCCACACCTCCTCGCTCGTCTACATCTTCGGCACCCGGGCGCGCGGCAACGTCGGCACCGACCTCAACACGATCCCGGTCGCCGCCATCGAGCGCATCGAGGTGCTGCGCGACGGCGCCGCCGCGCAGTACGGCTCCGACGCCATCGCGGGCGTGATCAACATCGTGCTGCGCAACGACGTCGGGCTCGAGGTGACCGCCGCGGGCGGCGCCTTCACCGAGGGGGACGGCGAGAACGCCCAGCTCGCGGTCAACTACGGCGCGGCGGTCGGCGACGGCGGCACCCTCAACCTGACCGGCGAGTTCCTCGACCGCAACGCCACCAACCGGGCGGCCCCCGGCGAGCCGCGCCGGATTGGCGACGCCGCGACCGAGAACACCACGCTGTTTTTCCACCTCGACCTGCCGGCCGGCGAGGACGGGGTGTTCTACAGCCACGGCGGCTACAACCAGCGCGACGGCCTCGCCGGCGCCTGGTACCGGGGCGGGGTCGGCACCGACGACATCCCCTCGCGCAACTCGGCCGAGATGTACCCCGACGGCTTCGTGCCCGACATCGGCACCGAGATCGAGGACCTCTCCGCCGCGGTCGGCTACCGCACCCTGGCCGGGGACTGGTCGGTCGACGTCAGCACGACCTACGGCGCCAACGCCATGGACTACCTGATCAGCCACACCCTGAACGCCTCGATCGCCACCGTCAACGGCGGGATCTCGCCGACCGAGTTCGACGCCGGCGGCTTCCAGTTCACGCAGCACACGACCAATCTCGACGTCTCGAGGCTCTTCTCCGACCGGCTCCACGGCATCGGCCTGGGGGCCGGGGTCGAGTACCGGCGCGAGACCTACGAGATCTCGGCCGGCGCGCCCGAGTCCTACGCCGACTTCGACGGACCGGGCGGAGGCAACGCCGGGTCGCAGGGCTTCCCGGGTTTCCAGCCGGCGGACGAGGTGGACGCCGACCGCGAGAGCTACGCGGCCTACGCCGACGTCGAGCTGCAGACCACCGAGCGGCTGCTGTTCACCTTCGCGCTGCGCGGCGAGCACTACACCGACTTCGGCGACACCCTCACCGGCAAGCTCTCGTTCGGCTACCGGGTGGGAGAGCTCAACCTGCGCGGCTCGACCTCGACCGGCTTCCGCGCGCCGTCGCTCCACCAGCGCTACTTCAGCTCGACCTTCACCGACTTCATCGCGGGCGAGGCGGCCGACGTCAAGCTGGCGCCCAACGAGAGCGAGCTGGCGCAGCTGGTCGGGATCCCGACGCTCAAGGAGGAGACTTCCAACAACTACTCGCTCGGCTTCACCTGGACGCCGCACGCCCGCTTCGACCTGACCCTCGACTTCTACCAGATCGACATCGACGACCGCATCGTGCTGACCGGCGGCTTCACCGTCGACGACCCGGACATCGGTCCGATCATCGCCGCCCAGGGGCTGGCCGAGGCGCGCTTCTTCACCAACGCGATCGACACGCGCACCCAGGGCGTCGACCTGACGCTCGGCTACCGGCGGCCGCTCGGGAGCGGCCTGCTCAACGCCTTCCTGGCGCTCAACTACAACGAGACCGAGGTGACCGCGATCAACACGGCGCCCGGGCTGGCGGGCAAGGAGGACATCTACTTCAACACGCGCGAGCGGATGTTCGTCGAGGGTTCGGCGCCGGAATGGAAGGGCGCCCTGGGCGGCGACTACCGGATCGGGCGCTGGAACACGGGGGTGCGGCTCGCCTACTTCGGTGACGTCTTCTCGGGCACCTGGTCCCAGGTCGACGACCCGTTCGCCCCGCCCCAGCACTATCTGCCGCGGTGGACCACGGACGTCCACGTCGGCTACGACCTGACCGACTGGCTCGGCCTGGTCGTCGGCGGCACCAACATCTTCGACGAGCAGCCGACCGAGCAGGACCCCAACGAGACCGAGAACGGCGGCCTCTGGGAGAACGTCCAGATGGGCTTCAACGGCGCCAGCTACTTCGCCCGCGTCGTCTACCGGGTGCCCGGCAGCTAGGACGCCGGCACGCTCGGCGCGGCGGCCGGCGCCGTCCGCGCCGGGCCGCCCGCGCCGAGCAGCACCTCGGCCAGCCGCGCCCAGGCCCAGCCCATGGCGCGGTGGAGATGGAAGGTGCCGATCAGGCCGACCAGCCCGGCGAGCGCCAGCGGCAGCGCGTCGATACCCGTGTCCACGAACCGGAACGGGATGCGGACCTCGCCGACCTCGAGCGAGACCAGGACCGGCGTCGCCAGGAAGGCGAGCGAGATCGCGAAGGCGACGACCGAGACGACCCAGCCGGCGAGACCGAGTGGAAAGCGCAGCAGGAGGAAGGCCAGGCCCTTCCAGAACGCCGGCCCGCCGACCACCGAGGAGAACCAGCGGCGGAAGCTCTCCCGGCCCTCCGCGCGCGCGCGGCGCTCGGGCACGCGGGCGCCGAGCAGGGACATGGCGAGCCGCCGTTCGAGCCCCTCCGCGCCCCAGGCCGCGACCACGGTCGCGAAGAGCAGCAGGAAGCCGACCCAGACCAGCGTCAACGGCACGCCCGCGGCGAAGCCGACGGTCAGGCCGATGAACCAGGCGAGCCCGAGCGGGAAGCCGAGCCAGACGTAGGCGACGGCGCCCCAGGCGCGCGGGTCGAGGAAGGGCGCCACGGCGCGCACCACCGGGGGCAGGCGGACGAACGCGGCTTCGAGGGTCATCGGGGCCTCCTCGGCCGCCCGTTCGGGGGGGCGGCGCACCCCCCTCTACGCGCCCGCCGGGCGGGGGTTTCGGCGCTGCGCGCGGCGTAGAATCCGCCCGCCATGACGACTCCCCTGCGCATCGCAGTCACCGGCGCGGCCGGCAACATCGGCTACGCCATCGCCTTCCGCCTCGCCGCCGGCGAGCTCGCCGGTCCCGAGCGCCCCGTCGTCCTCCAGCTGCTCGAGATCCCCGCCGCCCTGCCCGCCCTCCAGGGCGTGTGCATGGAGCTCTCCGACTGCGCCTTCCCGCTGCTCGACGGTCTGCTCGCCACCGACAACGCCGAGGAGGCGTTCGCCGGCGCCGACGTCGCCTTCCTGGTCGGCGCCAAGCCGCGCGGCCCGGGCATGGAGAGGAAGGACCTGCTCGCCGAGAACGGCAAGATCTTCGGCCCCCAGGGACGGGCGCTGGCAGCCAAGGCCGCCCGCGACGTGCGCGTGCTCGTGGTCGGCAACCCGGCCAACACCAACTGCCTGATCGCCGCTTCGGCCGCGCGCGGGCTCGATCCGCGCCAGTTCCACGCCATGACCCGGCTCGACCACAACCGGGCGATCTCCCAGCTCGCGGCCAGGACCGGCAAGCCCGCGCGCGAGATCCGGCGCATGACGATCTGGGGCAACCACTCCGCGACCCAGTACCCGGACATCCACCACACCACGGTCGCCGGACGGCCGGCGCGCGAGCTGGTCGACGACGCCTGGATGCGCGAGACCTTCATCCCCACCGTGCAGCAGCGCGGCGCCGCGATCATCAAGGCGCGCGGCGCCTCCTCGGCGGCCTCGGCGGCCTCGGCGGCGATCGACCACGTGCGCACCTGGCTCACCGGTACGCGCGAGGGCGACTGGGTGTCGATGGCGGTGCCCGCCGACGGCAGCTACGGCATCGCCCCCGGCGTCGTCTACAGCTATCCGTGCACCGTGAGCGGCGGCGACTACAAGATCGTCCAGGGCCTGCCGGTCGAGCCCTTCAGCCGCGAGAAGATGGACGCCACCGACCGCGAGCTGCGCGAAGAGCGCGCGGCGGTCGAGAGCCTGCTGGGCTGAGACGGGAGGCGCGCCGCATGCCCCTCTACGAGTACCGCTGCCGCAGCTGCGACGAGCGCTTCGAGGTCCTCCAGCGGGTCGGCGAAGGGCCCGACTCGGTGCGCTGCCCCGGGTGCGGCGGCTGCGACGTGACCAAGCAGCTCTCGACCTTCGCCGCCGGCGTCTCGGCCTCCACCGGCTCCGCCTCCTTCGCCGCCACGGGAGGCTGCGGCGGGGGCGGAGGCGGCTGCGGCTCCGGCTTCACCTGAGGCACCTGACGCCGGCCCGGGCGGCCGGCTCGACCTCAGGCAGCTTCGGTAGAGGACCGTTTCCGCCCCGGCGGAGGCGGTCCTCGCCGTCTCAGGGCGACTCGACGGCGGCCGGGATCCAGCCGCGCAAGGCGTTCATCAGGCGCACGCGGTGGGCGCGGCGGAGGTCTCGCGGGTAGAGCGTCGCCTCGACCAGCCGTCCGCTGCGCAGCAGGTGGGCGCGGAAGACACCCGGCAGCAGCCCGGAGTCGAGCGGCGGCGTGACCCACTCCCCGCCGAACTGGAGCGCGACGTTGGTGCGCGTGCCCTCGGTGAGCTCGCCGCGCTCGTTGACCAGCAGCACCTCGTCCACTCCGCTCCCCCCGCCCTCCCCGGCCGCCGCCGCGGCGGCGGCGAGCTCGTAGCGCTCCCGGAAGGTCGTCTTGTGAAAAGCAAAGGAGTCCATAGAAGAGAAGGCTTCCGGCGCGACCGTGACTCTCCACACCTTTCGCTCCGCTTGGAACGGCTCCAGGTCGAGCGCGAGCGCGCCGCCGCGCGCGAGGCGTAGGCGGAGGCGGTACGACCCCGGCGCCAGGCCCGAGCAGCGGGCGTCGAGGAGTGCGCGCACTCTCCCTTCAATGGAAGCTTCTGCATCTCCTCCCGGCGGGGCCGAGGACCCGACCTCGAATCCGAAGTACTCCGCCGAGGCGGCGAGGCGCTCGAGATGCAGGTCGAGCAGCTCGACGCCACTCGCTGCGGGCCTGCCGTCGGCGCTCCGCTCGCCGCCCCGCGCGCGCCAGCGCATCGTCTCGAGCAGCTCGAACTCCGGCGGCGCGCCGGCGAGCACCCGCGCCTTGGCCAGGCACTCGCGCCACTCCTCCTCGGGGTCGGAGTCCCAGGTGACGCCGCTGCCGACCCCGTAGCGGAAGGTCCCCGCCTCGCGATCGACCTCGAGCGTGCGGATGGCGACCGCGAAGCGCGCGCGCCCGCCCGGCTCGACCCGTCCGATCGCGCCGCAGTAGACGCCGCGCGGAGCGGCCTCGAGGTCGCGGATGAAGCGCGTGGTGGCCGGCTTGGGCGCGCCGGTGACCGAGGCGCACGGGAAGAGCGCACCGAACAGCTCGGGCAGCCGCGCGTCGCTCGCCCCCGACACGGTCGAGGTCATCTGCCAGACCGTCGGGTAGCGCTCGACCTCGAACGCGCGCTCGACCGCCACCGTGCCCGGGCGCGCCACGCGCCCGAGGTCGTTGCGGATCATGTCCACGATCATCAGGTTCTCGGCGCGGTCCTTCTCCGAGGCGGCGAGCTCGGCCGCGCGCGCGCGGTCCTCGGCGCCGAAGCGCCCGCGCGCGCGCGTGCCTTTCATCGGCCGGAGCACGACGCGGCCCGCCGCGCGCTCGAAGAAGAGCTCGGGCGAGAGCGAGACGACCGCCCAGCGCTCGCCCTCGAGCAGCGCCGCGTACGGCGCCTCGCCGGGGCCGAGCAGCGCGGCGAGGAGCGCCTCGCCTCCGGTCCCCGGCGAGCTCGAACCGATCGAAGGCGAGGGCAACAAGAGGCTTCCAAAGAAGGGAAAAGACAGGTTCACCTGGTAGGTCGAGCCGGCGGCGATCGCCTGCCTGACCCTTTCTATGGAAGCTATGAACGTCTCCCGTTCGAGACCCGGGCTCGCACCCGCGAGGGGCGCCCGTCGTGAAGGCGCCCCGCGCGGGGCCCCGGGTGACGCGGCCGGGAGCAGCTCTCTCTCCGTCGGAGCTCCGAACAGGCTGAACGCCGCGAGCGGCGCCGGGCCGGCGCCGGGCGGGTGGGCCGCGAGCGCGGCGTCGAAGGCGGGCGCGGCCTCGTAGCCGACGAAGCCGACCGCCCAGAGGCCCGAGGCGGCCGCCTGCTCGGCGCGCTCGAGCAGGGCTGGCACCTCGCCCGGCGTGCGCGCGACGAGCGCTTCGACCGGCCGCTGGAAGTCGAGGAAACGGTCGCCTCCCGGCTCGGCGCGCAGCAGCGCGCGCAGCAGTCTCTCGCTCACGAGGGGATCCTCGCCCGGCCGGCTCAGCCGCGCCGGCGCGCCGCGCGCGCGGCGGCGAGCCGCTCCTCGACCCGCCGCTCGGCGAGCCGGAACGGCGGCACGCCCTCGCGCTCCGCCGCGTCGAGCAGCTCGGCCAGGTCGGCGCCGATGCGCTCCACGCGCGCGCGCAGTCCTGCCTCGTCGAGCTCGCCGCGCTCGCCCAGCAGCGAGAGCACGCCGCCCGCCGAGACCACGAAATCGGGCGCGTAGAGGATGCCGCGCGCCGCCAGGTCGTAGCCGACGTAGGCCGAGGCGAGGGGGTTGTTGGCGGCGCCGACCACCGCCCGGCAGGCGAGCCGCTCGGCGCTCGCCTCGTCGAGCACGCCGCCGGCGGCGTTGGGCGAGAGGATGTCGCAACGCGTCTCGAGGATCGTCTCCGGCGCCGCCTGCGCCGCACCGAGCTCGGCGGCGAGCTCGCGCGCGCGGGCGGGCTGGGCGTCGGCCAGGGTCAGGCGCGCGCCCGCCGCCGCCAGCCGGCGCGCCAGCCGGCCCCCCACTTCGCCCACGCCCTGGATCGCCACCTCGAGCCCGGCGAGCGGCTTGCCCAGGCGCGCCGCGACCGCACCGATCGCCGCCTGCACCCCGATCGCGGTGAGCTCCGACGGATCCGGACCGGCACCGCCCGCCGGCGCGTGTTCGAAGACGCGCGAGAAGCGCGCCATGAAGCGCAGGTCGTCGGGCTCGATCCCCATGTCGCCGCCGGTCACGAAGCGCCCCTCGAGCTCGGCGGTGGCGCGCGCGAAGGCCTCGAGCAGGGCGGGGGACTTGGCGGTCGCCGGGTCGGCGTCGATCACCGCCTTGGCGCCGCCCAGCGGCAGGCCGGCGTAGGCCGACTTGAAGGTCATCGCGCGCGACAACAGCAGCGCGTCGATGACCGCGCCGTCGAACGACGGATAGGCGCGCACGCGGGTGCCGCCGACGCCGGGGCCGAGCGTGGTCGAGTGGATCGCCACCACCGCGCGCAGCCCGGCCGCGCGGTCCGAGATCAGCAGCACGCGCTCGTGCCCGAGCTCGGCGGCCAGATCGAGGGCGCTCGCCACG
>JAFNAE010000131.1 GCA_017860005.1 Acidobacteriota bacterium | reverse complement strand
CCGGCGATCGGAGCCAGCAGCTTGCGCAGCTCCTTGGCGAAGGGATGGCTCTCGCGATCGCGCTCGTGCTTGGGCAGCAGGTTGACCTGCAGGTCGGCGACCAGCGGCCCGGAGCGCAGGAAATAGTGGCGAACGAGCCCGTTGAAGTTGAACGGCGCCGAGGTGCCGACGTAGGTCTGCACGTCGGTGACCTCGGGCAGGGCGCGCACGGCCAGGGCGAGCTCGCGCGCCGCCGCCGCGGTCCGCTCCAGGGTCGCTCCCTCGGGCATGTCGACCACCACCTGGAGCTCGCTCTTGTTGTCGTGGGGGAGCATCTTGACCACCGCCAGGCGCAGCGGGAAGAGCGCCACGGAGCCGAGCAGGAGCGCCACCACGCCGCCGAGCACGGCCCAGCGCTTGACCGGGCTGGCGAGCAGCGGCGCCAGCAGGCGCTGGTAGAGGCCGTGGAGCCTGGTCTCCTCCCGCGTCTCGGCG
The DNA here is from genome assembly GCA_017860005.1 of Acidobacteriota bacterium. Lineage (GTDB taxonomy): Bacteria > Acidobacteriota > Thermoanaerobaculia > Multivoradales > JAGPDF01 > JACTMI01. Next base: position 7,411 of record JAFNAE010000131.1, on the reverse strand, counting down.
CTCGGCGCGGCGTGGCCGCCGGCGGCCATCTTCTCGGCATGCCTGCGGAACAGGCGGTAGGTGAGCCAGGGCGAGATCACGAACGCGACCACGAGCGAGAAGAGCATCGCCGCCGAGGCGTTGATCGGGATCGGCCGCATGTAGGGACCCATCAGGCCCGACACGAAGGCGAGCGGGAGCAGGGCGCCGATCACGGTGAAGGTGGCGAGGATGGTCGGGTTGCCCACCTCGTCGGTGGCGAACACCGTGGCGCGGCGCGGGTTGGTCCAGCCGAGCTGGTAGTGGCGGTGGATGTTCTCGACCACCACGATGGCGTCGTCGACCAGGATGCCGATCGCGAAGATCAGGGCGAAGAGCGTGACGCGGTTGAGCGTGTAGCCGAACAGATAGGACGAGGCGAGCGTCAGGGCGAGCGTCACCGGCACGGCGACCAGCACCACCACCGCCTCGCGGCGGCCCAGGGCGATCGCCATCAGGACCACGACCGAGAGGGTGGCGAGCCAGAGGTGCTTCATCAGCTCGCTCGACTTCTCGTCGGCGGTGAAGCCGTAGTCGCGGGTCTTGGTGACCTCGACCTCGGCGGGCAGGACGGGTCCGCGCAGGCCGTCGAGCAGCCCGTCCAGCTCGGCCACCAGGTCCACCGCGTTGGTGCCCGGCTTCTTGGCCACCGCCACGGTGACCGCGGGCACGTCGAGCCCGTCCGGCAGCGACTTGGCGGCGCCCGCCGCGCCGGCGGTCATCCACACGTACTGGGACGGCTCGTCCGCGCCGTCGGCCACGCGCGCGACGTCGCGCAGGAAGACCGGCTGTCCCGCGTAGACCGCGACCACCGCCCCGGCGACGTCGTCGGCGGAGCGCAGCAGGCTGCCGACCTCGACCTCGGTCTCGACGTCGCCGCGCGCGAAGCCGCCCGCGGGCAGCTTCCAGTTGAGGCTGGAGAGCGCCTGGTGGACCTGGAGCAGGGAGACGTGGTGGGCGGCGAGCCGCTCGCGGTCGAAGCTGACGCGCAGCACGCGGCGCTCGCCGCCGAGCACGGAGACCTGCGCCACGCGCGGATGCCGGGTCAGCTCGGCCTTGAGCTCCTGGGCGACCTGGCGCAGCTGGAGCGGGGTGGCGGTGCGCGACCAGAGCGTGTAGGCGACCACCGGCACGTCGTCGATGCCGCGCGGCGCGACCAGCGGTGGCGGCGCCCCGGGCGGCAGCGCCGAGGCCTGCTCGGCGAGCTTGGCGTGCACGCGCAGCACGGCCTGGTCGGGATCGGTGCCGACCAGGAAGCGCACGATGATCATGCCGCCCGAAGGCTGCGACGTGGAGTAGACGTGCTCGACGCCGGGGATCTCGAACAGCACCTTCTCGAGCGGCGAGATCACGCGCCGCTCGACTTCGGCGGCACTGGCGCCGGGCAGGCCGGCGAAGACGTCGATCATCGGCACCTGGATCTGCGGCTCCTCCTCGCGCGGCGTGACCATCACCGCGAAGGCGCCGAGCAGGAGCGCCGCGACCACCAGCAGCGGCGTCAGCTTGGAGTCGAGGAAGGCCTTCGCCACGCGCCCGGAGAAGCCGAGCGGCCGCCGCGTCATCTTGAGCCGCAGCGCCTCGCGCCGGGCCGGTTCGGCGAGGCCGGTCCGCGGGGTCTCCTCGCTCACGGCAGGACCTCCTCGATCGGCGCGCCAGCGGCGGGCGCCGCGGGCAGCCCGAGCGCCACGGACTCGCCTCCGGAGAGGCCCGACAGGACCTCCACCGAGTCGCCGTCACGCCGTTCGCCGAGTGTGACCACGCGGGACTGCGCGCGGCCGGCCTCGTCGCGCACCACGACCAGGGTGAGTCCCCCGCTCTCGACGATCGCCGCGGCGGGCACCGAGACCGCGTCGCGCTGGCCGACCGGCAGCCAGGCGCGCCCCGCGGCGCCGGCGGCGACCTCGACGGCCGGCAGGTCCACCTTGACCGTGTAGGCGTGGGTTGCCGGGTCGGGTCCGGGACTGATCTCGGCGACGCGGCCCGGGATCTCGCCCAGGTCGGGGCGCGAGTCGATGGTCACCGGCAGGGCCACGCCGACCGCGAGCCCGGCGGCCTGCGCGAGTCCCTCGGCGACCGCCAGGACCAGTCTCCGGCCCGCGCCCGACTCGAGCACCACCAGCGGCCGGCCGGGCGAGGCGAGGTCGCCGACCTCGACCGTGCGCTGGGCGACGCGGCCGGCGAAGGGCGCCACCACGCGCGATTCACGCGCCACCGAGGAGGCGGATTCGAGGGCGCCGCGCGCCTGCTCGACCGCGCCCGCGGCCTGCTCGTGCTGCATGCGCGCCAGATCGAGCTCGAGCTCGGAGGCCGAGCCGCTCGCGGCGAGCGCCTCGAAGCGCTCGCGATTGCGCCCGGCCAGGGTGAGCGCCGCCTGCGCCTGGGCGAGCGCGCCGCGCGCCTGGGCGACCTGGCCGTCGGCGGTGGCGGCGTCGATCGAGATCAGGAGCTGGCCGGCCCCGACCGCGTCGCCGACCTGGACGTGGACCGCGGTCACGATCGCCATGACGCGGCTGGCGACGGCCGAGGTGCGATCCGCGGCCACGGTGCCGGCGACGCCGGTGCGCGCGGCCTGGGAGGAGCGTTCGGCGCGCGCCAGGCGGGCGCGCACGGGCTCCGGCTGGCTCGCGGTGGGCGCCTCGTGCCGGGCGCAGGCGGCGGCCAGGAGCACCGCGGTGGAGAGGAGGGCCAACGGGATGCGGGTCTTCACTCTGCTTCTCCCTCGGAGATGGAAGTCGGAACGGCGGGCTCGGCGGCGAGCACCGTTTCGGGCGCGCGCCCGGACTGAACGGCGAGCCGCAGGGTGGCGAGGTGGGCGTCGGCGCGCGCCACGAGCTCTCGTGTCTCGGCGTCGCGGCGCGCGGTGACCGCGTCGAGGAGGTCCAGGGTCTTGACCACGCCGGCGCGGAATCGCTGCTCGGTGATGCGCACCGCCTCGTCGGCGGCGTCGAGCGCCTGGAGCGCGGTGGCGCGCCGCTCGAGCGCGACCTCGGCCTGCTCGAAAGCCTGCCGGACCTCGAGCCGGACGCCCTCTTCGAAGCGGGCTACGTCCCGGCGGCCCGCGTCGGCGCGGGCGCGCGCGGCGGCGACCGCGGCGCTGCGCTCGCCGCCCAGCGACAGCTCCCAGCTCGCCACCGCGTAGATCGAGGAGGAGTCGCCGTGGTCTCCGAAGAGCTGGTCGTCGACCAGGTCGTGGCGCGCCACGAGGCCGACGCGCGGCCACCAGCCCGCGCCGCGCGCCTCCGCCTCGAGCTCGCCGGCGGCGAGCAGCTTGCGCGCGGCCTCGAGGTCGCGCCGGCTCGCGGCGCTCCCGAGCCAGGCCTCGCGACCCTCGGCGAGCGCCGGCGGATCGCCCAGCGCGGCGAGCTCGTAGGCGGTGCCGAGCGGCTCGCCGAGGCGGAACGCGAGGTTCGCCTCCGCGACGCGTGCCTGGCCCCGCGCCTCGGTGAGCAGGTCGTCGACGCGCGCCAGCTCGACTTCGGCGCGCAGCAGCTCGGAACGGACCACCATCCCCTGCCCGGCGTAGGAACGCGCGAGCTCGACGTGCGCGGCCACCGTCTCGCGCGACCTGGCGAGCAGCGCGGCGTACTCGCGCGCCTGGGCGAGGCGCACCCAGGCCTCCGCGGCTGCGAGCGCCGAGGCGTCGCCGGTCTGGCCGCGGGTGTCGGCGGCGGCCTCGGCGGCGAGCTCGGCCTGGCGCACGCGCTTCGAGATCTCGCCGCCGGTCCAGATCGGCAGCTCGAGCTCGAAGCGGGTGATCGCGGTGTCGAGGGTCTCCGGGTCGTTCGGGTCCCCGGTCACGAAGTCGGCGAAGGAGAAGCGCTCCTGGTTGAGCAGGAGGGCGAACGCTTCGGCCGGGGAGTCGGTCCGGATCCAGGACTCCTGGACCCGGAGCTTCGGGTAGTGGAACGACTTCGCCTGCCGCGCGTCCTCGGCGGCGGCGGTCTCGCGATCGCGCGCGGCCGCGACGTCGGGCGCCTGGCCGCGGGCCTTCGCCATGGCCCCGGCGAGGTCGAGCGGTACGGGGGCGGGCGGCTGGGCCGCGGCCCCGCCGGCGAGGAGGGCGGAGACGAGGAGCGTGGGGATGAATCGCTGATTAACCATACGGCGATGATCATGCACCACTCGGGTACAAGCGTCAAGCCCCTCCCGGGCCCGCGGGCGGGATCAGTCCACCAGCACGCGCACGAGGGGCGAGCGGGCGGAAGAGAAGGGGACGCGTGCCTGGAAGGTGTGCTCGCCGCGCGCCAGCGGCCAGCGGGCGCTGAACGGCGGCTCGACCGTGCGCCAGGGCCGCCCGTCCACGAACCAGACGAGCTGGCGCGGCGCCGGCTCGGCCACCGCGGTGAGCGCCAGCGTGTTGAGCTCGGCGGGCGCCTCGGGGTCGAAGAGCAGGCGCAGGCCGGCCTCGGGCGCCACGATCGCGACCTCGGGCACGACCCCGGCCAGGGCCCGGGCGCGCTCGCGCTCGGCGCGCTCGGTCGCGGCGAGCGCCTCGGGCAGGCTCTCGAGCCCCTGCCGGCGCAGCCAGCCGGCGTAGCGCGCGGGCAGCTCGACGTAGACGCGCTCGTCGAGGTCTTCCGGCGCCGTGGTCGCGGTGGCGAGGCGGCCGGTGCGCCGGTCGGCCAGCACGCGCCGGTGCGCCGTGCAGTCGGGCGGCGGCGCGCTCGCGGGCGGCAGCCACTCGACCAGCGCGCGGTCGCAGGCGCCGGTCGCGCGCGCTCCGGTCAGGGCGCAGAGGCGCTCCGCCCGCCAGCCGCGCGGCGGCGGGAAGCCGGCCTCCTCGAAGCCGCTCTCGCCGCGGTGCAGGCGCTCGAGCAGGTCGCGGGCCAGGCGCGCCGAGACGCGGTAGCCGGACAGCTGCGCCATCGGCCGCTCGTCCGGGTGCCCGATCCAGACCCCGACCAGGTAGCGCTTCGACCAGGCCACGGTCCAGGCGTCGCGGTAACGCGACGAGGTACCGGTCTTGACCGCGACCGGGAAGGCGGTCTCGGTCGCGCCCATGCGCGGGAAGGTGGGCAGCCGGGCGTTCGGGTCGGCGAGGAAGAGCGTGACGAGCCGCGCCGTGTCCTCGGAGAAGATCCGTCTCGGCGCCGGCGCGGGCGGCTCGGCGTCGAGCCAGGCGAGGTCGGCGAGCGTGCCGTCGCCGGCGAGCGTGGTGTAGGCGCCGACCAGCCGCTCGAGCGTCACCGGCAGCGCGCCGATGGCGAGCCCCAGCCCGTAGCGCGCCGCGGGACGCTCGTGGGCGTGCAGCCCGAGGTCGCCGAGCAGCGCGTAGAGCGGGTCGGGGCCGAGCCGCGCCGCGAGCAGCGCGGCCGGGACGTTGCGCGAGTTGGCGAGCGCCACGCGCGGCAGCAGGGGCCCGAGGAAGCGGTCGTCGGAGTTGACGATGCCGCCCGGGCCGGGCCCGAGGTCGTCGAGCACGGTGGCGGGCGTCAGCGCGCCGCGCTCGAGCGCGGCGGCGAACAGGAACGGCTTGAGCGTGCTGCCCGAGGAGCGCGGCAGGCGCAGGTAGTCGATGGCGCCCGCGCTGGCCGCGTCGAAGTAGCCGGTCGAGCCCACCGCGGCGCGGACGCGCCAGCCGTCGCGCTCGACCACGATCGCCGCGGCGTTGCCGGCGCCGCGGCCCGCCGCCCCCGCCACCGCGCTCCACGCCGCCCACTCGGCTTCGCCCTGGAGCTCGAGGTCGAGCGTGGTGTCGAGCAGGGGCCGCGCGCGGCGGCGCTCGGCCGAGACTCGACGGCCGAGGCCGAGCAGGGGATGGAGCGCGGCCGCGGGGCGCACGGCGCGCCAGGGCAGGGCGAGGGTCTCGATCTCGGCGAGCGCGACCTCGTGCTCGCGCGCGGAGATCTCGCCCGAGGCGGCGAGCCGGTCGAGGAGGGCGCGGCCGCGCCGGACGGCGCGCGCGCGCCCCGCCGGCAGGTACGGATTCATGCGCGCCGGCGACTGCGGGATCGCGCACAGGAAGGCGATCTCGGCCCAGGAGAGGTCCTCGACCGGCTTGTCGAGGTAGCGGCGCGCGGCGTAGGCGATGCCGTGGATGCGGTTGCCGTAGGGGACGATGCGCAGGTAGTGGCGCAGCAGCTCGCGGCGGCCGTGGCGCGCGGTGAGCACGACGGCGGTCGCCGCCTCGACCGCCTTGCGCAGGAAGCCGCGGGCGCCGGGGTGCTGGAGGCGGGCCACCTGCATCGCCAGGGTCGAGGCGCCCGAGACGCGGCGGCCGCTCGAGAGGTTCTGCCGCAGGGCGCGCGCCAGGGCGAGGGGATCGACGCCCGGATGCCAGCGGAAGCGGCGGTCCTCGAGCGCGAGCGTGGCGCGCGCGACCCGGTCGGGAACTTCGGGCAGCTCCCAGAAGCCGAGCCGCTCGTCGCCCGACGCGGCGAGCTCGCCCAGGAAGCGGCCGGCGCGGTCGCGCACCAGCAGCGTCGGCTCGGGCGCCACCAGCCGCGCCCGCCAGGCCGCCAGGGAGAGGAGCGCGACCCACGCCAGTCCGGGCGCGAGCAGCGCCGCCACGAGCAGCCGCCGGCCGCGGCGCGACCTCACGCCCTTCGCGATGCGAGCGAGCACGGTGCGATTCGACAACGGACCTGCTCGCCGCGCAAGCGCGGCGGAGGCGGGGAGCCGCGACCTGGCGCCGCGTCCCCGCCCTGGCGGGCGAGGGGCGCCGGGGGTGCGCGGCCCTAGAATGCCGCGCCATGGCCGAGAAGAAGCCTCCCGTCGCCTTCGACGAGGCCGCCGTGCCCGAGGTCACGCTGCGCTCGATCGTCCAGGGCGCCTTCTGGTCGATCGTCTTCTCGGCCGCCGCCACCTACATCGCGCTCAAGCTCGGGCAGGGGATCGAGTCGGCGATCCCGATCTCGATCCTGGCGGTCGGCTTCTCGGTGTTCGCGGTCAAGGTCATGAAGTCGCGCGCCTCGACCCTGCTCGAGAACGTCAACGTGCTGGCGATCGGCGCCACCTCCGGCATCATCGCGGGCGGCTCGGTGTTCACGATGCCGGCGATCTACATCCTCGGCCTCGAGGGGCGCTCCTCGTTCTTCCAGATCTTCCTGGTGCCGTTGCTCGGGGCCGCTCTCGGCGTCTTCTTCCTGGCGCCGTTCCGGCGCTACTTCGTGCGCGACCTGCACGGCAAGCTGCCCTACCCGGAGGGGCGCGCCACCACCGAGATCCTGGTGGCGGGCAAGCGCGGCGGGCACAGCGCCGCGGTGCTCAGCTACTCGGCCGGCATCGCCGCCGTGTTCGACTTCGTCGGACCCTCGATGAAGGGCTGGTCCGACATCTTCTCGACCGGCGCCATCGGAGCGCTCTCCGGCTTCACCGCGCGCACCAAGGCGGTGTTCACGATGAACACCTCGGCCGCGGTGTTCGGGCTCGGCTACATCATGGGCCTCGACTA
>JAFNAE010000300.1 GCA_017860005.1 Acidobacteriota bacterium | reverse complement strand
GGGTGGCGGTAGCCGAGCAGCGCCACCGCGTGGCCGCCGTAGAAGTCGACCAGGCGCCGGCCGTCGGCGGTCTCGAGCTCGACGCCGTCACCGGCGACCGGCTCGACGTCGAGCAGGTCGTAGACGGGCAGCAGCGCCGAGGGCGTGGACGGCGGCGGGGATTCGAGGACGGACGGCATCGCGGGATCTCCGTTCAGAGCCAGCCGAGCCCGGGCAGGGCGAGCCCCGCGGCGTCCGAGAGGCCGAGGAGCCGGTTCATCCACTGCACCGCGCCGCCGGCGGCGCCCTTGACCAGGTTGTCGAGGACCGAGAACGCGACCACCTGGTCGCCGCGCACGGCGACCGAGAGGTCGCAACGGTTCGTGCCCACGACGCTCTGCAGGCGCGGCGGAGCGTCGAGGACACGCACGAAGGAAGACGAGGGGCCTCCATAGAAGGAGGACATGCCGGCGGCGACTTCGGTGGCGGTGGCGGAGCGCTTCAGGCGCGCGGTGATCGTCGCGTGGATGCCGCGCGCGAACGGTCCGGAGTGGGGCAGGAAGGTGATCTCGGGCTCGCCGCCGTCGCCGCCGCAGGCGGCGAGCAGCGCGCGCATCTCGGGCTCGTGGCGGTGCGCCAGCGGGGCGTAGGCGAACAGGTCGCTGCGGCGCTCGGGGTGGTGCGTGGTCGCCACCGGCGTGCGTCCGGCCCCGGTCGAGCCGGTGATGGCGACCACGGTGGCGCGCGGCTCGATCCAGCCCCCGGCCAGCAGCGGCGCCAGGGCCAGCGTTACCGCGGTGGTGAAGCAGCCGGGATGGGCGACGTGCCTCGCCGGCGAGCCCGCGGCTCCGTCGCGCTCGAGCTCGGGCAGCGCGCAGCGGAACTCGGCGAGCCGCGCCGGCGCGCCGTGCGGGCGGCCGTAGATCGCCGCGTAGCGGGCCGGGTCACGATGCCGGAAGTCCGCCGACAGGTCGACCACGCGCGCGTCGCAGCCGGCGGCCTCCGCCAGCGCGAGGAGCGCGTCGATCCGCCCCGCGGCCTCGCCGTGGGGGAGCGCCGAAAAAATGCCCAGAGAAGGGAAGGCGGTGACCAGCCGCCGGAGGGACTCCCCGGCTCCGTCGCCGCCCGAAGTGCCGGTGAAGACCACGTCGTCGAACCCGGTGCCCGCGAGGTGCGGGAAGGCCGCCGTCACCCGCTCGCCGGCGCGGCTCTCGGAGACCACGGCCGCGAGGCGGAACGCGGGGTGCCCGGCGAGCAGGCGCAGCAGCTCGCCCGCGACGTACCCGGAGCCGCCGAGCACCACCACGGGCTGCGCGCCTCCGCCGCTCAACGGTTCGAGCTCCCGCGCCCGGCGCCACTGCGAGCCGTCGCCGTCGCCGCATCGCCGCCAGGTGTCACCGTCGCCCCGGCCGCCGGCCCTTCTATGGAGGCTTCTACGTTGAGGTCGTCGTCCCATGCCCCGTCCTCGCCTCCGCCGCCGCTCCCGCGGCGGCCGGTGAGCCCGAGCGCGGCGAGCACCAGCTCGGCCAGCCGGGGCGCGTCGGTGCGCGCGTTGGCGGCCGGGATCCCGGTGCGGGCCTCGATCAGCGAGGTGCCGACCGCGTTGTCGGTGGCGGGACCGGTGACCGCGACCGGCCGGATGCCGTAGTCGCGCTGGAGCAGCTCGATGCCGCCCCAGGCCGCGACCGGGTCGTTGGCGGCCAGCACCACGGCGGTGAACGCGCGCCGCAGGTCGGGCGCGGCGAGGATGGCGTCGACGCCGTAGGTGCCTAGCAGGCCGTCGCCGAGCTCGGCGACGATCACGTCGGGCGGCTGGACGCCGCCGTCGGCCAGGCGCGAGATCAGCGTGCGCGCGAGCGCAGGCGCGTTGGCCGACGTCGTGGTCACCACGCCGTAGTCGGTGAAGATCGAGCTGCGGCGCGCGCCCGCGTCCTCCATCGCCAGCACGTCGCGGCGCAGGGAGACGCCGGTCGCCTTGAGGCCGTCCACGGTCAGGCCGCGGTGCGCGAGCTCCTGCACCAGGGCGCAGGCGGCGGCGGTCTTGCCCGCGTTCATGCAGGAGCCGACCAGCGCGATCACCGGCACCGAGCGGGTGTCGAGCGCCGCCGCGAGGTCGAGCCGCTCCTCGCCCACGCGCGCCGGCACGCCGATGCGCTCGCCCAGGTAGGGGAACGAGAGGACGGTGCCGAGCACCTCGGCGTCGAACGGCCTGCCCAGGTTGGGGTTGATCGAATCGCACAGGCCCAGCACGCCGCCCAGGTTGAGCACCTGCACGACGTCGCCGGGCGCCAGCCGCTCGGGCAGGTGGCCCGAGTAGCCGAACAGCGCGTGCCGGTGGCCGAGCGCGCCGGCCACGACGTCGCCGCGCTTGACCTGCGCCATGCGGCCGGAGGGCAGCTCGACCTGGTTGTAGGTGCTCTTGTCGTTGAGCACGCGCACCGCGAGCACGACGCCTTCCTGGCACGGGATCTCGGCCGCCACGCGCACCTCGCGCTTCAGGCCGCAGGCGCGCGTCACCGAGGCGATCTTGTCGAGGAAGACGGGCCTCATCCGACACCTCCCGCGCGCGCGTGGAGCAGACCCGGCAGCGCGGCCAGCCGGCAGAATCCGGCCGCGTCGGCGGCGCTCCACTCGCCGGTCGATTCGCCGTAGCGGCCGCGCGAGGCGGCCATCAGGGAATGGGACGAGGTCACCCCCTCCACGAACAGGCT
>JAFNAE010000299.1 GCA_017860005.1 Acidobacteriota bacterium | reverse complement strand
CCATCAGGGCACCGCCTCGGACCACTCGCCGAGGTCGTGGCTCTCGAAGCCGTCGCCGAAGAGCTGGCCGTAGAGCACCGAGATGCCTCCGATGTCCGGGACGGCGACCGCCTGCTCGCGGTACGGGGCGCCCGCGGCCAGGTCGTCGAACCCGTTGCCGTCGAAGTCGCCGGCGGCCAACGACGCGCCGTAGCCGGGTCCCTGCTGGAAGTGATCGGGGATGATGCCGATCGGGTAGTGACCGGGCCGGAGCACGCGCGCCACGCCGGTCAGGCCCTCCGGCCGGCGGCCCATGACCACGGTCACGGCACCGGCGTCGAGCTCGAGGCCGTCGTCCTCCCCCCTGGCTCCGATCGCGAGGTCGTCGACACCGTCGCCGTCGAAGTCGCCCGCCACGAGCGACGTGCCGAACAGGTCGGAGTCCTCGCTCTCTCCGGGCCCGAGCAGCGAGTCCTGCCAGAGCCTGGTGTTGCTCGCGGTCAGGCCGGACGCAGAGCCGTAGGCGGCGAGGACCTGGCCCGCGTCCTGCGGCACGCCGCCCGCGCCATCCTCTCTCGGAGCGCCGATCGCGAGGTCGTCGAAGCCGTCGCCGTTGAAGTCCCCGCTCGCGAGCGCCTCCCCGAAGCGGTCCCCGGCCTCCGCGGGCTCGCCGAGGTCGAGCTGGCCGAGGTACCAGTGGTTGGCGAAGATCAGCGAGTTCGGGCTGCCGTAGACCACCAGCACCGCGCCGATGTCGTCCTCGCTCGGCACGCCGATCGCCAGGTCGTCGAAGCCGTCGCCGTTGAAGTCGCCCGCCGCCAGCGCGTAGCCGAACTCTTCCCCGTCCTCCGCCACGTCGGGCAGTCCCTCCTCGCCCTGCCGCATCACGTACCCGACGAAGGGAAGGAGACCGCCGTCGCCACCGTGGGCCACGGTGACCATGCCCTTCGAGGCCAGGTCCCCCGGGATCCCCACCGCCAGGTCGTCGAAGCCGTCGCCGTCGAAGTTGCCGGCCGCCATCGCGAAGCCGAAGCGATCCTGCGGGATGGCGCTCCCCGGCACGCCGAAGTCGCCCTCGCGCAGGAGGTAGAGACCCGACGTCACGCCGGAGGCGTCGCCGTGGTGGACCTGCACCGCGCCCTGGTCGTCGAAGGTCACGTGGTAGCCGGGCATGCCGATCGCCAGGTCGTCCTTGTCGTCGCCGTTGAAGTCGCCCGCCGCGAGGGCGGCGCCGAGCTCGGCGAAGGCGGGATCCCCGGGACCCGCCATCTGGATCTGCCGCGTCGCCGAGCTCGCCAGCCCGACTCCCTGGGCGCCGAGCCGGAGCAGCGTCGCACCGCAGTCCCAGACCACGAAGTCGCAATCGTTGCCGGGCAGCCCGCCGACGAGATCGTCGACGCCGTCGCCGTTGAAGTCGGCCGCGACGAGCGCGAATCCGAAGTAGTCGGCCGCGCCCGGCCCTTCGTGACCCGAGCCCTCCTCGACGAGGAGGCGGGCCCGCTGGGCCGATAGGCCGACCGCGGGGCGTTGCTGGGCGCCGGCCGGAGCCGGGATGCAGGTCCCCCAGATCGCGAGCGCGAGGGTCGCGGCGCGGGGAAGCGAGAAGCGGTTCGCGTGGATGCGGGTTCTGTCTCTCATGACAGGTTACGCGCGGGCGGGCCGGGCCACAGGCCATCGGGCGCGCGCAGCTCGGCCGGCCCGGCCGGTCACCGTCGAGCGCGGCCTCCCCGGAGGGGCCGGGAGGGGTGTCGGGCGGCCGTGGCGGGCGGGGCGTCCGGGCCATAGACTCCACGGCCATGCCACCATCCCCCTCGGCCGCCGCCGGGGTCACGCAACTCCTCCACGCCTGGCGGGGCGGAGACGGGCGCGCCGGCGAAGCGCTGCTGGAGAAGGTCTACGCGACGCTGCGCCGGATCGCCTCCTCCCAGCTGCGCGGCGAGCGCCCCGGGCACACGCTCCAGCCCACCGCCCTCGTGCACGAGGCCTACCTGCGGCTGCTCGGCCAGCAGGCGATCGACTGGCGCGACCGCGCCCACTTCTTCGGCCTCGCCGCGGTGACGATGCGCCGCGTGCTGGTCGACCACGCGCGCGCGCGCAACGCACGCAAGCGCCGGCGGGACGAGGCCGCCGAGCCGCTGACGCTCGCGACGCAAGGGGGACCGGGGGTCGAGCTGCTCGACCTCGACCGTGCCCTCACCGATTTCGCGCGCAGCTATCCGCGCCAGGCGAAGGTCGTCGAGATGCGCTATTTCGCCGAGCTCGAGCTCGAGGAGATCGCGGTCTGCCTCGACGTCTCCCCGACCACCGTGAAGCGTGACTGGACCTTCGCCCGGGCGTGGCTGCGTGCGGCGCTCGCCGAGCGGCCGTGAGCGACGAGCGCCTCCCGGAGCTCTACCAGCGTGCGCTCGAGCTCGACGCGCCCGCACGCGACGAGCTCCTCGCCGGCCTCCGGCGCGATTCTCCCGAGCTCGCCGACGAGCTCGAGCGGCTCCTGAGCGTCCCGCCCTCGGTGCCCTCGCCGATCGACGGCTCACCCTGGCGAGGAGACCTCGCGCCCGAGCTGGACGCGGCGCCGGACGCGGTCCCGGCCCGGATCGGCCGCTACCGGATCGTGCGCGAGCTCGGCCGGGGCGGAATGGGCCGGGTCTTCCTGGCCGAGGAGGAGTGCGCATCCTGGCCTCGCTCGAGCATCCCGGCATCGCCCGCTTCCTCGACGGCGGGCGCAGCCCGGAAGGGGTCTGGTTCCTCGCGCTCGAGTATGTCGACGGCAAGGACCTGCTCCAGCACGCGCGGGAGTTCGCGCTCCCCGTGCGCGAGCGGGTCGAGCTCCTGGTCGCCGTCCTCGACGCGGTCGCCTACGCGCACGGCCGCGGCGTCGTGCACCGCGACCTGAAGCCCTCCAACGTCATGGTGGGCAGCGACGGCCGTCCCCGCCTCCTCGACTTCGGAATCTCCCGGGTGCTCGACTCCGCCGCCGCGCACGTCTCGGTCACGAACACCGACTGGCGCCCGCTCACGCCGGCCTACGCCAGCCCGGAGCAGTTCCAGGGCGAGCGCGTCTCCGCGCGCTCGGACGTCTACTCGCTCGGCGTCATGCTCTACGAGCTGATCTCCGGCCGACGACCCTTCGCGAGCTCGGGGGAGTCGCGCGTCGCGATCGAGCGCGCCGTGCTCGAGTCCGATCCCGAGCCGCCGAGCACCGCGGCGCGGCGGGCGGGCCGGAGACCGACGGATCCGGACGACTCGCGCTCTTCCGGCGCCGATCGCGCCGGGTCGGTCGTCGACCTCGATGCCATCTGTCTCAAGGCGCTGCGGCGCGACCCCGGCCGGCGCTACGACGACGCTGCCGCGTTCCGCGACGACCTTCGCCGCTACCTGGCCGGCACGTCGGTCGAGGCCAGGACCGGCGGCTGGGCCTCCGGCGCCGGCAGCGTCCTCCGCCGCCACCCCGGGAGGCTGTCGATCGCGGTCGCGCTGGTGCTGGTGGCCGGCCTGATCGCGATCGCCGTCGCCTCGTCGCGACACCGCGACGCGGGTGCCCGGGCGGTCGCGCCCGCGGCCTCGCCCCGCATCTTCCCCTTCGATCCCTCGAATCCTCCTCCGGCGCAGGAGAGCGAGCGCCGGCTGGCCGAGGCGCCCGAGGACCTCGTGGCCGGGTCGGCCCTGGTCTTCCGGCTGGCGCGGGACGGCCGCGTCGAGGAGGCGCGAATCGCGGTCGGGCGCATGCGCCAGGTCCCGGGCCAGGAGCGCGAGCCGCTGGTCGACTACGCGGAGGGACGGGTCGCGAGCGTCGAGGGCGAGGACCAGCGCGCGCTCGTCTTCTACACCCGCGCCCGCGACCGCGCCCTCGCCGACGGGCGCCCCGAGCTCCTGGGGGCGATCCGGACGTCGCGCGCCGCGACGCTCTCGAAGCTCGGCCAGCGCGAGGCGTCGCTCGCCGAGCTCGAGGCCGCGCGCGCGGACTCGGAGCGAATCGGCGACCAGCGCACGCTCTATCGCACGCTCAACGGTCTCGCCCTCGAGCACCTCCAGCGCGGCGAGATGGACCAGGGCGTGGACGACCTGGAGGCCGCGCTCGCCGCGGCGGAGGCCTCCGGCGTCGAGCCGATCGTGACGCTCGAGAACCTCGCGGCGGTGCGCGCCGTCCAGGGGCGGCCGGACCTCGGTGAGCCGCTGGCGCGCCGGTTGATCGACCACTACCAGCGGGCCGGCCGGCCGTTCGACGAGGGGGAGGTGTCGAGGAACCTGGCGCTGATGCTGCGCGATCTCGGCCGCCCCGAGGAGGCGTCCGTGATGCTCGGGCGGGCGGTCGTGCTGCTGCGCGACTCGCCCCACGGCAACGACGTGGCGGACGCGCTCCAGGCCCAGGCCGTGGTCGCTCTCGAGGAGGGCCGGCTCGAGCTCGTCGCGCCGATCGTCGCCGAGCTCGAGGCGACGGCGACGAAGAGCCTGAAGTGGCTGCCCCTGGGCTACGCGCACTGGTTGCGCGGGCGCCAGGCGGCGCTCGCCGGCGATCTCGCGAGCGCGCGCAGGCAGTTCGCCGAGGCCCGCCGGTTGGTGCTCGCCGGCGGCGAACGCGATCGCGCCGCGCTCCTGGACCTGGCCTGGGCAGAGGCGGAAGCGGCCGCGGGCGACGTCGCCGCGGCTCTGCGCGTCGTCGCCGAGGCCCTCGCCGAGCTCGAGGACCCCACCGGCACCGAGGCCGGCTACTTCGCCGAGACCCTGCGCGCGCGGCTCGACGCCGAAGCGGGTCTCGTGCCGTCCGCGCGCGACCGCCTGCGGGCGCTCGGAGCGGAGGCCGCGACCTC
>JAFNAE010000298.1 GCA_017860005.1 Acidobacteriota bacterium | reverse complement strand
GGCAGGAGGAGTCGGTCGAGGACGGTGTCGTCGACGTGGGAGCGGAAGGTGGTGGCGGCGGGGAAGAAGCGGTCGACGACGGGTGGCTGGACGTGGGGTCGCAGGGCCCAGGCGAAGCGAGCGGTGACGATCTCGGCGAAGGAGGAGGCGGTGTACTGGAGCCGGGGCGAGGCGGCGGCGTAGCCGCAGTCCCAGGTGGGCAGCTCGGGCTGCCGCGCGCGCGCGCGCCGGCCGAGCGGGCGCAGGGCGAGCAGCAGCAGCGCGAGGGCGACGACGAGCGCGAGGGCGCCGGCGCTGACCCAGCCGAAGGGGACGAGGGCGGCGAGCGGCTGGCCTTCGAGCGGCGCGCCGGTCCAGACCGCGGTGGCGCGCTCGAGGGCGGGAGCGACCAGGCCGGGCGCGAAACCGAGCAGGGCGCAGGCGGCGGCGAGCGCGGCCATCGACGCGCGCATGAGGCCGGGCGCCTCGTGGGCGGCTTCGGCGGCGGCCGAGCGGGGCGTGCCGAGGAAGACGACGCCGACCACCTTGACGAAACAGGCGACGGCGAGCGCGCCGGTGGCGGCGAGCAGCGGCGCGGGCAGCGCGGCCCAGGCGGCGCCGGGAGCGACGGCGGCGCGGGCGAGGCCGAGATAGACGACGAGCTCGCTGGCGAAGCCGTTGAAGGGGGGCAGCCCGCAGATGGCGACCGCGCCGGCGAGGAAGAGGGCGGCGGTGGCGGGCATGCGGCGGGCGAGTCCGCCCAGCTGCTCGAGGTCGCGGGTGCCGGTCGCGTGGACGACGGCGCCGGCGCCGAGGAAGAGGAGCGACTTGAACAGGGCGTGGTTCCAGACGTGGAACAGGCAGCCGGCCATGCCGAGCAGGACCCAGTCGGCGCGCCCGGTCGCGCGGCCGGCGAGCGCCAGGCCGAGACCGAGCAGGATGATCCCGATGTTCTCGATCGAGTGGAAGGCGAGCAGCCGCTTCAGGTCGTGCTGGGCGAGCGCGAAGACCACGCCGAAGAAGGCCGCGACCGCGCCCAGCGCGAGGATCGCGAGACCCCAGGCGAGCGGCGGCGCGGCGATCAGCCCGGTGACCCGCACCAGGCCGTAGATGCCCATCTTGATGACGACGCCGGACATCAGCGCGGAGACGTGGCTGGGCGCGGCGGCGTGCGCCGCGGGCAGCCAGGAGTGCAGCGGCATCGCCCCCGCCTTGATCCCGAACGCCAGCAGCGCGAGCAGGAAGAGCGCCGTACCCGCGCCCGTCGTGGCCGCGGCCGGCAGCGCGGCGAAGGCGAGCGAGCCGCCCGCCTGCTGCTGGAGCGTGAAGAAGGCGAAGAGCGCGAGGATGGTGACGTGGCTGTAGAGCAGGTACAGCCAGCCGGCATGGCGCACCGCCGGCGTGTTCTCCTCGGTGGTGATCACGAAGAAGTTGCTGAGCGCCATTCCCTCCCACGCCAGCAGGAAGGAGGCGCCGTCGCGCGCGAGCAGGATGAAGACGAGGCTCGCGAGCAGCAGGCCGTAGCCGAGCCGGAGGCGGCGCGAGTGGCGCGGGTGGCGGCGCGCCGGCCAGTAGGCCGCGCCGTAGACCGAGGCGAGCGCGCCGACCAGGAAGACCGGCACCGCGAACCAGCCGGTGAGCGCGTCGGCGCCGAGCGCCGAGCGCAAGCCGGGCAGCGGCGACGGGAGCTCGATCGCCGCGCTGCCCGGCGCGGTCAGCAGGGGCAGCGCGCCGGCCAGGCCGGCGAGGCAGGCGGCGACAGTGAGCGCGGTCGCCAGGCGGTCCCCCCAGGGCGAGCGCCGGCGACCGAAGAGCCCGGGGACGCCGGAGAGCGCCAGCACGGCGCCCGCGCCCGCCATCCAGAGCAGGGCGTCGAGCGCCGCGGGGTCGCCGGCCGGGGGCGTCATGGGCGTGCGGTCACCGCCCGGGTCCGGTCGTGGTCGGCCCGCTCGGCCGCGGCGAGGATCTCCTCACGCGCCGCCTGGCCGAGAACCGCCTGCTTGAAGGCGGGGTCGCGCAGGGCGAAAGAGAGCCGCGACAGCAGGTGGAGATGGGCGCGCACGGTCGGGCTGATCAGCGTGAAGAGGGTGTCGACCGGCTGGCCGTCGAGCGCGCCGAAGTCGACCGGCCGCTCGAGGAAGCAGAGCGTGACCAGCGGACGCTCGAGATGGAGGATCACCGGGTTGCGCACGTGCGGGATCGCGACGCCGTCGCCGATCGCGGTCGAGCCGAGCGCCTCGCGCGCCAGCAGCACTTCGTAGAGGAACTCACGGTCGACCTCCGCCGGCAGGCGCATCGACTCGACGACCGCGTGCAGGACGCTCGCCTTGTCGCTGCCGCCGATCCGGTAGTGGACCCCGCCGGCGCGCAGCGCTTCGCTGAAGTCGGGCAGCGAGGCCTGCTCGGACTCCTCCTCGCGGAAGATCTCCGGAGAGATCGGGATCCGGCGCGCGGTCGCCCACTCGAGCAGCTCGGCGCGGTTGAAGCGGTACTGCTCGTTGAGGCGATAGGCCGGGATCGACCCCTGCTTGATCCAGCGGTAGATCGTCTTCTCGGAGACGTCGAGCAGGCGGGCGGCGTCTTTGACCAGCAGCTTCATCGGGCTCGCTCCGGACCTTCGCTTCAGACAACCAGTGACAAAGTAACAAAAGTGTCCATAGATGACAATAGCGTCGCTCGAGATCGCCGTGAAGCGCGGCTGGGTTCTGATTTTGATGGCA
>JAFNAE010000042.1 GCA_017860005.1 Acidobacteriota bacterium | reverse complement strand
TGGCGCGGCAAGCTGCGCGACAAGCAGGGGCGGTTCAATCCCGAGGCGCAGCGCCAGATGAACGAGGAGATCATGGGGCTCTACCGCCAGGAGGGCGCCAACCCGGCCGGCGGCTGCCTGCCGATCCTGGTCCAGCTGCCGATCTTCTTCGCCTTCTACACCCTGCTGTCGACCACCGTGGAGCTGTGGAACGCGCCGTGGATCGGCTGGATCAAGGACCTGTCCGAGCACGACCCCTACTTCGTGCTGCCCATCCTGATGGGCGTCTCCCAGGTGGTCCAGCAGCGCATGACGCCGCCGCCCCCGGACCCGGTGCAGCGCAAGATCATCCAGGCGATGCCGGTCGTCTTCACCTTCTTCTCGCTCTGGTTCGCGTCCGGGCTGGTGCTCTACTGGCTGACCAACAACCTCTGGTCGATCGTCCAGCAGATGCTCTACAACTCGTTCAAGGACCATCACCCCGAAGGCGCCGTACCGGCACCGGCCAAGGGAGGGCGCAAGGCGTGAGCGAGCGGGCACGGCGCTTCTTCTGGGGACACACCCTGACCCAGGCGCTCGCCGCCGCGGCGCGCTGGTACGGCGTCGAGCCGGGCGAGCTCGGCTACCGCGTGCGCGAGAAGCGGCACGGGTTCATCAAGGTGCGGCGGCCGGTGGTGATCGAGGTCGATCCCGAAGCCCCCCGCCGGCCGGCCGGGACAGCGGCGAGCGCCGCGGTGGAGGCGGCGGGAGAGGCCAGCTCCTTGCGCGCGCGCGCGCGCGAGGAGCGCCCACCGCACTCCCCCGCCCCGCGCCGCGACGCCGGCGGCGCCGAGCCCGGCCGCCGGCGTGAGCCCCACGCGGCGCAGCAGCAAGATGTCCGCCGCGCGCCGACGCGCCGCCCGCACGCGCACGAGCCGGAGGCCGAGCCCTGGCACGCGCCCGACGAGGAGAGCGCGCTCGCGGTGGCCGAGGCCGCGCGCCGGCTGCTCCGGCTCGCGGGCCTCGACCTGGTGGCGCGCGCGCGGCTCACGCCCGAGCGGCTCGAGGTCGAGCTCGCCGGTCCCGACGAAGGGCGGCTTCCCGCCCTCGGCCTCCCCTTCCTCGATCACCTCGAGCACCTGCTGCCGCGCGCCGCGCGCCAGCTCTCCGGCAAGCTCGTCCGGGTGCGGCTCGAGGGCGCCGGCCTGCGCGCAGAGCGCGAGCAGGAGCTGCGCGCCGAGGCGCGGGCCGGCGCCGAGCGCGTGCTGGCGAGCGGGCGCGAGGAGCTGCTCGGCCCGCTCGATCCCGGGGAGCGGCGGATCGTCCATCTCGAGCTCGCCGACCGGCCGGGGATCTCGACCGAGAGCGTCGGCACCGGGCTGCTCAAGCGCCTGCGCATCGTCCCGGCGCCCGGCGGCACCGGTCAGGACAGGCCGTAGCGGCGCACCATCTCGCGGTACCGTCGCCAGGCGCGAGCGTCCAGCTCGGGCGTGAGGCGCGCCTCGAGCAGCGGCACGAGCTGCTCGCGCAGGAACTCACCGCGTGCCATCCACTGGAAGTACGAGCGACCCCCGTGGTGGTAGGGGCCGTACAGCCGCCCGCCCGGGAAGCGCTCGACCAGCCAGCGGAAGAGCGCCTCGTGGTCGGTGTGCATGCGCAGGGTCACCTGCGCCTGGCGGCCGTCGCCGCCGAAGTGACCCTCGCCGATGAGCAGGCCGACCAGGAGCCCCTGTTCGAATTCGGAGGTTTCGCGCATGGCGTTTCACCGTCGGGTTTCCCGGGACACTAGCGGGAGGTTGTTTCACCGTCAAGTTCCGCGTGAAACGTGCCGGGTGCGTGGGGCCGGGGAGCTAGGATGGCGCCTCGTGACTGCGATCCCTCCCCTCTCCCGCCCGGAATTCGAGGCGCGGCTCGCCCGGATCGCACCGGCCGGGGCACTCGCAGCCCGGGCCCGGAACGCGCACTGGGCGCACTTCGAAGAACTGCGCCGGTGGGCGCCCCGGGTCGACCTCATCGGCCCCGGGACCGCCGACGAGGTCCCGGAGCGGCACTTCGGCGAGTCTCTCGCGGCCCTCCCCTGGCTGGCTTCGGGTCCGCGCCGCCTGCTCGACCTCGGTTCGGGCGCTGGGTTTCCGGGGCTGGTGCTCGCCGCCGCCCGGGACGATCTCGAGGTCACGCTGGTCGAGCCGCGCGAACGGCGGCGCGCCTTCCTCGCGGCCGCGGCGCGTCGCGGCGGAGTGGGGGTGCGGATCCTGGGTGCTAGAGTCGCGCCCGGCGCCCTCGACGAGCTCCCGGCCGAGGTCTCGGTCGTCACCGTGCGGGCGCTGCGCCTCGAGCCCGCCGTCTGGTCCGCGCTCGCCGAGCGCCTGGCGCCGGGAGCGGTCCTCCTGGCCTGGTCCGGGGAGATGGCGCCCGAGCTACCGGCCGAGTTCGAGGCGGGGCGTGTCGAGCGGCTGGCCGGCAGCCGCGCCCGGTTCCTGCGCGAGTTCCGGCTCCGAGGGAAGCGATGACCACGATCTATGCGGTCGCGAACCAGAAAGGCGGAGTCGGCAAGACGACCACCGCGATCAACCTCGCCGCCGCGCTCGCGGCGCTCGACCGGCGCGTGCTGCTGGTCGACTGCGACCCGCAGGGCAACGCCACCCGGGGCCTCGGCGCCCAGGCCAGCCCGCCGCACCTCTACCACGTCCTGACCGGGGACGTGGCCGCGGCGGCCGCGATCCGCCCCAGCGGCTTCCCGAACCTCGACCTGCTGCCCGCCGAACGGGACCTGGTCGGCGTCGAGGTCGAATTCGTCGGGCTCGCAGGCTGGGAACGAAGGCTCGAGGAGCGACTCGCCCCGGCGGTCGGTGGCTACGAAGTCGTGTTCCTCGACTGCCCACCCTCCCTCGGGCACCTGACGGTGCTCGCCCTGGTGGCCGCGGACTCGGTGCTGGTGCCGCTCCAGTGCGAGTACTTCGCGCTCGAGGGCCTGTCCGAGCTCGTCGCTACGGTGGGCCGGATCGCCGACGCTCTCAACGCCGGCCTCGGCATCGACGGCATCCTGCTCACCATGTACGACGACCGGATGAAGCTGACGCGCGACGTCGAAGCCGAGGTCCGCGCGCATTTCGGGGACGCCGTCTTCCGCACGGTGGTGCCGCGCAACGTCCGCTTGGCCGAGGCCCCCAGCCACGGCCGGCCCATCCTGCAATACGACATCAAGAGCCGCGGTGCCGAGGCCTACCTCGCCCTGGCGCGCGAGCTCGCGGGAAGAGAGCGATGAGCGAGAAGAAGCGAGGGCTCGGACGCGGTCTCTCGGCGCTGTTGCCCCCCAGGCAGGAGCCCGGGGAGGGGGTCCGGACGGTGCCCCTGGCGCAGCTGGTCCCCAACCGATTCCAGCCCCGGAGTCGCTTCGACGACGCCGGCATCGACGAGCTCGCGGCCTCGATCCGGGCCCAGGGCATGATCCAGCCGATCGTTGTAACCTCAACTGGCTCAAACACTTACACGATTATCGCGGGAGAGCGCCGGTGGCGAGCGGCGCAGCGGGCGGGCCTCGCCTCGGTGCCGGTCGTGGTGCGTCAGGTGCGCGACGACCGCCAGCAGCTGGAGCTCGCCCTGGTCGAGAACCTCCAGCGCGCCGACCTGAACCCGGTCGAAGAGGCCGAGGCCTACCGGACCCTGGCGGAGAGCTTCGCGCTCTCGCACGACGAGATCGCCGAGCGCGTCGGCAAGACCCGCGCCGCGGTTTCGAACACGCTGCGTCTGCTCAAGCTGCCGCCGTCCGTGCTCGACCTGCTGCGCGCCGGGCAGCTCTCGGCCGGCCAGGCGCGCGCGCTGCTGGCGCTCGAGGACCCGGCGGCGATCGAGCGGCTGGCCGAGCGCGCCGCGCGCCAGGGCCTGCCGGCGCGCGCGCTCGAGGCGCTCGCCGCCGGGGCCGCGGGCAAGCGGCGCCGCAAGTCGCCGGCGGAGCCGAACGCGGCCGCTGCGGCCGAGCGGCTCACCCAGCGCCTGCAGACGCGCGTCGAGATCGAGCGCCGCGGCAAGGGCGGCACCATCCGCATCCACTTCCACGCCGAGGAGGAGCTGATCCGGCTCTACGAGCTGCTCATGGCGCGCCCGGCGCGCGGCTGAGCGGATTGGCGGGCAGGCCCTCGTAGCTGGGCACGAAGGCGAGCGCGCGGCGCTGCAGCAGCGCCGGCTCGAACGCCTCGGCCAGGACCCGCCCGTCGAAGTCGCGGGCGAGCGGCAGGTCGAGCGCGTAGAGCAGGGTCGGCGCCACGTCGAGGACGCGCGCCGCCGGCAGGTGGACGCCCAGGCGCACGCCGTCGCCGCGCAGCAGCAGGGCGCCGTCCGGCGGGCCGCCGAGGGTGCCGCCGGTGCGCCGCGAGGCGCCGAGCTCGCGCCAGATGCGGGTGACGCCGGAGGGTCCGGCGACGCCCCACGCCGAGCTGACCACCAGCAGGCGCGGCGGTGGCAGGCTCTCCCAGAGCGCGGCGAGCTCGGCGTCGAGGCCGGCGAGATAGGTGGTCAGGGCGTCGGCCGCGCGCCGCGACTCGCCCGCGCGCGAGCCTTCGAACTCCGCGCGCAGGAAGCCGCCGAAGGTCGCGAGCGACGCCGTCTCGAGCCCCCCCAGGCGCACGAACAGGACCTGGGGCGGAGCGTCCCCCGCGAGGCGCGCCCGCACCGCGGCGGCCAGCCGGCGGTCCTCGGCGAGCGCGGCGGCGAGGTGCGACCAGCCGCTCTCGGCGAGCGCCTGCTCGGCGCGCAACCGGGCCAGCGGCGCCGCGACCGGCGTGAGCGTCTCGACCTCGGTGGCGAGCGCCGGGGGATAGCCCCCGAGCGCCACGCGCCGGCCCGCGCGCGCCAGGATCTCCCACACCGGCAGCGCGGTGCGCTCGGCGGCGCCGATCGGCCGCGCGCCGCCGCCGACCAGTCCCCAGCGCTCGAAGCCGACCCCGACCGGCAGCAGCCG
The DNA here is from genome assembly GCA_017860005.1 of Acidobacteriota bacterium. Classification (GTDB taxonomy): domain Bacteria; phylum Acidobacteriota; class Thermoanaerobaculia; order Multivoradales; family JAGPDF01; genus JACTMI01. Next base: position 12,601 of record JAFNAE010000042.1, on the reverse strand, counting down.
CAGCAGCGCCGCACTGCCGAGCGCACCGGACGTGAACACGCGCGCGCCGGTCAGGCCGTGCTCGAAGGGGAGCTTGGCGGTCGCCCAGCTCGCCCCCAGGGCGGTCGTCTCGACCGGCGCGAAGCCGGCGAGGCGCGCGGCGGCGCCGTGGTCGAGCAGCGCGGCGACCGCCGGCAGCTTGCCCTGTTCGGCGAGCGGCAGCAGCGCATCGAGGGTCGCGCCCGGCAGCTCGACGACCACGGTGAGGGGCGCCGCCTCGCTCTCCACCGCGAGCGGCCGCGGAGATCCGGCGGGGGGCGGGCGGAAGCTCGCGCGGCGGTCGAACATGGCGTAGACGGTGCCGAGCGTGACCAGCGCGAGCAGGAGCCGGCTGCGCGCGCCGTAGCGGCGGCGGTGAATGGTGTGGAGCAGGGCGGTGTAGAAGGCGAGCACGCCCCCGAACGTGAGCCAGAGCGCGGTCTTGATCAGCTGCACGTCGATGCCGCGCGGCAGGAAGAACGAGTAGATCGAGGCGTGCACCCAGTCGGCGAGCGCCCCGGCCGCGATCACCGCGGTCAGCGTCCACGGCAGCAGGCGAGCCACCGGAACCCGGCGCCGGCGTGCGAGCACGAGGTGGAACGCGACCGAGGGCGGCGCGAAGAGCGCGCCGTAGAACGCGCTGCCGCGCACCAGCGCCGGCCACGAGACCGGCAGGTGCGGGTTGAGGAAGAAGAGCAGCCCGGTCAGGTGGGCGCCGACCAGCAGCGCCGGCACCAGCGGCAGGATCCAGTCGGCGGCGCGCGCGCGTCGGCTCACGAGGGTCTCTGCTAGAGTTTCCGTTCCGGATGATCGTTGCGCGCGATGCGGTGGCCCGAGTCGTCGAAGTCGTGCCGCATCCGCTCCCCTACTTCACGCTCGTCCTCGAAGTCCCGGACGTCTACGCCGAGGTGACCGCCGGGCAGTTCGTCATGCTCGAGACCACCGGCGGACTCGAACCCTACCTGCGGCGCGCGTTCTCGGTGGCCGATGTTAGCAAGCGCGGCGACGTCGTCGTGATCGAGCTGCTCGCCAAGGTCGTCGGGCGCGGGACGCGCGCGATGGCGGAGCTCGGGCGCGGCACCCGGCGCGCGCTGCTCGGTCCGCTCGGGCGCGGCTTCGACCTGCCGGAGGCGGGGCCCGTGGCCCTGGTCGCGGGTGGCGTCGGCTCGGCGCCGCTCCTGCTCGCCAGCCGGCGGCTGGCCGCGCGCGGCGTCCGCTTCGACTTCTTCTACGGCGGCCGGAGCGCCGCCGACCTGCCCCGGCGCGACGACTTCGCGCGCGCGGCGCAGGCTGCCGGCGGCCGGCTGGTGGTGGCCACCGAAGACGGCTCCGAGGGCTTCCGCGGGCGCGTCACCGAGGCGCTCGCCGCCGAGCTCGACGCCGGCCGCGCCTACCGCGCGACCTACTCCTGCGGTCCGATGCCGATGCTCGCCGCGCTGGCGCGCCTGTCGGCCGAGCGCGGCATGCCGGGCGAGGCCGCGCTCGAGACCGAGATGGGCTGCGGCTTCGGCGCCTGCCTGGGCTGCGCGGTGCCCCACGTCTCCGGCCGCTTCGCGCTCTGTTGCCAGGACGGCCCGGTGTTCCGGCTCGACGAGGTGCGCTGGTGAGCGCGCCCGCGCTGGCGGTCCGCCTGGGCGCTCTCGAGCTGCCCAATCCGATCCTCACCGCGTCGGGCACGTTCGGCTACGGCCTCGAGTTCGCGCACCTGAGCGACCTCGGGCGGCTGGGCGGCATCGTGACCAAGGGGCTCTCGCTCGAGCCGCTCGCCGGCAATCCGCCGCCGCGTGTCGCCGAGACGCGCGGCGGCATGCTCAACTCGATCGGGCTCCAGAACATCGGCATCGAGCGCTTCCTGGCCGAAGTGCTGCCGCGGCTCGAGCGCTTTCCGGCGCGGGTCCTGGTCAATCTGTTCGGCTACGAGTTCGACGACTACGCGCGACTGGCGGAGCGCGTCGACCCGTACCCGGGCATCGCGGCGGTCGAGCTCAACGTCTCCTGTCCCAACGTCAGGAAGGGCGGCATCGAGTTCGGCCACGACCCGGAGGTGCTCGCGCGCCTGGTGGCGAGCGTGCGACGAGCCACGGCCAAGCCGATCGCGGTGAAGCTGTCGCCGAACTCGGGTGCGCCGGTCGCGCTCGCCGAGGCGGCGCGCGAGGGCGGCGCCGACATCCTGTCGGCGATCAACACCGTGCTCGGCATGTCGATCGACCCCTGGACGCGCCGGCCCCGGCTGCGCACGAATCGCGGCGGTCTGTCGGGGCCCGCGATCCGGCCGATCGCGGTGCGCATCGTCTTCGACGTCGCGCGCCAGGTCGGCCTGCCGGTGATCGGCATCGGCGGCATCGAGACGGTGGACGACGTGGTCGAGTTCCTGCTCGCCGGCGCCTCGGCGGTGCAGGTCGGCACGGCGCTGTTCCGGGACCCGCGCGCCGCGGAGCGGCTGGTCGACGGGCTCGCCGCCCGTCTGGGCGAGCTGGGGGTGGCGAGCGTCGGCGAGCTGGTGGGAGCCGTGCGTCCCTGGGAGAGTCCGAAATGAGCCGGATCGAGCCGGTAGCGGTTGCGCTCGACACCGCCGAGCGCGAGACGTTCGAGCGCTGGGCGGCGTTCTTCGGCCCGCGCGTGGGGGTGCTCAAGGTCGGGCTCGAGGCGTTCGTGCGCTTCGGTCCGGCTGCGGTCGAGGCCGCCCGCCGCGCCGGGGGCCGGGTCTTCCTCGACCTCAAGCTCCACGACATCCCGAACACGGTGGCGGGGGCGGTCGCCTCGGCGCTCGAGCTCGGCGCCGATTTCCTGACCGTGCACGCGGGCGGGGGCCCGGCGATGCTCGAAGCCGCGGTCCGCGCCGCCGGCGGACGCCTCGGCGTGCTCGCCGTGACCGTGCTCACCCATCTCGACGCCGCCGAGCTCGCCCGGCTCGACCTGCCCGGCACGGCCGCCGAGCGCGCGCTGGCCTGGGCGCGCCTGGCGCGCGAGGCCGGCTGCGCCGGCGTGGTCTGCTCGCCGCGCGAGCTCGCGGCGCTGCGCCCCGTCCTGCCGCGGCCGTTCCTGCTGGTGACGCCCGGCATCCGCCCGGCGGGTGCCGAGGCCGGCGACCAGAAACGCACCGCGACCCCCGCGGCGGCGCTCGCCGCGGGGGCCGACCTGCTGGTCGTCGGCCGGCCGCTGACCGGCGCGCCCGATCCGGACGCGGCGCTCGCGGCGCTCGCCGCCGAGCTCGCCCGCGCGGCGGCGGGCTAGAAGATGTAGATGGGCCGGTCGACCTGGAGGTCGAAGTTCCAGATGTAGGTGTAGCCCGGGAACTCGACCGGCACCGTGAACACCGCGCGCATCCGGATGTTGTCGCCGTAGCGCTGCGCCTCGACCTTCTTGGGGTCGACCGGGAGCTTGAGCTCCTGCGCCCTGGCCACGATGCGCTTCTGGATGGTCTCCGGCGACGTGCTGCCGGCCCACTTGGCCTGCTCGACCATGAAGTCGTAGAGCTCGGAGCTGGCGATCTTGACCGGGATCGTCTTGAAGGCGATCAACGCGCCGAGCGCGACCACCAGCGCCCACAGGATGCAACCGACCTTTCCATCTCCCGCCTGCGCGCGACTCCGCGTCATGGTCCCTCCTGGCTGCCCTCGAGATCGGCGCGAGTCTACTCCACGCTGCTCAGGAAGCGCGACCAGCGCGGGCCGTCGCCGGGGGCGAAGGAGCCGAGCACGGCCACGGCGCGGCCGATCACCGCGCCGCGCGCGACCGGGCCGAAGGCGCGCGAGTCGCGCGAATCCTGGCGCCGGTCGCCGACCAAGTAGAGCGCGCCGGCGGGAATCGACCCGCCCGGAACGGAATCCCCCGGCACCCCCACGCAACGCTTGAGCAGGGCGGTGCGGCGGTCCTCGGGCGAGTGGAAGAGCACGACGTCGCCCGGACGCACGTCGCGCACCGGCAGCAGCCCGGCGAGCGCGCCGGCGCCCCGATAGACGAGCCGGTCGACCAGCACGCGATCGCCCGCGAGCAGCGCCGGGGTCATCGAATCGCCGGCGACGACTCGGATCTCGAGCACGAAGGCGCGGCAGAAGAGCGCGGCCAGCACGGCGGCGAGCGCGGCGCGCACGCCCCGCCGTGCGCGCGCCGCGCGCGTCAGCTCGGCAGGTGCAGGGTGCGCGACCACCGGGTCCGGGTCAGGAACCCGGCGGCGGTGCGGGCGAGGCCGGCCAGCTTGTCTCGCCAGCCGCGCCAGGTGCCGTCCGAGGTGCCGCCGCCGTAGGACCAGTAGATGACGAAGGCGCGCCCCTTGAGGTACCGGCTGGGCACCGGCCCCCAGAAGCGCGAGTCGTAGGACAGGTCGCGGTTGTCGCCCATGCAGAAATAGTGGCCCGCCGGCACCGTGACCGGCCCGAAGTTGTCGCGCAGCCGCCGCTGGTCGTCGAGGAAGGGCCGGTTCGGATAGGTGTGCGGGTCCTTGTGGACGACGTAGCCGCCGTCCGCCATGCGCTCGCCGTTGACGTAGAGCTGCTTGTCGACGATGCGCAGCGTGTCGCCCGGCAGACCGACCAGACGCTTGACCAGGTCGACCGTCGGCCGCTCGGGGCTGCGGAAGATCACGATGTCCCCGCGTCGCGGCGCGCGCTCGGGCAGCAGCGCGCGCTCGAGGGCGCTCGGTGCGGCGCCGAAGACGAAGCGGTTCACGAACAGGTGGTCGCCCACCAGCAGGGTGTCCTCCATCGATCCGCTCGGGATGAAGAAGGTCTTGACCAGGAAGGTGTTCGTGAAGCCGAGGAAGAGGCCGGCGATGAGCAGGGCCTCGAGGTACTCGCGCAGGGTCGAACGAGCGGCGGCCGCAGTCATGGGTCGGTGAGCTTAGCGGATCCGTCCTGGGAAACGGCGCGCGACCAGTTCGCTTGTCGGCGCGCGCACGCCGCGCGCGGGCGGGGCGCAGACGAGGTCGGCGCCGGCGCCGGCGCGCGCCGGCGCCGTCCCGCTTGCCGCGCGGAGTTCCCCGGCGGCCCCGGCAGAACGAAACAACCCTTTTCTCTCCAACACTTACGCTCTTCTCCCCGGCCTGGCAGGGGCCTTGTCCTGGAGCCGGGACGGGACCGCAATGACGCGGCCCGGAGAGAGGAGGCGACCCGCAACCAGCGACCCCGCCGCCGTCCGCCAGATCAGGAACCCGCAGGGCCCCGGCCGCGGCGCGCGTCCGCCGCCGGGTCGCAAGCCCACGCAGTCGAACGGAAAGGAGCCTCCGCATGACCCACTTCCGCACCCGCTTCGCCGCCGTCCTCGCCCTCCTCGCCCTCGTCGTCACCGCCGCGCCCGCGCACGCGGCCGACGCGCCGGCGGCCGGCGTCGTCAACCTCAACACCGCGACGGCGGTCGAGCTCGCGCGCCTGCCCGGCATCGGCGCCACGGTCGCGCAGCGCATCGTCGACCACCGCGAGAAGAATGGCAGCTTCCGCGCCGTCGAGGACCTGATGCTGGTGCGCGGCATCGGCGAGAAGAGCCTCGAGCGGCTGCGCCCGTACCTCACCGTCTCCGGCGCGACCACGCTCAAGCAGGACGTCCCCTCGCCGCGCCCGGGCAAGAAGCCGGGTGCGGCGGAGCTGGACTGAGGCGCGCGAAGCGAGCCATGCGCGGCGCCGACGCGGGCTTCCAGCTGGTCGAGTTGATCGTCACGGTCGCGGTCGCCGCGGCCCTGATCGGCATCGCCACGCCGCCGCTCGCTTCGGCGGCGGCCGGCCTCGAGGTGCGCCTCGCGGCCGGGGAGGTCCAGTCGGCGCTGCGCCTGGCGCGCGCCTTCGCCGCCACCCACGCCGTCCACGTCGGCGTCAAGTTCCGCACCGGGCCCGGCGGCCAGGTCCGCTGGGGTCTCTACCGGGACGGCGACGGCGACGGCGTGCGCACCGACGACATCGACTCCGGGGTCGATCCGCTCGCGGCTCCCGTCCGCACCCTCGCCCACTTCGGACGCCGGGTGCGCTTCGGCTTCCCGCCCGGGAGGCCGCCGCGCGATCCCGCCGATTCCCGCCGCCGGCTCGACCGGCTCGACGACCCGATCCGATTCAACCGCTCCGACATCGCCTCCTTCGGGCCGCTCACCGGATCGACCCCGGGGTCGGTCTTCGTCACCGACGGCGCGCACCACCTCGCGGTGGTGCGCGTCGCCAGCGCCACCGCGCGCGCGCGGATCCTCCGCTACGACGCCGTGCACGAGACCTGGCGCTAGGGCGAGGCGCGAGTTGCCGCAGCGCGGTTTGACTCGGGCGGCACGGTGGCATAACTTGTCGGATCGTGGGTGCGCTGGTCGTCGTCACCACCGTCGGCAACGAAGAGCAGGCCAACCTGATCGCGCGCGAGTTGGTGTGCCGCCGCCACGCCGCGTGCGTCAACATCGTGCCCGGCGTCCGTTCGGTCTACCGCTGGCAGGGCAAGGTCTGCCGCGACAGCGAGTTCATGCTGGTGATCAAGACCGAGGACCACGAGTACGCCGCGGTCGAGAGCGCGATCCGCGAGCTCCACAGCTACGAGCTGCCCGAGATCCTCGGCTTCAAGGTCGCCCGCGGCGAGGCCGGCTTCCTGGGCTGGATCGCCACCTCGCTCGACAAGGCGACGGCGGGCTGCGCCGACGACGAGGACGAGATCGAGGAACCGCTCGTCCCGCTCGACGAAACCAACTACTGACCGTCGTCCCGGCCCTCCCGGGCAGCGGCGCCGAGCTTCCGCGTCGCGCGCCCCTTCTCTATGCTCGCACCGTGACCGGGCGCGCGCCGTCCCGCACCGTCTACTCCACCGCCACCGGGCGGGTCTGTCCGAAGTGCGGCTGGCCGGTCGCCGACTGCCGCTGCAGCGCACGGCTCGAGCAGGAGGTGCCGGAGAAGGTCACGGTCCGGCTGCGTCTCGAGAAGAAGGGGCGCGGCGGCAAGTCCGTCACCGTGGTCGACGGCCTGCCGCGCAACCGGGAGTTCCTGGCCGCGCTCGCCGCCGAGCTCAAGCGCGCCTGCGGCACGGGCGGCAGCCACGACGAGACCGCGGTCGAGCTCCAGGGCGACCACCGCGGCCGCCTGCGCGACCTGCTCGCGGCCCGGGGCTGGAGCGTGCGGGGATAGCCCTCCTTCCGGCCCGGCTCGAAGTTCGATGCCGCAGTGCGACAATGGGGCGTCGGTCGTCTCCCGGACGGTGCCCGGGACCCTGTGGAGGGAGCGCGATGGCCCGCACGCTCGAGTACCGCGACGACGTCCTGTCGGCGTACCCCGACGTCTTCACCGCCGAGGCGAGGGCGGCGCTGGAGGTGCTGGCGCCGTTCAACGGCGAGCGCCGCCGCCTGCTGGAGGAGCGCGCCGCGCGGCGCCGCGAGCGCGCCGCGCGGCGGCGCCCGATCGAGTTCCCCGACCCGGACGCCGTCCTCCCCGGCACCTCGCTCACCGTGCGCGCGGCGCGCGCCGGCGAGTTCGACGGCGGCGAGATCCCGCCCGATCTCGAGCGGCAGTGGATCCAGGGCACCGGGCCGGGCACCAAGCCGCGCGCCGGGCTGGAGGCGGGGCTGCGCAACGTCGCCTACGCGTTGCTCTCGGGCGCCGACGGCTGGATGTTCGACGGCGAGGACGCCCTGGGACAGGTCGGGACGATGTCGCTCGACAACCAGCGCAACCTGCGACTGGCGTTCGCCTCCGACGCGGCGTTCCTGTCCGTGGCCGAGCGCGTGGCCGGCGAGATGAACGCCTGGGCGCGCGGCTTCTTCGGGCGCGAGATCGTCGCCGACTGGCGCCGGCAGCTCGCCTTCACGACGCGCATCTTCCGCGCCCGCGGACTGCACCTCGACGACCGCCACGTGCGCGAGACGGGCGGGCGCGGTTTCGCGGCATCGATCGTCGACCTCTGCCTCTACGTCGTCGCCAACCAGGCGCAGCTGCGCGGCGAGGGCCGCTCGGTGGTTCTCTACCTGCCCAAGATCCAGACCGCCGGCGAGGCGGCGCTGTGGCACGACCTGCTCGGCGCGCTCGAGCGCCACCTCGGGCTGCCGCCCGGCACGCTCAAGGTCTACGTGCTGGTCGAGCAGGTCGAGGCGTCGTTCCAGCTCATGGAGATCCGCGCCGCGCTGGCGCCGCACTTCGTCGGCTTCAACACCGGCCGCTGGGACTACATCAACAGCGTCTCCGACGCGCTCGCCTGGGATCCGGAGTTCGTCAATCCCGACATCGACGCCATCACCATGACCTACGGCTACATGCGGGTCTACGAGGACCGCGTGCGGCGGGCGGTCAACACGCCCGACCGCAACGGCCGCTGCGCGCTCTGGCAGGGCGGCATGGAGACCAACATCCCGGTCGGCACCGAGGAGGGCGTCGCCGCGGCGATGCGCCGCGCGGTGGCGGGCGCCGAGCGCGAGCAGCGCGAGGGGGCGAGCGGCAAGTGGGTCGCGCACTGGAAGATGGTCCACATCGTGCGCCCGGTCTGGGAGCGGGCGGGCGAGGTCAACCAGCTCGGACGGACGTTCCCCCCGCTCACCTACGGCGAGCGGGACGCCGCCGGCCTGCGGCTGCTCGAGCCGGCGCCGCGCACCGTGCGGGGCGCGCGCGACCTGCTCTCGGTCGCCCTGCAGTACGGCAACGCCTTCGGCGAGGGCTACCAGGCCGCGGCGCTCAAGCCCGCCGACTTCTTCGGCCACGACGAGGTCCTCTATCTCATGGAGGACATGGCCACCGGCGAGATCCGCCTCTCCATCCTCTGGGAGTGGCTGCACAAGGGGGCGAGGCTCACCGCCGACGACGCGGAGACCGCCGCGCGCGCCGGGGAGCGCTTCTCCGAGGCGCTCTTCGGCCGCCTGCTCGAGGAGGAGCACCGCAAGCTGCTCGCGGCGCGCGACCGCGACGTGCACGAGCGCTCCAAGACCACGACGCTGCCGATCGCGCGCGCGATCGTCGAGGCCTACGTGCGTCACCCGGTCAAGGCGCCCTGGTACATCGACCTGCTCAATCTCAACCTGAACAACCACGACCTCGCGGTCGCCCGGCAGCGGATCGCCGCCTACTTCGAAGCCTACGACCGCGACGGCACGCGCCGGACCGAGAACCCCGACTTCACCGCCTGAGCACGAAGGAGCGGCGAGATGACCCCGTTCGAGCAGGAAGTCCTCGAGACCCGGCAGTGGTTCGTCAGCCCGCGCTTCGCGGGCATCGTGCGCCTCCACTCGGCGCGCCAGGTGGTCGAGCAGCGCGGCACGATCCGGCAGGACTACACGGTGGCGCGCGAGGCCGCCGCCGCGTTCCACGCCCGGCTGCGCGAGCTCTTCGCTCAGCGCCGGTCGATCACCACCTTCGGACCCTACTCCCCCGGCCAGGCGGTGGCGCTCAAGAGACTCGGCATCGAGGGCATCTACCTGGGCGGCTGGGCCACCTCGGCCAAGGGCTCGACCGCCGAGGACCCGGGTCCGGACCTGGCGAGCTATCCGCTCTCCCAGGTTCCCGACGAGGCCGCCGTGCTGGTGCGCGCCCTGCTCACCGCCGACCGCAATCAGCAGTTCCTGCGCGCGCGCATGAGCGAGAAGCAGCTTGCCGCCACGCCCGTCCACGACTACCGGCCGTTCATCATCGCCGACGCCGACACCGGGCACGGCGGCGACCCGCACGTGCGCAACCTCATCCGCCGCTTCGTCGAGGCCGGGGTCAGCGGCTACCACATCGAGGATCAGCGGCCGGGCACCAAGAAGTGCGGCCACCAGGGGGGCAAGGTGCTGGTGCCCTGCGACGAGCAGATCAAGCGGCTCAACGCCGCCCGTTTCCAGCTCGACGTCATGCGCGTGCCGGGGATCCTCGTCGCGCGCACCGACGCCGAGGCGGCCAACCTGATCGACGGGCGCGGCGACGAGCGCGATCAGCCGTTCCTGCTCGGTTCGACGCAGGTCCAGCAGCCGGCGTACAAGACCGCCTACCTGGCGCTGATGCGCCGCTTCCACCGGGCCGGGGTCGCCGAGCTCAACGGCCACCTGCTCTACGCGGTCGCCGAGGAGGAGTACCGGTCGGCCGACGCCTGGCTCGAGCGCACCGGCCTCGCGCGCGAGGTCGAGGCGGCCGCCGCCGCCCTGGGCGCCGGCGACGGCGCCGCAGTGGAGCCGGCCTTCGAGAAGGTGGCGGCGCGCTTCCTCGAGACATGGGAGGCCGGCGCCGGCCTCAGGACTTACGGCGAGGCGGTGGCCGACGTGCTGGCCTTCCGCGCCAGCGAGGGCGAGCCGCTCGAGATGGGAGTCGAGGAGTGGCGGCGCTTCGCCGCCGGCGCCTCGCTGTGGGCGGCGGGCGAGAAGGCGCGCGCTCTCGGGGTGCGCATCGTGTGGGACTGCGAGCACGCCCGGACGCCCGAGGGCTACTACCAGATCCGCGGCGGCATCCCCTACGCGATCGCCAAGTCGCTCGCCGCCGCTCCGTTCGCCGACCTGCTGTGGATGGAGACCAAGACCGCCGATCTCGCCGACGCGCGCCAGTTCGCCGACGCCATCCACGCCATCCATCCCGAGAAGATGCTCGCCTACAACCTCTCGCCGTCGTTCAACTGGGATTCGACCGGCATGAGCGAGGACGAGATGCGGCGCTTCCCCGAGGAGCTCGGCAGGATGGGCTTCGTGTTCAACTTCATCACCTACGGCGGGCACCAGATCGACGGCGTGGCCGCCGAGGAGTTCGCCACCGCGCTCCAGCAGGACGGCATGCTGGCGCTCGCCCGCCTGCAGCGGAAGATCCGTCTCGTCGAGTCGCCGTACAAGACGCCGCAGACCCTGGTCGGCGGACCGCGCTCCGACGCCGCGCTCGCCGCCAGCTCGGGTCGCACCGCCACCACCATGGCGATGGGCAAGGGCTCGACGCAGCACCAGCACCTGATCCAGACCGAGGTGCCCAAGAAGCTGCTCGAGGAGTGGCTGCGGCTGTGGAGCGGGTACTACGGCATCGCGGCGCCGATGCGCGTCCAGCTGCTGCCGGTGCGCGCCGGCTCGGAGCTGCTCGAGCTCGCCCTCGTCGGCCCCGGCGACGCCCGGCTCGCCAACATCATCTTCGCGGCGATCGAGGACCGGCGCGGCCGCAACATCCTCTCGGTGCGCGACCAGAACACGTTCGATCCCGGGCTGCGCCAGAAGCGACTGATGACGCTGATCCACCTCTGGCTGATCCACCGCTACCGGATCGACTCGGTGCACTACGTCACGCCGACCGAGGACAACCGCTACCAGACCGCGAAGATGAAGGCGCACGGCGTCTTCGCCGCGGTCAACACCGAGGTCGGCGACATCATCGTCGCCGACGTCGATGCCGAAGGGGTGGCGAGCCTGCTCGCCCCGGACGGCGAGGCGCTGGGCCAGCTGATCCGCAAGCAGCGCTGAGCCTCAGCAAGTCCAGAAGCGGAGGGCGTAGCATCAACGCGAAGGCTCCACTCCAGGGGGTCGCGATGACGAGACGGGTGGTTCTCGTTGTGCTGGCGGTCGCCACGCTGCTGCTCCCGACCTCGGGTGCGTGCGCCGAGGAGCGTGGCGCCACGTTCGAGACGAGCGGGGTGAGGATCTGGTACGAGGTGACCGGCGGCGGCCCCGGGACGCCGCTCGTCCTGGCCAATGGCGGGCCCGGGTTCGACCACGCCTACCTGCACGCCGGCGCCTTCGTCCGGCTCGGCGAGGGGCGTCCGGTCGTCTTCTACGACCAGCGCGGCAACGGGCGCTCGAGCCCGCTCGCGCCCGGCCAGCCCTGCGGGCTGGCCGAGCAGATCGCCGACCTCGAGGCGCTGCGCGCGCACCTCGGCTACGAGCGCATCGACCTGCTCGGCCACTCCTGGGGCGGCTACCTGGTGATGGCCTACGCGGCGCGCCACCCGGAGCGGATCGCGCACCTGGTGATCGTCGACTCGGCGGCGCCGAAGATCCAGGACACCGTCTTCCTGTTCGAGAAGATCTACCCGGAGGTCACGGCGAGCGAGGCGAAGAAGGCGTTCGCGGTCGAGCTCGGCGATCCGGAGGCGATCGCCGCGGACCTCGACGAGTACTTCTCGATGCTCTTCTACGACGCGCGTCATCTCGAGGCGTTCCGCGAGCGCGCGCGACGCGAGGGCTTCCGCTACACCCAGGCGGTCAACCGCGCGGTCTGGAGCGACCTCCAGCGCTTCGACCTCAACCCGGAGCTCGGCCAGTTTCGCTTCCCGGCCCTGGTCGTGACCGGCCGCTACGACTTCAACGTCGCGCCCTCGGTCGCCTGGGCGATCCACCGCGCGATCCCCGGCTCCGAGCTCGCCGTGTTCGAGAAGAGCGGCCACCTGCCCCAGGTCGAGGAAGAAGACGCCTTCGTCGCGCGCCTGAGCACCTTCCTGTCCAAGCCGGCGCAACCCTGACGCCGGCCGCCCGAGGCGGACGCGCAGAGCTCAGCACGTGGTGCCGACGAGCTCGATCTTGTCGGGGCTGTTGGGGACGACGCAGAGGAACTCGAACGGGGCTTCGACAACCTCGTAGGAGTGGGGCGTGCCGGCGGGGATGTAGAGAGTGTGGCCGGCTTCGACCTCGTGGACCGTGTCGCCGACCGTGATCCGCGCGCGGCCGGCGAGCACGTACTGCTCGTGCTCGACCGCGTTGGTGTGGAGC
>JAFNAE010000041.1 GCA_017860005.1 Acidobacteriota bacterium | reverse complement strand
GGAAAGCAGGCGGGTGCGCCCCACGCGCCCGCGCCGTAGTCGCAGGCCGCGAAGCCTCGCGCCCCGCGGGCGGCCGCGAGCAGGTCCTCGAACAGCGCACGGCTCACCAAGGGCTGATCGACCAGCGCGACGAGCACGAAGTCGAGGGCCGCGGCCCGAGAGAGCAGCGCCCGCGCCGCGAGCGCGAGCGACGTGCCCATGCCCAGATTCGACTGTTCGTTGAGCACGACCTCGGCCGGTGTCTCAGAGAGATCGCGGGCGAGCTCCGGCCGCTCGGCGGGCAGCACGACGACCAGGGGAGAGGCCACTGCGCCGAGCGACTCTGCGACGCCGCGCAGGAAGGTCTTTCCTCCAGCTGAGAGCTTCTGCTTTTCGCGCCCGAGCCGCGAAGACGTCCCAGCGGCGAGCAGGATGCCGGCGACGCGACTCACGGCTCGAGCGCGCTCGCGCGTTCGCCGAGCGGGAGTCCTCCGCCGCCGGAGAGGACGGCCTGGATCTCGGCGACCACGGAGAGCGCGACCTCCTCGGGCGAACGGCCGCCGAGCGCCAGCCCGGCTGGCCCGCGCGCGAGGCGGCGCGCGCGCGCCGCGGCCTCCGGCGCGCGCCGCGCGAGGTCGTCGAGCAGCCGCTCGCGGCGCCGGACGGGACCGAGCAGGCCGAGGTAGCCGAGCGGCGCCGCCGCGAGCTCCTCGAGGAAGGCGAGGTCGTCGAGGTAGCGGTGGCTGGCCAGCAGCGCCGCGGTGCGCGCGGAGAGCTCGACGCCGGCGCCGGCGAGGGCGCGCGGGGCCGCGGCGACGTAGCGCGCGAGCCCGGCGACGCGCGCCTCGGCGGCCGGCGACGGGCGCGGCTCGACCACGGTCGCCGCCCAGCCCAGCTCGCGCGCCATTCGCAGCAGCGCGGGGGCGTCGCGCTCGGCGCCGACCACGAGCAGGTGCACCGGCGGCACGATCGATTCGAGCAGCACCCACTCGCCGCCGGGCAACTCCACCGCGAGCGCAGCACCGGACGCGACGGCCTCGAGCGCCCGCCGCGCAGGCGAGATCCACGGCGCTGAGGAAGAGCTTCCATGGAAGGAAGACGAGCCTGGCGGAGCGCTCGTGCCGGGCCGCGACGCCGGTAGCGCCAGGAACGGACTCGATTCGGCGGGCACGGCGTCGGATACGACCGGCGGTCGAATCGCCGTCGACCCTTCTATGGAAAGGACGATTCGATCGCCGGCACGCGCTATGGGCTCGCCGCCGGCGCCGCCGGCGGGCGGGCGATTGCCGGGTCGGATCAGGGTCGCCAGGCGCGCTTCGCGGCGCCGCTCGAGGACGGAGGCGAGCAGATCGATCGCCGCGCGGCGCCGCGCGGGGTCGAGCGGCTCGAGCAGGAAGGTGACACGGCCCGCGCAGCCGGTGCCGGTGCCCCAGTAGGCCTCGGCGTCGGCGGTGAGGTCGAACTCGAGCGCGCACGCCGCGCCCGCCGCGAGCGCCTCGCGCGCGGCGGCGACCAGGTCGCGCTCGAGGCAGCCGCCGGTCAGCATGCCGGTCAGCCGGCCGTCCGGCTCGACCAGCATGCGGGCTCCCTCGCGGCGGTAGCTCGAGCCCTCGACGCGCGCCACGGTCGCCAGCGCGGCCGGCGCCCCGGAGGCGTCGAGCTCGCGCAGGCGGACGAGCAGCTCGGAGAGCTCGCGCACGCCGGAAGGATAGCCGAGCCCGCGCGCGCGAGCGGCCGCCCGGCGGCCGCCCAGGCTCCGGTCACCGGGCGGGCAGGGCGGCCAGGGCGCGCTCGGCGGAGCGGCGGCCGTCGGCGTCGCGGCCGGGCGGAACGAGGTCGAGGTAGCGGGCGAGAGCGCGCCGGGCCTCGGCGGCGTCGCCGGCGGCGGCGGCGACCAGGCCGAGGTTGCGCCAGGCGTCGGCGAGCCCGGGGTCGAGCTCGACCGCGCGCCGCCAGGCGGCGCGCGCCGGCCCGGGGCCCCCGGCGCGCAGCCGCGCGACGCCGAGCGAGTTCCAGGCGGTGGCGAGGCCGGGCCGCAGCCGCACCGACTCCTCGAGCGCAGCGCGCGCCTTCTCGAAGCGCTCGAGCTCGAGCAGCGCCACGCCCAGGCTCTCGAAGAAGCCGGCGGGGTCGGCGCTGGCGGCGCGCGCGGCCTCGAGCTCGGCCTCGGCCTCCGCCGCGCGGCCGGCGTCGGCGAGCGCGAGGCTGCGCACGACGCGGGTCGGCTCGGCGGGCGCCGCGCCGAGGGCGTCGAGCCAGTCGAGCGCCGCGCGAGAGTCGCCGGCGCCGAGCGCGTCGAGGGCGAGCGTGCGCGCGAGCGGCTCGCTGACCACGCCACGATCGCGCGCCGCGCGCAGGCGCGCCTCGGCGCCGGCGCGGTCGCCGGCGGCGATGTCGATCTCCACCTCGAGCTCGAGCGCGCGCACGGGGTCGCTGGCGGCGAGCGCCGCCGCGAGCGCGCGCGCCTCGGCGTGCTCGCCCACGGCGATCAGCCGCTCGGCGACCGTCGCCGCCACCGGGCCGCGGCCGCCCGAGAGGGTCAGCACCTCCCGCCAGGCGGCGAGCGCCTCGCGCGCGCGCCCGGCGCGGTCGAGCAGGCGGGCGAGGAAGCCCCAGCCGTCGGCCATGCGCGGCTCGACCTCGAGCAGGCGCCGGAAGCCCGCGATGGCGTCGTCGTCGCGGCCGGCCCAGAAGTGGGCGAGCGCCTCCTGGTAGAGCGCGAGCGAGGCGCGCCGCGTGCGCGGATCGGGGGCCGCGCCGCCACGCTCTACCGGCGGTGCCGAGAGGTAGCCGAGGGCCGCGAGCCGGCGCGCGGTCTCCTCGTCGACGCGCGAGGGCGCCGCGAGCGGCGCGTCGTGGGCGTCGAGGAAGGCCAGCAGGCGAGCCCGTTCGCTGCGGTGCCCGGCGAGCACGTCGCGCAGCTGGCCGGGATCGCGCTCGAGGTCGAACAGCTCGGCCCGCGGCCCGTCGAGCAGGTACCAGCGTGGCTCGATCGCCGCCCGCAGCTCGCTCCAGCCGAAGTGCAGCCGCGGGTACCAGGTCTCGGCGTAGAGCGTGCGCTCCGCGCCGGCGTTCGCCTCGAACAGGTCGAGGCCGTCGGCGCCGGCCAGGGGCGGCAGCTCCGCCAGGCGCGCCAGCGTCGGCGCCACGTCGGCGAGCCCGACCGGCCGCGCCACCGTCTCGCCGGCGCGCGCCTGCCCCGGCAGCTTGACCAGCAGCGGCACGTGCAGCGTCGAGCGGTAGAGCAGCACGCCGTGCTCGCGCTCGTCGTGGTCGCCGAGGCCCTCGCCGTGGTCGGAGACGAGGACGATCAGGGCCTGCTCGTAGAGCCCGCGCGCGCGCAGCGCATCGAGCAGCTCTCCCACGGCCGCGTCGGCGGCGGCGACCTCGCCGTCGTAGGGGTCGCGCACCGCCGAGCGGTAGGGCTCGGGGGGCGCGTAGGGCGTGTGCGGCTCGTAGAGGTGGACGAACAGGAACCAGGGCCCGGGCCCGCGGCCGGCGAGCCACTCCTTCGCGGCGGCGACGGTGGCCGCGCCAGGCCGCTGGACGGCGTCGATCGCCACGATCTCGCCCACCGGCAGCGGCGCGTCGAAGCGGTCGAATCCGGTGGCGAAACCGGTGTCGCCGCGCAGCACGTAGGCCGAGACGAAGGCGGCGGTCGGGTCGCCGCGTCCGGAGAGCAGGCTCGGCAGCCAGCCGCCGGCGGTCGCCGGCACGCGGTAGCCGACGTTGTCGCGCACGCCGTGCGCCGGCGGCAGGCGGCCCGAGAGCAGGGTGACGTGCGAGGGCAGCGTGAGGGGGTAGTGGGCGTAGGCGTTCTCGAAGCGCACCGCGTCGGCGGCCAGGCGGTCGATCGCCGGTGTGGCGACGCCGCGGTAGCCCCAGGCGGGGAGCCGGTCGGCGCGCAGGGTGTCGATCGAGATCAGCACGATCGGCGGCGGCTCGGCCGGCGCGCCGGAACCGGGGGAGCGCGCGCAGCCGGGGATCAGGACGGCGAGCGCCGCCAGGGCGGTGAGGCCGGCGCAGGGCGAGGCGAGGCGGCGGGTGGGCACGGTCAGGCGGCGCCGCGGCGCAGGGCCGCGAGCCCTTCGGTCGCGTCGGGGTCGCCCGGGGCGAGCTCGAGCACGCGCTCGAGCAGCCGGCGCGCCTCGTCCCGGTCGCCCAGCCGGAAGCGGATCACCGCCAGCGCCTTGGCCGCCTGGACGTGGCGCGGCTCGGCGGCGAGCGCCGCGCGCAGGTCGGCCTCGGCGAGGTCGGCACGGCCGAGGGTGAGCTGGACCACCGCGCGCTGGTAGTGGGGATCGGCCTTGTCCGGCGCGCCGGCGACCGCCGCCTCGGCGGAGGCGAGCGCCTCCTGCGGGCGGCCGAGCACGAGCAGCGCGCGCGACTCGACCATGAGCAGGTCGGCGCTCGCCGGCGCGCGCTTCAGGTCGCGCCGCACGAGGTCGAGCGCCTCCTGGCTGCGGCCGAGGTCGAGCAGGCGCATCGCGGCGGAGACGGGGAGGGCGGCCTGGGTGTCGCTGAGCGGAGGTCCCTTCGCGCGGGCCCGCGCCGCCTCCTCCCGCTCGCCCAGCGCGTCGAGCGCGCGGGCGAGATACTCCCAGCCGAGCACGGCCGAGCTGCCTTCCTGCTCGAGCGCCGGGCGCAGCACCTCGACCGCCTCGCGGTAGCGGCGCTCGTGGACGAGGCGGATCCCGGACAGGACCTTCGACATCCTGGGCAGCTCGTCGCGCGGGTTCTTGCGCGGCCCGGCGGCCGGCGGCGCGGCGGCGCCGCTCAGGTAGCCGAGCGCGCCGAGCTTGGCGAGGGTCTCCGGGTCCGCCTCCGCGGGTGCCTCGAGCTGGCGCGGGAACGGCTCGAGGAAGGCGCGCAGGTCGGCGCCCGCCCGGCGCTCGCGGGCGATCAGGTTGGTCGTCTCGCCCGGGTCCGCGTCGAGGTCGAACAGCTCGGGCGCCGGCCCCTCGATGTAGTGGAAGCGATCGCCGACCGCCGAGAGCAGCTCGCTCCAACTGAAATGGATGAAGGTGGCGAAGGTCTCGGAATAGACGAATTTCCGCGCGTCGGCGTCTTCGTCGAGCAGCGACTGGCCCGGGAGGCCCGGCGGCGCCGCGAGGCCGGCGCGCTCGGCGAGCGTGGGCACGAGGTCGGTCAGGCCGACGCTCCGGCGCACGCGCTCGCCCGCGCGCTCGCCGCCCGGCAGCTTGACGATCAGCGGCACCTGGATCGCCTCGCGGTAGAGCAGGAAGCCGTGCTCCTCCTCGCCGTGGTCCCCCAGCCCCTCGCCGTGATCGGAGAGCAGGACGACGAGCGCCTCGTCGTAGAGCCCCAGCCGGTCGAGCGCGGCGAGCAGCTCGCCCACCGCGCGGTCGGCGGCGGCGATCTCGCCGTCGTAGGGATGGACGCCCGATCCGGCGAGGTCGGCGGGCGGCTCGTAGGGCGTGTGCGGCTCGTAGAGGTGGAAGAAGAGGAAGAACGGGCGCGCCCGCCACTCCTCGAGCCAGCCGAGCAGCGGTTTCAGGGTCTCCGTCGCCGGCCGCTCCGGGCCCTCGGGCGCGTCGTAGCGCTCGAAGCCGCGCGCGATGCCGGTGTCGGCGCGCAGCACGAAGCTCGAGACCGCGGCGCCGGTCGCATGGCCGCCGGCCCGCAGCAGCTCGGCGAGGGTCGTGCCCCGGTCCGCGGCGAGCGAGAAGCCGACGTTGTTGCGCACGCCGTGCTCTGGCGGGAGCAATCCGGTCATCAGCGAGGCGTGCGACGGCAGGGTCAGTGGCACCTGCGCGAAGGCGCGCTCGAACAGGACCCCGTCGCGCGCGAGCCGGTCGATCGAGGGCGTCCGCCCGCGCGCGTAACCGTAGGCGGGCAACCGGTCGGAGCGCAGCGTGTCGATCGAGATCAGCACGATCGACGGCCGCGGCTCGGCACGGCGACAGGCCGTGCCGGCGAGCGCCGCGAGCGCGCAGAAGAGCAGGAAGGGGACGGCCGCCGGGCGGCGGCGAGGGAAAGCCATCGGAGCCGGCAGTCTACTCAACGGTCCGGGGGCGCGCGAACGAGAAAAGACCCCCGGCCCGGGTCGGGCCGGGGGTCCTGGAACCTAGTCCGTAGGAATCAGAAGCGGATTCCGAGGGACACGAAGTACTCGCGCGGAATCTGGTAGTTGCCCGCGGCGGTCGCGCGCCCGAAGTTCGGGCCGAGATCGTAGGTCGTGGGCAGGCCGTACTCGTCGAGCGGACCTTCCGTGTCGGGGATGATCTGCGTGTTGTAGGTGACCAGACCGTCCTCGTTGGTGACGTTCGTGATGCTGAATTTCACCCACGGCTCGACCGTCTTCCAGACCGGGATCGAGTACTGAAGCGCGAGGTCGAGGCTCCAGATGCTCTCGTACTCGCCCCTGCCGCGCTCGCCGAAGAAGAGGTTGCGCGAGGACGGCAGCGAGTTGTAGCCCTCGCCCAGCTCCTGCTGGATGTCGGTCAGGCCAAAGGCCCGCGCGTAGCTGAAGGTCAGCGCCGAGTCGTAGCGGAACAGCGCGCCGAGGTCGAGCGCGCCGCCTCGGCCGAAGTCGAAGACGTAGTTCGACCAGACCCGGACCTTGTCCTCCTGGAAGTTGTCCAGGCGGCCGGTGGGGAAGTAGCGGTTGGCCGGCAGCACGTCCGGGTAATCGCCGAACGTGGAGCCGATCTGGGGCGACTGGCCCGCCTCGCCCTCGAAGTCGCCGTCGTTCTTGAGCTCGTGCGTCCAGTTGCCGCCCAGGGTCCAGTTGTCGGTCAGGTTGTAGTTGCCCTGGAGCTGGATCGCCTCGTACTCGCGGGACGGATGGTCGGAGTTCTCGTAACGAGTGACCTCCGTCTCGAACCCGGAGAACTCGCCGACGGTGACCGGGACCACCTCCGACTCGCGGTCGGTGAAGTCCTCGATGAAGTCGCTCACGTCGCGGTTGACGTAGATGAGCTTCAGGTAACCCCCCTTGGGCAGCTGCATGCCGCCGCTCAGGGTGTACTCGCGGGTGCGCGGCGTCTTGAGGTCGGGATCGACCGCGGTCGTCTGGATCGGGTTGCTCAGAGAGAACCAGATGTAGTTGTCGAGGTCGTAGGCCGGCGCGAAGTCGGTGCCGATCCCTTCCGGTCCCACGTACCACCCGATCGCCAGCGCGGGATTGCCCGCCGGGCTCGCGGCGCCGAACTGGTTGGCGGCCGCGCGGCCGGCGTACTCGGCGTAGTTGGCGTCGATCAGGTACTTGCCGTTGCCTTGGACGTCCCACTTGAGGCCCAGGCGCGGCACGATCGAATCGCTCTTGATCTCGGGCACGCCGACCTCGGAGGTCGACTTCACCTGCTCGTAACGGGCGCCGATGTTGAACGACCAGTTGGAGTTCAGGTTCCACCGGTCGTTGACGAAGATGGAGGTGGTCTCGAGCTCCTGGCGCGCGCCGCGCACCGGCACCCAGTTGTACATGAAGGTGTAGTAGTAGGGGATCCAGACCGGGATCAGGTTGCCGTCGGCGTCGAACACCGGGTTGGCGTCGGCGTCGGTCAGGAAGTCGACCGTCGGGTTGAAGCCGGTCGCGGTCTGCGAGTTGCCGCCCACGCCGATGTCGGAGAAGATCTCGACACCGCCCTTGATGTCGTGGCTGCCCCCAGACTCGGTCGAGAGGAAGTACGACAGCGCGCCGTACCACTGCTCGTTGTCGCGGTCCTCGGGGTCGGTGGCGTCGAAGTAGGGCGCGTTGTAGATGCCGGTCTCGTTGCCGGGCAGCACGCCGTAGGAATAGAGCGGCGAGTCCTCGATCCGGGTGCTGGTGCCGCCCAGGTTGACGAAGCCGAAGTGCTTCTCGGAGTAGCGCAGCTCGCCGAACAGGTTGTTGCCGAAGACTCCGTTGTAGCTGATCACGAAGCCGTCGTTCTCGCGCTTCGAGTCCCTCGACAGCGCGTCTTCCTCGAGCGGGTTGACCTGCCGTTCGTAGCTCTGCGAGCGCTCGTAGGTGAGGTACGACGCCTGCAACGTGTGATTCGAGGTGATGTTGCCGGTCAGCTTCACCTCGTAGCGCGGCTCCTCGATCTGGTTGGTGTAGTTGAACTGGCTGATCGGCAGGGTGATGTTCTGGCTCGACTCGTCCTGCCGGCCGGCGAGGAAGAACCACATCAGGTCGCGCACGATCGGGCCGCCCAGGGTCGCCGAGTAGATCTTGGCGAGATCACCCTCGCGCTCGATGTTCTGGTCCTGCTCGATCGGGGTCTCGTCGCGCCACTCGGGCCGGGTGAGGTCGGCGCGGAAGGAGCCCGAGAACTGGTTGCCGCCGCTCTTCGTGATGGCGTTGATGACGCCGCCCGAGAAGCGGCCGTACTCGGCCGAGACGCCGCTGGTGAGGACCTGCGTCTCCTCGATCGCGTCCTCGATGAACAGGTTGTTGGCGGTGCCGAAGAAGCGGTCGTTCACGTCCACGCCGTTGACCAGGAAGATGTTGTCGTAGGCGAAGGCGCCGCCGATCGTGATCTGGCCGGCGACGGTGCCGTTGTCGGTCAGTCCGCCCGACAGCTCGGCGATCGCCTGCGGGTTGCGCGCCACGGGCAGCGCATCGATGTCCTCGGCGGTGAAGTTGGCGCCGACCGAGGTCGTCTCGAGGGCGGATGGGGCCTCGCCGGTGACCACGATGGTTTCCTCGGCGGCCGCGACCTCCATCGTCGCGTCGGAACGGGCGGTGCCGCCCAGCGGAAGCGTGGCGCTGCGCTCGACGCTCTGCATGCCTTCGAGCGTGAACATCACGGTGTACTGGCCCGGGGGCAGACCCCGGATCACGAAGTCGCCATTGACGCCGGTGAAGGTCGAGCGCTCGCCGATCAGGGCCGGTGAGGTGACGGTCACCGTGACGCCGGGCAATGGCTGCCCGTCGTTCGAAGTGACGCTGCCGGTCAGGATCGCGGTCTGGACACCCTGGGCGAAGCCAACGTTCGCGCCGGCGAACGCCAGGATCAGCGCCAGGCCTGCCAGGAGAAGTCGTCGCATTCCAGCCTCCTTCTCGGTTGACGGACATTCCCGCGGCATTCGCGGGCGTTTCGTCGTCGTCGAAGGAGGCGAGTTTCGTGCCACTTCCGGACTCCCCGGAGAACCCCGGCGAAACTGCCCAACTGCTTCCAGAAGAGATCTTTACGAGGGCAGTCGAGGACGCCTGGCGGAGGTCCGTTCGGCCTTCGGAATCCAAGCGCGTGCGCCGCTGCATTCGCTTGAATCGCCCCCGCCCGCGGGGGTGGGCTACGGCCCGCGCCGAAGGAGATGACGCTCGTCGCCGACGCGCCGCGTCACGGCCAGCGCGTCGAGCCGCTCGAGCAGCGGGATCGCGAACTTGCGCGAGAGCGCGAAGCGCTCCTTGAACTGCCCGACCGAGAAGCGCTCCCAGCCGGTCGCCTCGAGATCCACTCGCAGCCGATCGAACGCGGCGGCGGAGATCACCAGCCCGGCCGGAAGCTGCACGAGGCGCCGCCGCGAGACGAGGTGGCGCACCAGGCCCTCGACCACCGCCGGCTTGGCGGCGAGCCGGCGCGCGACCTCGACCGGCGAGGGCGGCTCGAGGCCGGCGCCGTCGTAGGCCTCGAGGATCGAGGCGGCGAGGCCGGTCTCGGTCGCCGAGAGCTGGGGCCGCCTCCCGGGCGGCGCGACGCGGTCGCCGGCGAGCGCGAGCACTCCGCGCCGCGCCAACCAGCCGAGGTGGAAGTCGGCGAGCGCGGCGGCGCGGCGGCCGAGCAGGCGGCGCACGAGCTCCGCGCGCGGCATGCCCTCGGCCAGCCGCTCGCGCTCGAAGTAGTCGGCGAGCAGGCGCCGGGCCCGCTCCTCGAGCGCGCCGAGCGCGGCCGGCGCGAACCAGCGCCCGGCGCCGGCGACCAGGCGCGCGTCGGCGCCGAGGCGCGCCAGCGCCGCCTCCACGCGCGCCGCGCCGGCGCCCAGTCGCACGGCGAGCTCGGAGGCCGCGGCGCCCGCCTCGGCGGCGGCTTCGACCCAGGCGGCGAGCGCGCTCTCCTCGTCGCCGGCGAGCGCGGTCAGGCGCGCGGCCAGCGCCGGCCCGCGCGCCCGGTGCCAGCGCGGGTCGAGCACCTCGCCGCCACCCAGCGTGGCCGCGGGCGAGAGCCGGCGCAGCACGAAGCGGTCGCCGCGCGTGGCCACCCGCGGTGCGCGCGGGCGGATCTCGACCAGTCCCTCGGCGCCGGGCGCGAGCCGGGGCGGCTCGAGGGCGCGCACGCGCGCCGGCGTCTCGCCGGCGTGGAGGTGGAGGCGGACCTCGGTGCTGCCGGCGAGCGCGACGGGCGAGTCGGGCAGCAGGCGCACGCGCGCGAGCAGGCGGCGGGCCGGGGCCGCGCCACCGGCGCCCACCAGCTCGTCGCCGCGCGCCAGATCGCCCGCCTCGACGCCGCCCAGCAGGAGCGCGACGCGGCTGCCGGCGCGCGCAACGTCGCGCGCGCGGCCGTGCACCTCGAGCGCGCGCACGCGCAGCTCGCGCCCGGCGGGCTCGAGGCGGAGCACGTCGCCGGCCCGGAGCTCGCCGGCGAGCAGCGTGCCGGTCGCCACCACGCCCTGGCCGCGCACCACGAAGACGCGATCCACCGGCAGGCGGGCCGGGTCGGGCGCGGCCGGGCCGCCCGCGCTGCGGGCGCGCGCGACCAGCGCGGCCGCGAGCGCGGCGACGCCGTCGCCGGTGCGGCTCGAGACGCGGAAGACCGGCGCGCCCGCGAAGCGGGTCGGCGCCAGCAGCTCGGCGACCTCGAGCTCGACCAGGTCGAGCAGGTCGGCGGGCGCCAGGTCGGTCTTGGTCACCGCCACCACCGCCTCGGGCACGCCGAGCAGGTCGGCCACCGCGAGATGCTCTCGCGTCTGCGCGCGCACGCCCTCGTCGGCCGCCACTACCAGCAGCAGCACCCGGATGCCGCCCAGGCCGGCGAGCGCGTTGTGCAGGAAGCGCTCGTGGCCGGGCACGTCGACGAAGCCGATCTCGGCGCCGTCGCGCTCGAGGTGCGCGAATCCGAGGTCGAGGGTGATGCCGCGCCGCTTCTCCTCGGGCAGCCGGTCGCAGTCGATGCCGGTCAGCGCGGCGAGCAGCGCGGTCTTGCCGTGGTCGACGTGTCCGGCGGTGCCGACCAGCAGCGAGCTCAACCCCCGGTCTCCGGGAGCGGGGCGCCGCGCGCCGGCAGGTGGATGCGGAAGACGGTGCCGCGCGGCGCGTTGTCCTCGACCCGGATCGCGCCGTCGTGATCGCTGACCACGCGGTGCACGATGGCGAGCCCGAGCCCCGAGCCGCGCCCCTTGCGCGAGTAGAAGGGCAGGAAGATCTTGTCGCGGTCCTCGGGCGGCACGCCGCGCCCGGTGTCGGCGACCGCGATCTCGACGCTCGCGCCCGCCCGGCGCACCGAGACCGAGACCAGGCCCGGCGCCTCGGTGGCCTCGACCGCGTTGTCGAGCAGGTTGATCAGCACCCGGCGCACCTGCTCGGGGTCGACCCAGAGCTCGCCCAGGCCGGGCTCGACCTCGGCGGCGATCTCGACGCCGGGCTTGAGGTCGCGGTAGAGGCCCGCGACGTCGGCGACCAGCGGCGCGAAGTCGGTGGCGGCGAGCTGCGGACCCGGCATGCGCGCGAAGCGCGAGAACTCGTCGACCAGGTGCTGCATGTTGCCGACCTCGCGCACGATGACGTCGACCGACCGCTCGACCAGCTCGCCGGCGTCGGCGCCGGGCTGGCGCGAGCGCTCGCGCAGACGCTCGGCCGCGAGCCGGATCGGGGTGAGCGGGTTCTTGATCTCGTGCGCGACGCGGCGCGCCGCCTCGGTCCAGGTGGCGAGCTTCTGGGCGCGGATCAGCTCGGTCAGGTCCTCGACCACCAGCACGCGGCCCGCCGGACCGTCGTCGGGCCCGGGCAGGGGCTGGATGCGGACGTCGAAGGTGCGCCAGGTGCCGCCCACCGGGAAGGAGACCTGGGAGGCGGTGCGCTCGGGCGCGTCGCCGTGGAGGAGTCCCTCGAGCTCGGCGCGGGCGCCGCTCTCCAGCAGCTCGACCAGCGGCAGGCCGGCGACCTCCGAGCCGCGCAGGCGGAGCATCTGCAGGGCGGCGCCGTTGACCGCGAGCACGCGGCCCTGGCCGTCGAGCGCGACCACGCCCGCGGCGAGGCTCTCGAGGATCGCCGCCACCAGCGCGCGCTCCTCGGCGAGACCGCGGTTGGCCTCGGTCAGCTCCACGTTGCTGCGCTCGATCAGCTGGCGGCTGCGCGACAGCTCCTCGGTCATGCGGTTGAACGATTCGACCACCGACGACATCTCGGCGTCGGCGGCGACCTCGATGCGCTGGTCGAGGTCGCCGGACGAGACCCGCCGCATGGCCTCGGAGAACGCCTGGATGGGCGTCATCAGGCGCCGCGCCAGGAAGAGTCCGGTCCACGACGAGGCGAGCAGGATGAGCAGCGTGACGAGCACGAACATCAGCAGGTAGCTGACCTTGAACTCGCCCTTCTGGATCTCGAGCTGGCGGTAGGTCTGGTAGGCCTGGATGAGCTCCTCGCTGCGCGTGGCGGTGGCCGGGTCGAGCAGCGTGCCGACCACCACGACCAGGCGTCCGCCGGGCCGGCCGCCGGGCGCGGCGGCGGCGAGGATGAGGCGTCCGCGCGCGCCCGGGGGCTCGAGCACGCGCCCGGCGCGGCCGCTGCGCGCGGCCTCGCGCGGCAGCGCACGGCCGATCTCGGGCAGGTCGGCGAGGCCGGAGCGCGGATCGAGCACCGCCTGCACGAAGTCGTCGCCGTCGAAGAGCGCGACGAGGTCGGCCCCGGTCTCCTCGCGCCCGCGCGTGAGCCGGCGTCCCGCCGCCGTGCGCCCGGCCGGATCGGCCAGGTCCTGCCCCTGGATCTCCTGGGCGAGGCGGGCGGCGTCGCGCCAGTTGCGGCTCTCGATGGTGTCCTGGAGCGCGTGCGCGACCGCGTCGCCCTGGGCGAGGACCTGGGAGAGCGAGGCCGAGAACCAGCGGTCGATGGCGCCCTGGAGGAGCTGGCTGGCGAAGAAGAAGAGCGCCAGCACGGGCACCAGCGAGAGCCCGATGTAGGTGGCCACCAGCTTGGTCTTGAAGCGCGCCCCCAGGGCGCCGGTGCGGCGCTCGAGCCAGAGCTTGATCAGGTTGCGCGCGAGGACGAAGAGGATGACCAGGATGAGGACGACGTTGGCGTACCAGAGCGCGAACAGCAGCACGCGGTTGGTGACCAGCGCCGAGGGCAGCTCGCTGCCGCGCTGGACGAGCGCGTAGACCAGGGTGGCGAGGATCAGGCCGAGGGCGAGCGCGGCGGCCACCCAACGGGCGTCGCGGCTGCGGCGGGCGAGCTGCGCGCGGAGGTCCACCCTCGCCTCAGGGCTTCCGGAAGCGCACCTTGTTCGACTCCAGCCAGTCGGTCGAGCGCATGACCGGCACGAGGCCGAGCAGGTTGCCGGTGCCGAGCTCGGCGCGCACGCGGATCAGATAGCGCTCGCGGTGCGAGGGCGAGCGCAGCACGAACACCGGCACCGCCTGGAAGCGGGTCATCACGTGCTCGAGCTCCTCGGGATCGCGCAGCGTGCGGCTGTCGATCAGCTTGCCGTCGAGCTTGGTGTTGACGAGGTACTCGCGGGTGACCGCGTTGAACATCGCCACCACCTCGATGCGAGTCGAGTCGAGGCTCTCGTCCCACCAGCGCTTGCGGTCGCGCAGCAGGTCGAGCTCGAACAGGAAGCCGGTCGGCAGGCCGCTCTCGATCCTCTCGCGCAGCTCCGCGGTCATGCCGTCGCCGAGCCGGAAGCTGGCCAGCACCTGCACGCCGTCGAGCGCGATCGAGAGCTCCCGGACGGCCGGCTCGTCGGCGGCCGCGGGCGCCGCCAGGAGCCCGGCCAGGAGCAGGGCCGGGAACGCCTTCATGGAGTCGGAAACTGTAGCATCCGGGCGCCGTCCGGAGGGAGACCTTGTCCGAGAAGAAAGCCGCCGCCCGCGTCCTCGCCGCCAACCGGAAGGCGCGCCACGACTACCACGTCCTGGAGCGCCTCGAGGCGGGCGTGGCCCTGACCGGCACCGAGGTCAAGTCGTGCCGGGCGGGCCGCGTCCAGCTGCGCGAGGGGTGGGTGGACTTCCGCAACGGCGAGGCCTGGCTGGTCGGCGTCCACGTCAGCGCCTACGAGCACGGGCCGCGCGACAGCCCCGCCCCGGAGCGCCAGCGCAAGCTGCTGCTCTCCCGGCGCGAGATCGACCGGCTGGAGCCCCGGACCCGCGCCAAGGGGTTCACGGTCGTGCCCCTGTCGATCTACCTCAAGGGCGACCGCGTCAAGGTCGAGATCGCGCTCGTCCAGGGCAAGCAGCTCCACGACAAGCGCGAGACCGAGAAGCGGCGCGAGCTCGACCGGGAGGCGCGGCGGGCCCTCTCGGGAGAGGGGGAGTGACCTACCCGCCGGGCCGTTGACAGCGCCGCCGGGCCGGCCTACGTTCCGCCCGGACGAACCAGCCAGGGGCCGCGAGCGGCCCGAGCGAGGGAGGGTAGCGATGATGACGCGTGTCCTGAGGACCGCCGTTCTCGCCGTGCTCGGCGTCGCGGCGGCGGTGGCGCCGGTCTCCGCGGCCGGCTTCGGCATCTTCGAGCAAGGCACCAGGGCGATGGGCATGGCGGGTGCCTTCACCGCCCAGGCCGACGACCCGTCGGCCCTGTGGCACAACGCCGGCGGCCTCGCCTTCTTCGACGAGACCGACTTCGCGGCCGGCTTCACCTACATCATGTCCAGCGAGGCGGACTTCCAGGGCGCCGACCCGTTCCCGGGCACGAGCGCGAGCGCCGAGCAGGAGCCGCTCTCCGAGTTCATCCCGCACGCCTACTGGATGCAGCCGATCAACGACCAGTGGAAGTTCGGGCTGGGCGTCTATGCCCCCTTCGGGCTGACCACCGAGTGGAAGGACCCGGAGACGTTCCCCGGGCGCTACATCTCGACCCTGGCGTCGCTGCGCGCCATCGACCTCAACCCGACCATCGGCTGGAAGGTCACGGACCGCTTCGGGCTCGGCTTCGGCGTGGTGGCGCGCTTCTCGGACGTGGAGCTGAACCGCTTCGTGCCGTTCCAGAACCCGTTCACGGGCGGGATCCTGGACGCCGGCACGGTCGAGCTCACGAGCGACTTCGAGCCCGGCTACGGCTTCAACCTCGGCCTGCTGCACCGCTACAACGAGAGCTTCTCCTGGGGTCTCTCCTACCGGAGCAAGATCAAGGTCGAGTACGGCGGCACCGCCCGCTTCACCCAGATCTCGACCGGCATCCCGCCGCTGGACGCGGCGATCGCGCGCGTCATCCCGTTCAACCAGGACCTCGGAGTCGACACCGAGATCGAGTTCCCGGACATGGCGAGCCTCGGCTTCATGGTCGCGCTCTCGGCCAACACCCGTCTCGAGGCCGACATCAACTGGACCGGCTGGTCGTCGTTCGACGAGCTGCCGATCATCTTCACCGACGTGCCGCCGCTCTCCTCCACGATCCCGGAGAATTGGGACGACGCCATGAACTACCGGCTGGGCCTGCGCTGGATGAGCGCGGGCGGCAGCGAGTGGCGCTTCGGCTACGTCTTCGACGAGACGCCGCAGCCCGACGAGGCGGTCAGCCCCCTGCTGCCGGACGCCGACCGCAACGGCTTCACGATCGGCTGGGGCACCCAGTTCACCAAGACCAGCCTCGACGTGGCGGCGATGTACCTGCCGTTCGACGAGCGCTCGACCTCGACCAACACGAACGGCTTCAACGGCACCTACAACACCACCGCCTGGCTGTTCGGAATCACGCTCGGCTTCTGATCGGGAGCGCATCCGACGGCGGACCCGAGGGGCCGCGGCGCGCGCCGCGGCCCTTCGTCGTCTCGGGCCCGGAGGCGCCCGGATCCGCGCGCGCTCGATTGACAGCCCCGGAGGCGCGCCTTATCTTGGCGGCGTTTCGAGCGAGCCAAGAGACCCGACGGGGGCAACGATGAAACATCGCATCCTGGGCGGCGCGGCCGCGGTGGTCCTGACGCTGGCCTGCGCACCGGCGCCCGCGAACGCCGCCGGTTTCGGCATCTTCGAGCAGGGCGCGCGCGCAATGGGCCTGGCCGGCGCCTTCACGGCACAGGCCGACGACGGGTCGGCCATGTTCCACAACGTCGGCGGCCTCGCCTTCCTCGAGGAGCGCGAGCTCCGCGCCGGCGTCACCTACATCACGTTCACGACCGCGGACTTCCAGTCCGACGACCTGTTGCCGGGCGTCTCCTACGAGGCCGAGCAGGAGCGGCTCTCGGAGTTCGTGCCGCACCTCTACTGGGCGCAGCCGGTCAATCGCGACTGGAAGTTCGGCGTCGCGGTCGAGTCGCCGTTCGGGCTCACCACCGAGTGGAAGGACCCGGACGAGTTCGCCGGCCGCTTCCTGTCGACGCGCGCCGCGCTGCGCGCGATCGATCTGAATCCGAGCCTGGGCTGGCGGATCTCGCCCGAGCTGGGGCTGGGCTTCGGCGTCGTCTACCGCTTCTCGGACGTCGAGCTCGAGCGCCACGTGCCGTTCCCGAGCCCGTTCGGCCACGACCTGCTGGACGTGGGGACCGTCGGACTCGAGAGCGGGTTCGAGCCGGGCATGGGCTGGAACGTCGGGCTCCTCCATCGAGCCAGCAGCCGGATCTCCTGGGGTCTCTCCTACCGTAGCCGGATCAAGGTCGATTACGACGGCACGGCGCGCTTCACCCAGATCCCGACCGGCATCCCTCCGCTCGACGCCGCGGTCGCGGCAGCGATTCCGTTCGGCCGCGACCTGAGCGTCACGACGGCGATCGAGTTCCCGGACATGGCGAGCCTCGGGGTCGCCTTCGCGCTCTCGCCCGACACCAAGCTCGAGCTCGACGCGAACTGGACCGGCTGGTCGACCTTCGACGAGGTCCACCTCTCCTTCACCGGCCTGCCGCAGCTCTCCTCGACGATCGAGGAGGAGTGGGAGGACGTCATGAACTACCGCGCCGGCTTCAGCTGGCGCCGCCCGACCGGTTGCGAGTGGCGCTTCGGCTACGTCTTCGACGAGACGCCGCAGCCCGACGAACACGTCAGCCCGCTGCTGCCCGACGCCGACCGCAACGGCCTGACCGTGGGCTGGGGCCGGCAGTTCGACCGGACGAGCCTCGACCTCGCGCTCATGTACCTGCAGTTCGACGAGCGCACCGTCACCGTCAACCAGAATCACTTCCCGGGCACCTACAACACGACCGCCTGGCTGTTCGGCGCGACGTTCGGCTTCTGAGGCGCCTGGCCCGGCAAGGGGGAGCCGGTCAGTCCTTCCTGGGCGCCGTAGCGAGATCGCGGAGCTTGGCCTCCGCGGCGGCGCGGATCGCCTTCTGGGACTCGGCGCTCTGGTTGGGGTCGCCGGCGAGCGCGGCGATCGCTTTTTCGGCGTGCTCGCGGGCGCGCTCGCGGTCGCCGGCGGCGAGGTAGCCGTCGGAGAGGCTGTCGTGGGCGTTGGCCGACTCCGGGTGGGCCTCGACGTTGAGCAGGAAGAGCTCGATCGCGCCGGCCGCGTCCTTCTCCTGGAGCTTCTCG
>JAFNAE010000040.1 GCA_017860005.1 Acidobacteriota bacterium | reverse complement strand
CGCTCGCGGGCCAGCCCGGCGGCCCCCGCGAGCGCGGCGAGCGCGGCGAGCGCGAGCGCGCCACGGGCGAGGGCGCCCGGCGCGCGCCGACCGCCCGCGGCACGCTCGGAGGGCGCGCGCAGCTCGCCGGCCGACATGGAGCGCATGCTACCGCCCGAAGTCCGGGCCGCCGGCCTGTCCCCCTTCGGAGGCGGGCGGCGAGTTCCTCCTCGAGACCTGTCCCGAGGAGAGACCATGCGCTTCCGACCCCTGCTCCTGCTCTTCACCTGCGCCGGTGCGCTCGCCCCGCTGCTCGCGGCCGGCGCGGGCGCCGACGTCCTGACCCGCATCACCGACCTGCGGCCCGGCGCCGACGACGGGCTCGACGGCCTGGCGGCGGCGGTGCTCGACGGCCAGCTCTGGTTCGTCGGCCGCCCGCCCGGCGGCGGCAGCGCGCTCTGGCGCTACGACGGCGTCAACCCGCCCACCATGGTGCCGGGCAGCGACGCCGCCGACCCGGCCGGCCTGGTGGCCTGGAACGGCAAGCTCTACTTCGGCGGCGGGCCGAACAGCGACCGCGAGCTCTGGGTCCACGACCCGGTCGGCGGCACGGTCGCGGAGGCCGTGGACGTGCGCGCCTCGGGCAACGCGGTGGTCGAGGAGATCGAGGCCTTCGGCGCCTGGCTCTGCTTCGCCGCCTTCGGCGACACGACCGGGCGCGAGCTGTTCTGCTGGGACGGCTCGGGACCGGCCGACGCGGTCGAGCTGAATCCGGGCGCCGGCGACTCCTACCCGAGCGAGCTCCACGCCACGGCGAGCCGGCTCTACGTCGTCGCGCAGATCGACGGCGACGTGCGCCTCTGGAGCTGGAACGGCGCCGATCCGCCCAGCCTGATCGCGGCCGCGCCCAGCGGCGAGTACGACTGGCCGTGCTGCCTGGCGTCGGCGGGCGGAGAGACCTACTTCGAGGCGTTCGACTCCGACTTCTTCGGCCGGCTCTGGCGCCACGACGGCGTGAACCCGCCCGAGCCGGTCTCGGCCGACCTCGAGCCGGACGGCTGGACCGGCGTCTACCGCAACCGGCTCGTGCTCGGCGCCACGAACCCTCCGGGCGGAGCGCCGGAGGCCGAGCTCTGGCGCCTCGCCCCGGCCGGGCTCGCGCGCCTCTCGCCCGGGACCCCGGTCGAGTCCGCCGACGCCCTCGCGGTCGTGCGCGACGGCCTGTTCGCGCGCGGCTTCGTCGCCGCCGGCACGGCGACCGCGCTCTACCGTTACTGCGGCGCCGGCGACGTCGTGGCGCTGACCGACCCGTTCGGCGGCTCGGATCCGGAGCCGGCCGGCGAGCGCGCGATCGCCTTCGCGGGCCGCCTCTTCTTCGCCGCCGAGGACGCCGCCGGGCAGGAGCTCTGGGCGTTCGACTCGTCCCACCTCTTCTGCGACGACTTCGAGTCGGGCGACACCTCGTGGTGGTCGTCGTCGGTGCCCTGACGGGCGTCCGGCGCTCCCGCCTTTGACAGCCCGGCGCGGCTGGGCTAGCCTTCGGCCAGCATTCGGAGAGGCCCGGCGACGTCGCGCCGGGCTCGGCAACCTGGGACGGACCCCCAAGGTGCCCTCCCGCCCGCGACCGGGTGGGGATGCGGCCGGCGCTGGAACCGGCAATCAAGTGTCCGGCGGTGACGGTCCCGCTCTCCGAATCGACGGCGAGCGGGACTTTTCGTTTTCCGGAGAGGCAGGAGAGGGCGAACGCGACCATGAAGGTCACCGAGCACCTGGCGCGGGCCACCGCGCCGCCGATCAGCTTCGAGATCATCCCCCCGCTGCGCGGCGGCAACATCCAGAGCCTGCTCGCGCTGATCGAGGACCTGGTCAAGTTCCGGCCGCCCTACATCGACATCACCAGCCACGCCGCCGAGGTGGTCTACGAGGAGACGGCGCAGGGCATCCAGCGCCGCGTCAAGCGCAAGCGCCCGGGCACGATGGGCGTGTGCGCGCTGATCCAGAACAAGTGGAGCGTAGACGCCGTGCCGCACGTGCTCTGCCAGGGCTTCACCCGCGAGGAGACCGAGGACTTCCTGATCGAGCTGCGCTACCTGGGCATCGACAACGTGCTGGCGGTGCGCGGCGACGAGAGCGGCTACCAGAAGCCGCTGCGCGACGGCAAGACCGCCAACGACTACGCCATCGACCTGGTGCGCCAGGTCGCCGACATGAACCGCGGGCGCTACCTCGCCACCGACCTGCTCGACGCCTCGCCGACCGACTTCTGCGTCGGCGTGGGCGGCTATCCGGAGAAACACTTCGAGGCGCCCAACCTGGAGACCGACATCCGGCGCGCCAAGGAGAAGATCGAGGCCGGCGCCGGCTACATCGTGACCCAGATGTTCTTCGACAACGCGCGCTACTTCTCGTACGTCGAGAAGTGCCGCGCCGCGGGCATCACGGTGCCGATCATCCCCGGCATCAAGATCCTGACCTCGCGCGCGCAGCTCGCCTCGATCCCGCGCAATTTCTACGTCGACATCCCCTCGGAGCTGTCCGACGAGGCGGGCGCGGTGGCCGCGGAGCGCGTGCCCGAGGTCGGCGTGGAGTGGGCCGAGCGCCAGGTGAAGGGGCTGCTCGACGGCGGCGCGCCCTCCCTCCACTTCTACGTCATGCAGAACGCGCGCGCGGTGTCGCGCCTGCTCGACCGGCTGAGGCTGGCATGACGGTGCCGCCGCCGGCCGCCGACCGCGAGACGCGGACGCAGGCGCTGCTCGAGTCGCTCGAGGAGCGCATCCTGGTCCTCGACGGCGCCACCGGCACCGCGCTCCAGGCGTACGAGCTCTCGGCCGCCGATTTCGGCGGCGTCGAGCTCGAGGGCTGCAACGAGAACCTCTGCCGGACCCGGCCCGACGTCGTGCGCGGCATCTCGGAGGGCTACCTCGCCGCGGGCGCCGACGTGGTGGAGACCAACTCGTTCGGCGCCACGCCGCTGGTGCTCGCCGAGTACGGGCTGGCGGCGGAGGCCCACGAGCTCAACCGGCTCGCCGCCGCGCTCGCGCGCGAGGCGTGCGCGAAGTTCGAGCGGCCGGAACGCCTGCGCTTCGTGGCCGGCTCGATGGGGCCGACCACGCGCGCCATCTCGGTGACCGGCGGCGTCACCTTCGAGCAGCTCCTCGACAACTTCCGCGTCCAGGCCCTCGGCCTGATGGCCGGCGGCGCCGACTACCTGCTGCTCGAGACCTGCCAGGACACGCGCAACGTCAAGGCGGGACTCGCCGGCGTCGAGCGCGCCTTCGAGGAGGCGGGCTGGCGCCTGCCGGTGGCGGTTTCGGTGACCATCGAGCCGACCGGCACCATGCTCGCCGGACAGGACGCCGAGGCGCTCGCGGTGTCGCTCCTGCACGCCGACCTGCTCTACGTGGGCGTCAACTGCGCCACCGGCCCGGCGCTGATGGCGGACCACCTGCGCACGCTCTCGGAGCTCTGCCGCACGCGCGTCGCCTGCGTCCCGAACGCCGGGCTGCCGGACGAGGAGGGCAGGTATCGCGAGAGCCCGGAGGTCTTCCGCGAGGTCTTCACCCGCTTCCTCGACGCCGGGTGGCTGAACCTGATCGGCGGCTGCTGCGGCACCACGGCGGCGCACGTCGCCGCCCTCGCCGGGCTCGCCGCCGGGCGCGCGCCGCGTGCGATCCCCCACCACCAGCGCGCCCTCGTCTCCGGGCTCGAGGCGGTCGAGCTCACCGCCGACAACCGGCCGCTGCTGGTCGGCGAGCGCACCAACGTGCTCGGTTCGCGCGCCTTCAAGCAGAAGATCGCCGGCGGCGACTTCGAGGCCGCAGCCGAGATCGGCCGCGCCCAGGTGCGCTCGGGCGCGCAGGTGCTCGACGTCTGCCTGCAGGACCCCGACCGCGACGAGCTCTCGGACGTCGAGTCGTTCCTGGACCGGCTGACGCGGGTGGTCAAGGCGCCGCTCATGCTCGACTCCACCGACGCACGCGTGTTCGAGCGCGCGCTCACCTGGTGCCAGGGCAAGACGATCCTCAACTCGATCAACCTCGAGGACGGGCTGGCGCGCTTCGAGCGCGTGGTGCCGCTCGGGCGGCGGTTCGGCGCGGCCTTCGTGGTCGGGCTGATCGACGAGGCCGGCATGGCGGTCTCCGTCGAGCGCAAGCTGGAGGTGGCGCGGCGCAGCTACCGGATCCTGACCGAGGAGATGGGCGTGGCGCCGGAGGACGTCTGGTGGGATCCGCTCACCTTCCCGTGCGGTACCGGCGACGAGACCTACCTCGGCTCGGCGGCCGCGACCCTCGAGGGCGTGCGCCGGCTCAAGGCCGAGTTCCCGTTCGCGCGCACCATCCTGGGCGTCTCCAACGTCTCGTTCGGGCTGCCGCCCGCGGGACGCGAGGTGCTCAACTCGGTCTTCCTCTTCCACGCCACGCAGGCCGGGCTCGACGCCGCGATCGTCAACACCGAGCGGCTCGCGCGCTATCCCGAGATCCCGGACGAGGAGCGGCGCCTGGCCGAGGCGCTGGTCTTCCTGGCCGCCGGCGATCGCGCGGCAGGTGAGGCCGCGGTGGCCGCCTTCACCGCCCACTTCCGCGGCCGGGCCTCGGCGAAGCCGGCTTCGCGCCGCGAGGACCTCGCCGTCGACGAGCGCCTCGAGCGGGCGGTGATCGAAGGCAGCAAGGAGGGGCTCGAGGAGGATCTCGACGCCGCGCTCGCCGACCCGCGCTGGCCGTCGCCGCTCGACGTGATCAACGGCCCGCTCATGGCCGGGATGGCCGAGGTGGGCAGGCTGTTCAACGACAACCGGTTGATCGTCGCGGAGGTGCTCCAGTCGGCGGAGGTGATGAAGGCGGCGGTCTCCTACCTGGAGCGCTTCATGGAGCGCGCCGCCGGCTCGAGCCGTGGCCGCGTGCTGCTCGCCACCGTCAAGGGCGACGTCCACGACATCGGCAAGAACCTGGTCGAGATCGTGCTCGCCAACAACGGCTTCACGGTGGTCAACCTGGGCATCAAGGTGCCCTCCGAGCAGCTCATCCAGGCCGTGCGCGAGCACCGGCCGGACGTGATCGGCCTCTCGGGCCTGCTGGTCAAGAGCGCGCAGCAGATGGTGCTGACCGCGGGCGACCTCGCCGCGGTGGGCATCGATACGCCGCTGCTGGTGGGCGGAGCGGCGCTGACCCGCCGCTTCACCCACCGCAAGATCGCGCGCGCCTACTCGGGTACCTGCACCTACGCCAAGGACGCCATGCACGGCCTGGCGCTGGTCGAGCGGCTGGTGGACCCCGCCCGGCGGCCCGCTCTCGAGCAGGAGATCGCGGCGCTCGCGGCGGGCGACGCCGCCGACGCCGACGCCGAGCGCGCCGAGGCGCCCGCCGACGAGCGGCCGCGCCGCTCGCTGGTGCGGCGCGACCTGCCGGTGCCGGCGCCGCCCGACCTCGACCGCCACGTCGCGGAGCTCGACCTCGACGCGGTCTGGGCCGAGCTCAACCCGCAGATGGTCTACGGCAAGCACCTCGGCCTGAAGGGCGTGGTGCGCAGGCTGGCGGAGGCGCGCGATCCGAAGTACCTCAAGCTCGAGGCGGTGGTGGGCGAGCTCCAGGAGATCGCCCGGCGCGGCGCGATGACGGCGCGCGCGGTCTGGCGCTTCTTCCCGGCACGCGCCGAGGGCGAGCGCCTGACGCTGCTCGACCCGGGCTCGGGCGAGGAGGCGGCGGCGTGGACGTTCCCGCGCCAGGCGGGACCCGAAGGGCTCTGCCTCGCCGACTACGTGCTCGACGGCGACCACGTGGCGCTGTTCGTGACCACGGCCGGGGCGGGCGTGCGCGAGCGCGTCGAGGCGTGGAAGCGGGAGGGTGAGTACCTGAAGAGCCACGCCTTCGCGGCGCTCGCGCTCGAGACCGCGGAGGCGGCCGCCGAGTGGCTGCACCGGGACCTGCGCCGCCGCTGGGGGTTCCCCGATCCGCCCGAGCTCGCCGCCGAGGACCGCTTCGCGGCGCGCTACCGCGGCAAGCGCTACAGCTTCGGCTACCCGGCCTGCCCCGACCTGTCGAACCAGCGCGCGCTGTTCGCCGCGCTGCGTCCGGAGGAGATCGGCGTGCACCTGACCGAGGGCGAGATGATGGACCCCGAGGCCTCGGTCTCGGCGCTCGTCGTCCACCACCCCGACGCGCGCTACTTCGGGGTCTGAGCCGATGCCCGCCGCCGCGCTGCCCGAGCTGGTCACGCTCGCGATCGACGCCGCGCTCGCCGCCGGGCGCGAGATCCTGGATGTCTACGCCGGCCCGATCGCGGTCGAGCGCAAGCAGGACGCCTCGCCCCTGACCGAGGCCGACCGGCGTGCGCACCGGGCGATCGCCGCCGCGCTCGCCGCGGCCGGGCTGCCGCTGCTGAGCGAGGAGGGCCGGGCGCTGCCCGCGGCCGAGCGCCGGCGCTGGGAGCGCTACTGGCTGGTCGACCCGCTCGACGGCACCAAGGAGTTCGTGCGGCGCAACGGCGAGTTCACGGTCAACATCGCTCTCATGGAGCGGGTGGCCGAGCCGGAGGCTGCGGACGGCGTCGCGGTGCCCGTCGCCGGCGTGCTCTACGCGCCGGTCCGGGACCTCCTGTACTTCTCCTGGCGGGGCGGGGGCGCCTTCCGGCAGGACGGGGCCGGCGCGCCCGGCGTGGCCGCCGCGGCGCGCGCCGCGGCGGCGCGGCGACTGCCGTGCGCGAGCGCGCGCGCCGCCTACACGATCGTCGCCAGCCGTTCGCACTCGAGCCCGGAGACCGAGGCGTTCATCCGGGAGGCCGAGCGCGAGCACGGTCGCGTCGAGCTCGCCAGCCTGGGCAGCGCGCTCAAGATCTGCCTGGTCGCCGAGGGCGCCGCCGACGTCTACCCGCGCTTCGCGCCGACCATGGAGTGGGACACCGCGGCCGGCCACGCCATCGCGCTCGAAGCGGGCCGCGACCTGGTCGATCCCGCGAGCGGCGCGGCGCTGCGCTACAACAAGCTCGACCTGGTCAACCCCTGGTTCCTGGTGCGTTGACGGGGACCGGTACGGATTTCCCAAGGAGAGTCCTCATGAACCTGCATCCCGGCCCGTCGGGACCCCTCGGCGCGCTCCTCTTCGCTCTCGCCTCGGTGGCGCCGCTCGCCGCCGCGGACGAACCGCTGGCCGCCGGCTTCTACCGCTACCCGAGCGCGGGCGGCGGCGTGCTCGTCTTCGCCTCGGAAGGGGACCTCTGGAAGGTCCCGGGCGCGGGGGGTGTGGCCCAGCGGCTGACCGCCCACGAGGGCGAGGAGCGCTTTCCGCGCGTCTCGCCCGACGGCGCCTGGATCGCCTTCACCGCCCAGTACGAGGGCAACGACGACGTCTACGTCATGCCCGTGGCGGGCGGCGAGCCGAAGCGGTTGACCCGGCATCCCGACTCCGACCAGGCGCTCGGATGGACGCCCGCCGGCGAGGTCCTCTTCCGCAGCCGGCGTGACCACCCGCACCGCGACTTCCGCGCCTTCACCGTGCCGCGCGGCGGCGGCCCGGCGAAGATGATCCCGCTCGAGCCCGCGGCGTGGGTCGCCTTCGAGCCGGGCGGCGACCGGATCGCGCTCCAGAAGCTCGGCCTCGAGTTCCACAACTGGAAGCGCTACAAGGGGGGCGAGGCGGAGGACATCTGGATCGGGCGGCTCGACCCGCTCGCCTTCGAGGAGGTCACCCGCTACGCCGGCAAGGACGCCTTCCCGATGTGGGGTCCCGACGGCCGGATCTACTTCGCCACCGACCGCTGGGGCCGGCCCAACCTCGCCTCGATGGCGCCCGACGGCAGCGACGTCCGCCAGCTCACCCGCTTCGCCGACTACGACGTGCGCTGGCCGTCGATGGGCGACGGCCGCATCGTCTTCCAGCACGCCATGGACCTGTGGAGCTACGACCTCGCCACGGGCGCGACCGGGAAAGTCGACATCCGCCTGCCGAGCGACCGCCTCCAGGTGCGCGAGCGCTTCGTCGATCCGGCCGCGACCCTGCACTCCTGGAGCCTCTCGCGCGACGGCGAGAGGATTGCGCTCGAGGCGCGCGGCGACGTGTTCGTCGCACGCACGCGCAAGAAGGGGCTGATCCGGCGCATCACCGAGTCGAGTGCCGCGCGCACCCAGTTCCCTGCCTTCTCGCCGGACGGCAAGTCGCTCGCCGCCTGGACCGAGATCGACGGCGAGCAGCAGCTCCTCCTCCACGCCGCCGACGCCGCCGCGGCGCCGAAGCGGCTCGGCGCGCTTCCCGCGGGCTGGCACTTCCCGCCCGCCTGGTCGCCCGATGGGCGGCGCATCGCCTGGTCCGACGAGAGCTACCGCCTGAGGGTGATGGAGGTCGCGACCGGCCAGGTCGTGGACGTCGGCCGGGGCGAGTTCGAGATCACCCGCTACGCCTGGTCCCCGGACAGCCGCTACCTCGCCTACGACCTCCTGCTCGACACGCTCTTCCGCCAGGTGCGCGTCTGGGACGGCGAGACGAAGGCCATTCATCCGGTGAGCGATCCGTTCTTCGACTCCTTCTCACCGGCCTGGGATCCGAAGGGTGCGTACCTCTTCTACCTCTCGGACCGCCACATCAACCCGCACCTCGACCGTGCCGAGGCGCGCTTCATCGTCGACGAGGCGACGCTCCCGGTGGTCGTCGCGCTGCGCGCCGAAGGGCGCCTCCCCTTCGCGCCGCGCGGCGACGTCGATCCGCCCGACGCGAAGAAGAAGGAGCCGGTGAAGAGCGAGGACGCGAAGAAGGGCGAGGGCGCCGGGAAGGGCGCCGAGCCGGAGGGGAAGATCGAGCCGATCCGCATCGACTTCGACGGCCTCGGCGAGCGGGCGGTGATCGTGCCGGTGCCGCCCGGCAACCTCTCGGGGCTCGCCGCGGTCGAGGGCAAGCTCCACTGGCTGCGCCGCGAGAACGCCGGGATGATGCCTGCGGGCGAGGAGGACGAGGAGGACGAGGAGCGCGGCGCCGAGCTCCAGACCTACGAGATCGAGAAGGAGAAGCTCTCGACCCTCGCCTCCGGCGTGCGCGGCTACGCGGTCTCCGGCGACGGCAAGGTCCTCGTCTACCGCACCAAGGAGGGTTTCAGCCGGGTCGAGGCCGGCGCCACCGCGGCGCCCAAGGACGAGGAGGCCAAAGAGGCGCGCATCGATCTGTCCGACTGGTCGATGCGTATCGACCCGCGCGCCGAGTGGCGCCAGATGCTGCACGAGGCCTGGCGGCTTCAGCGCGACTTCTTCTACGACCCGGCGATGCACGGCGTGGACTGGAACGGCGTGTGGGAGCAGTACGGGCCGCTCGCCGCGCGCATCGCCTCGCGCGACGACCTCGCCGACCTGCTGGGCGAGATGTTCGGCGAGCTCTCGGTCGGCCACGCCTATCACTGGGGCGGCGACCTGCGCCGCGGCAAGCGCGTCGGCGTCGGCCTGCTCGGCGCCGACCTCGAGCCCGATCCGGCGACCGGGTACTGGAGGATCCTGAAGATCCACCGCGGCGACCACCCCGACCCCGAGTGGAGCTCGCCGCTCGCGCGCGCCGACCTGCGCATCGAGCCGGGCCAGTGGCTGGTCGCGATCGACGGCCGGCCGCTCGTCCCCGGCGAGGACTACCTCGAGCGGCTGGCCGACCGCGCCGGCAAGGAGGTCGAGCTCTCGATCAGCGCGCAGCCGAAGCTCGAAGGCGCGCGCCGCGTCGTCGTCCGCCCGGTCGGCGACGATTCGCGCATCCGCTACGCGAGCTGGATCCGCGACACGCGTGCCTACGTTGCGGAGAAGAGCGGCGGCCGGATCGGCTACCTCCACCTCTACGACATGAGCGGCCTCGGACTGCGCCAGTTCGCTCGCGACTATCCGCCGCAGTGGCGCAAGCCGGCGCTGATCGTCGACGACCGGTGGAACCACGGCGGCTTCGTGGCGCCGATGATCCTCGCTCACCTCGACCGCAAGATCCTCGCGGTCGGCGGCACGCGCCACGGCGCGGTCGACACGACGCCCTCGCGGGCCTTCCACGGCCACCTGCTCGCGCTCGTCAACCGCCAGGGGGGCAGCGACTGCGAGACGCTCGCCCTGGGCTTCCGGCAGTTCGACCTCGGGCCGGTCGTGGGCACGCGCACCTGGGGGGGCTGGGTCGGGATCCGCGGCGACAAGCCGCTGCGCGACGGCGGCCTGGTCACCCAACCCGAGTTCGGCGGCTGGGACCTCGAGGGCAAGGCGTGGATCATCGAGGGGCACGGCGTGGACCCCGACGTCGTGCTCGACCTGCCTCCCGACGGGCTCCTGCGCGGCGACGCACAGATCGACTTCGCGATCGAGCGGCTGCTCGGCGAGATCGAACGAGATCCCCCCGGCCTGCCCGCCGCGCCGCCGGTCCCGCCGCGGCCGCTGGTGGTCGCGCCTTAGCCGCGACGGGACGCGGCCGGGCTCAGGCGGGAGTGCCGGGAGCCTCCGCCGCCGCGCTCCGCTCGGCGCGGTTGCGGTAGAGCTGGGGATCGACCGCCTCGACCATGCGCTCGACGTCGAGCCGGTGGTCGAGGAAGGCGTCGATGCGCTCGGCCTCGCGGCGCGGATCGGCGATCACGTCCGTGTACTGGACGTCGAGGCGCTCCAGGTGGGCGGCGTGGCGGAACAGGTAGTCGACCCGCCAGAGATGGCTGCGGTAGATCTCGAGCATCTGCTCGTCGGAGACCTCGCTCGCCTCGTTGCGGCGCTCGAGCATCTTGCTCTGGGACGCCAGGACCTCGGTCAAGTCGCGCCGCAGGAAGATCACCTTGTAGTTGTTGTCCGCGGGCAAGTCCTTGAGCAGGTAGGAGATGACCTTGAGCGCCCGGCCCCGCGCGCGGCGCAGCCAGGCCTTGTCCGCGCTCTGCCCGAGCGCCTTGATCCGCTCGTCCTCGAAGTAGCCCTTCGGGTTGTCCTCGTCGGCGCTGCGCACCCCGTCGGCCACCACCTCGAGGCCGCCCGCCGCGAGCATCTTCATCGCCATCGAGGTGCCCGAGCGGGGGAGCCCGGAGACCAGGATCACCGGCTGCCCGTAGCGCAGGCGCCGCCAGAGCCTCCGAATCGTCCTCGCCATCGCCCGGTTTCGACCCCTCTCTCCGCCTCGGATAGACTACAATGCCACGTCCGCCGGCCGACCCAGGCCGCCCCCGGACGAGGGAGATGACTCCCGGGGCGGTGCGGTCCGGACCCTACCCCGACCAGTGACTCAGGCCCGAACGGCAGCACGGGATCTCGAGGAGGATTCGGCTCTTGCCCTCTGTTTCGAGCGTTGAAGCACCTCGCAGCCTGCGCACGGGGCCGCTCCTCGCGGCGGCCCTGGTCGCGCTCGCCGCCGCCCCGGCCGAGGCCTACGTCGGGCCGGGCGCCGGCATCGCGCTGCTCTCCTCGGTCGGCGTGGTCCTGGTCACCCTCCTGCTCGCCATCGCCTCGATCCTGGCCTGGCCGTTCCGCGCTCTCTGGCGCCTGCTGACCGGCAAGAAGACCGCCAGGCCCTGGGCGCGGCGCTTCATTTCGGTCGGCCTCGACGGCCAGGATCCGCTCCTGACCGAGCGGCTGATGGCGGAGGGCAAGCTGCCCAACCTGAAGCGGCTGGCCGAGCAGGGCTGCTACCACCGGATCCGCACCACCTACCCGTCGATGACCCCGGTCGCCTGGTCGTCCTACTCGACCGGCGTGAACCCTGGCAAGCACAACATCTTCGACTTCCTCGACCGCGACCGGAAGACCTACCTGCCGGTGCTCTCCTCGGCCGAGATCGGCAGCGTCGACAGGTTCCTCCGCCTCGGCAAGTGGAAGATCCCGCTGCGCCGGCCCGAGATCCGGCTGCTGCGCAAGTCGCGGCCGTTCTGGTCGATCCTCGGCGACTACCGGATCTGGAGCACGGTGCTGCGCATGCCGATCACCTTCCCGCCCGACCGTTTCTACGGCGCGGAGCTCTCGGCGATGAGCGTGCCGGACCTGCTCGGCTCGCAGGGGACATTCCTCTTCTTCACGACGCGCAGGAGCGACTCGAAGTTCAAGGAGGGCGGGCAGCGCGTCGTGCTCGAGGGCGGCCCGGACCGTTTCTCGACCGTGGTGCGCGGCCCGGAGAACATCTTCCGTGCCGGCGACCCGCCGCTCGAGATCCCGATGGAGATCGAGCTCGACCGCGCCGCCGGCCGGGTGCGCATCCGCCTCGACGGCGACGAGCACCTGCTCGCGCCGCGCCAGCTCACCGGCTGGGTGAAGCTGACCTTCAGGGCGGCGCCCACGGTCAAGGTGCAGGGCATCACGCGCCTGATGGTGACCGAGCTGGACGAGCACTTCTCGCTCTACCTGTCGCCGATCAACCTCGACCCCGAGAGCCCGGCGATGCCGATCTCGCACCCGAGCTACTACTCGACCTACATGGCCAAGAAGGTCGGCACCTACTCGACGCTCGGCCTCGCCGAGGACACCTGGGCGCTCAACGAAAAGGTCACCGACGACGCCACCTTCCTGCGCCAGAGCTACGACATCGACACCGAGCGCCAGGAGATGTTCTTCGCGGCGCTCGACAAGCTCGATCGCGGCTCCCTGGTCTGCGTCTTCGACGGCACCGACCGCATCCAGCACATGTTCTGGCGCTACCACGAGGAAGGGCACCCGGCGGGCGCCGGGCGCGAGCAGGCCGCCCACCGCCACGCCGTCGAGGAGGTCTACCTCCACAACGACAGGCTGGTCGGCAAGGTGATGTCGAAGCTGCGCAGGGACGACGTGCTGATCGTCCTCTCCGACCACGGCTTCACCTCGTTCCGCCGCGGCGTCAACCTCAACGGCTGGCTGCTCGCCCACGGCTATCTCGCCCTCAAGCCGGGCTGTGACGGCTCGACCGAATGGCTGCGCGACGTCGACTGGTCGCGGACGCGCGCCTACGCGCAAGGGCTGACCGGCATCTTCCTCAACGTCGAGGGGCGCGAGGGGGAGGGCATCGTCAAGCCGGGTGCCGAGGCCAGGGCGTTGCGCAAGGAGCTGATCCAGAAGCTCTCGGGCCTGCGCGACGACGAGCGCGGCGAGGTCGGCATCAACCAGGTGTATGCCGCCGAGGATGTCTACGACGGTCCGTACCTGGTCAACGCCCCCGATCTGATCGTCGGCTACAACCACGGCTACCGCGTCTCCTGGGACTGCGCGACGGGCGTCGCGTCGGGGCCGCTGTTCCAGGACAACCTCAAGGCCTGGAGCGGCGACCACTGCGTCGACCCGAACCTCGTTCCGGGCGTCTTCTTCTGCAACCACGCCATCGACAAGCGCGATCCCGCGCTGATCGACGTCGCACCCACCGTGCTGCGCCTGTTCGGCGTCGACGCCCCGCCCCACATGGACGGCAAGCCGCTGTTCGAGAAGCCGCCGGCGACGCTCGCGCCGTCGAAGGCGAGCCGTGAAGGAGGCGAGACCCGTGCGGCGTGACGGTCACCGGTTCCGCGCCGCCGCTCTCGGGGTGCTCGCCATCGCCGCCGTCCTGCCGCTGGCCGGCTGCGGCGGCGCCGGCGAGGCCCGCGCACCGGGG
Organism: Acidobacteriota bacterium; assembly: GCA_017860005.1. Lineage (GTDB taxonomy): Bacteria > Acidobacteriota > Thermoanaerobaculia > Multivoradales > JAGPDF01 > JACTMI01. The sequence goes on along the minus strand of JAFNAE010000040.1, from coordinate 4,111 downwards.
CGCAATGTCATCATCCTCGGCTTCGACGGCCTCGACTACGACCTGACCGCGAAGCTGATGGCGGAGGGGCGGCTGCCGAACTTCTCGCGGCTCGCCGAATCGACGCCCCTGCAGAAGCTAGGTACCTCGGTACCCCCGCAGAGCCCGGTCGCCTGGTCGAACTTCATCACCGGCACCGACGCCGGAGGCCACGGCATCTTCGACTTCGTCCACCGCGACCCCGGGACCATGCTGCCCTTCCTGTCGACCAGCCGGGTCATCGCCGACCCGGACGCCGGCGAGCCGATCGCCCTGGGCAAGTGCCAGATTCCGACCGGCGCCGGCGAGATGGAGCTGCTGCGCCATGGCACGCCGTTCTGGGAGAAGCTCGAGCGGGCCGGGGTCGAGACCACGGTGATGCGGATGCCGGCCAACTTCCCGCCTTCGGGCTCCGCCACGCGCGAGCTGTCGGGCATGGGCACGCCGGACATCCTCGGCACCTACGGCACCTTCACTTATTACACCTCCGAGCTCTTCTTCGACGACTCGAAGATCACCGGCGGCGGCGAGGTCGTCGAGGCCTGGCCCGAGGAAGGCGTGGTCGCGAGCGAGCTGCTCGGGCCCGACAACCCCTTCACCAGGGAGAAGACGAAGGCGAAAGCCCCCTTCCAGGTCCATCTCGATCCGGACGAGCCGGTCGCCAAGCTGGTGGTCGGGGACGAGGAGCGGATCCTCGAGGTGGGGGAGTGGAGTGACTGGGTGCCGGTCTCGCTCGACCTGGGCCTCTGCGGCAAGCTGATGATGACGCCGTCGATCCCGGCGAACGCGCGCTTCTATCTCAAGAGCGTCGCGCCGGAGTTCCAGCTCTACGTCTCGCCGCTCAACCTCGACCCGAGGAACCCGGTGATGCCGATCTCGACGCCCGAGGATTTCGCCGGCGAGCTGGCCGAGGTGACCGGGCCGTTCTACACCCAGGGGATGCCCGAGGACACCAAGGCCCTCGAGGGCGGGGTGCTCGACCGCACCCAGTTCCTCGCGCAGGTCAGCAGCGCGTACGAGGAGGAGGCCGCGCAGTACCGCCACCTGCTCGCGGGCTGGAAGGGAGGGCTGCTCTTCCTCTATTTCGGTGCCGCGGACCTGACCCAGCACACCCTCATGGACACCCTCGACCCCGGCCATCCGCGCTGGGACCCGGAGGTGAGCCCGAAGTTCGCCGACGCGATCCCCAACGCGTACGCCAGGTTCGACGCCTTCCTCGGCTACACGCTCGGGCACATGCCGAAGGACACGCTGGTGGTCGTCATGTCCGACCACGGCTTCACCAGCTGGCGCCGGGCTTTCGGCCTCAACACCTGGCTCTGGCAGAACGGCTACCTGAACGTGACCGACCCGCAGGCGGCGCTCTCCAGCAAGCTGTTCGGGGCGGTCGACTGGAGCGCGACCCGGGCCTACGGCCTGGGGATCAACGGCCTCTACGTCAACCTCCAGGGACGCGAGAAGAACGGCGCGGTGCCGGAGAGCGAGCGCCTGAGCCTGATGCGCGAGCTCAAGGCGAAGCTGCTCGCCACCATCGATCCCAAGACCGGCCAGCCGGCGATCACCCAGGTCTTCCTGCGCGAGGAGACCTACTCCGACGGCGGCTACCGTGACATCGGCCCCGATCTCGTGATCGGCTACGCCAAGGGGACGCGCGGCTCGAGCGCCTCGGCCCTGGGCGAGTTCGAGCCGGAGGTCTTCGCCGACAACGTCGACGAGTGGCCGGGTGACCACCTGATGGATCCCGACGCCGTCCCCGGCATCCTGTTGACCAACCGGCCGCTCGTCCGGCCCGCGCCCACGCTGAGCGAGCTGCACTGGTCGATCCTGGCCGAGTTCGGCGTCGAGAGCGGCGCCGCGGCGAAGTGAGGCGGGGCGCCCTCAACACCTGAGCGAGGAACCATGTTCGCGACCACCAAAGTGAAGCTCGACAAGGACCTGCTGGCGAAGATCAAGCGTTACGCCGACCTCGCCGGCTACTCCTCGGCCGAGGAGTTCATCACCCACGCCCTCGAGAAGGAGCTGGCCAAGCTCGAGGGCGCCAAGGACGAGGAGGAGATCAAGAAGCGCCTCCGCGGCCTGGGGTACATCTCCTGAGGAACCGTCCGTCGCCATGAGCCTTCTCAACTCCGCGCTGCGGCGCCTGTTCGACCTGCTGCTGCTCCCGTTCCAGTCCCTGCCGGCGGCGGTCGGCCTGGTGGTCGTGTCGCTGCTCGCGGCGGTGGGCATGCTCTGGGCCTTCAAGCGGACCTCGAACCAGGCCGGGATCGAAGCGGCCAAGCGGCGCATCCACGCCGGAATCTTCGAGATCCGGCTGTTCAACGACAGCTTCCGCCAGATCTGGAGGGCGCAGGCCGGCATCCTGCGCGCCAACCTCACCTATCTGCGTTACTCGCTGGTGCCGATGCTCTTCATCCTGCCGCCGCTCGTCTTCGTCGTGGCGCAGCTCCAGTTCCAGTACGCCTACGCGCAGCCCGCGGCCGGCGACCGGACCGTGCTCGAGGCGACCTTCGCGCCGGGGTGGGAGAAGGCGGGGACGGTGCCGGCCAGCGCCTCGGGCAAGCCCCGGGCGACGCTCGAGCTGCCCGCCGGCCTGGTCGCCGAGACGCCGGCGCTCTGGATCCCGAGCCAGCGCACGCTCTCCTGGCGCCTGCGCGTCGAGCAGCCGGGCGACCAGACGATCGGCATCCGGATCGGCGACCGGCTCTACGAGAAGTCGTTCGACGGCTCGCGGCCGCTCGAGCGGCGCTCGCCGGTCCGGCCCGGCCGCTCCTGGCTCGACCAGTTCGTCTATCCGGCCGAGCGCCCGCTCCCGTCCGACGGCGTGCTCGACCGGGTGACGGTCGACCTCGAGCCGGCCGCGGTCGCGCTGCCGGGCTGGACGGTGCGCGAGATGGCGGGCGTGCCGGCCTGGATGACGGTCTTCTTCCTCCTCTCGATCGTGTTCGCCTTCGCGCTGCGCCGGCGCTTCGGAGTCACGTTCTGACCGACCGCCCCGCGCCCGCCGCCGCGAACCTGACGCGCCACCGCTCCTCGGTCACCTCCGGGGAGCGCGAGCGCGTGCTCCGGCAGCGCGGCTGCGTGCTCTGGTTCACCGGCCTCTCCGGCTCCGGCAAGTCGACCCTGGCCGTTGCGCTCGAGGCCGCGTTGCTCGGCGCCGGGCACGCCGCCTATGTCCTGGACGGCGACAACCTGCGCCACGGGCTCAACTCCGACCTCGGCTTCGCGCCGGCCGATCGCCGCGAGAACATCCGGCGCGCCGGCGAGGTCGCGGCGCTGTTCGCCGACGCCGGGCTGCTCACGCTGGCCGCGTTCATCTCGCCCTATCGCGCGGACCGCGACGCGGCGCGCGCCACGGTCGGCGCGGAGCGCTTCCTCGAGGTCTTCCTGGACGCGCCGATCGGTGTCTGCGAGCAGCGCGATCCGAAGCAGCTCTACCGGCGCGCCCGCGCCGGCGAGATCGAGGAGTTCACCGGCGTCTCGGCGCCGTACGAGCCGCCCGAGACGCCGGCCCTGAGCCTGGACACCTCGGTCCTCGACACCAACGCCTGCGTCGAGAGCCTCGTCACGCTGCTCCGACAACGCGGCTTCGTACCGGAAAGCGCGCCCCCGGCCGGCCGAGGAGCGGCCTGAGCATGGCAACCTATCGACTCACCCACCTGCGCGAGCTCGAGGCCGAGAGCATCCACATCCTGCGCGAGGTCGCGGCCGAGTGCGAGAAGCCGGTGATGCTCTACTCGATCGGCAAGGACTCCTCGGTGATGCTCCGCCTGGCGCAGAAGGCCTTCCATCCGGGGCCGATCCCGTTCCCCCTGCTGCACGTCGACACGCTCTGGAAGTTCAAGGAGATGATCTCCCACCGCGCCCGCATGGTGGCGGAGACCGGCGCCGAGCTGCTGGTCTGGGTCAACCCGGAAGGGCGCGAGAAGAACGTCAATCCGTTCGACTACGGCACCCAGCGCTACACCCACATCATGAAGACGGTGGCGCTCAAGCAGGCGCTCGACCACTACGGCTTCGACGCCGCCTTCGGCGGCGCCCGCCGCGACGAGGAGGCGAGCCGCGCCAAGGAGCGGGTCTTCTCGTTCCGCGACCG
>JAFNAE010000039.1 GCA_017860005.1 Acidobacteriota bacterium | reverse complement strand
CCGCCCTCGGCGAAGACCAGCGGATTGTCGGTGGCGGCGTTCATCTCGATCTCCAGCCGGCGCTCGACGTCGGTGACCACGTCGCGCACCGCGCCGTGCACCTGCGGCATGCAGCGGAAGGAATAGGGGTCCTGGATGCGCATGTCGCCGGAGCGGTGGGACTCGCGGATCCCCGAGCCGCGCAGCAGGCCCCAGAGGTTGGCCGCCGAGGCGCGCTGGCCGGCATAGGGGCGCAGCGCGTGCACGCGCTCGTCGAAGGCGGCGTCGGTGCCCCGGAAGGCGTCGGTCGACATCGCCCCCACCAGGTCGGCGATGCGCACCAGGCGGCGCGCTTCGAGGACGGTGAGGGCGACCAGGGCCGTGGTCGCCTGGGTGCCGTTGATCAGGGCCAGCCCTTCGCGCGGCGCCAGCACGAGCGGCTCGAGCCCGGCGGCGGCGAGCGCCTCGCGCGCGGGCATGCGCCGCCCCCCCCACTCCGCCTCGCCGCGGCCGATGAGCGCCAGGGCGAGGTGCGCGAGCGGCGCCAGGTCGCCGGACGCCCCCACCGAGCCGCGCGAGGGGACGCACGGGTGCACGCCGGCGCCGAGCAGGTCGAGCAGGCGCTCGATCACCGCTTCGCGCACGCCCGAGCACCCGCGCGCCAGGGTGTTGGCGCGCAGCAGCAGCATGCCGCGCACCGCCGCCTCGTCCAGCGGCGCGCCGACGCCGGCGGCGTGCGAGAGCACGAGCCGCTCCTGCAGCGTTTCGAGGTCCGCCGCCGCGATCGGGACGTTGGCGAGGTTGCCGAAGCCCGTGTTGACGCCGTAGATCGCCTCGCCGCTCGCCACCGACCGCTCGATCACCTGCCGCGCGGCGCGCACGCGCGCGCGCGCCGGCTCGCCGAGCACGGCCGGGCGGCGTTCCAGCACCACGGCGCGGAACGTATCGAGATCGAGCGAGCAACCGTCGAGCGAGACAGGGGCTTCGGTTCGGGAGGGCATCCGTGGATTCTCCACCAAAGGCGGGGGCCTCCCGGCGCCCCACCCCGGCGGGGGGTGGACTTCCTCCGGAATCTTATTCAGAATTCGGATACTGATTTCCTGAAAGGAGCCCGCAGCCGTGATCGTCAACGCCTGGACCGTGCACCGCGCCGGAGAGCCGATGGCGCTCGAGCGCCGCGCGCAGCTCGCGGGCGCGGGCGAGGTCGTGATCGAGGTCGCCGGCTGCGGCGTCTGCCACACCGACCTGGGCTTCTTCTACGAGGGCGTCCCGACTCGCCATCCCTTCCCGCTCACGCTCGGTCACGAGGTCGCCGGCACGGTGGTCGAGGCGGGCGCCGGCGCCGAGGCCTGGCTGGGCCGCGCCGTGGTGGTTCCGGCGGTGCTGCCCTGCGGCGAGTGCGCCGCGTGCCGCGCGGGGCGCGGACCGGTCTGCCCGCACCAGGTCTTCCCCGGCAACGACGTCCACGGCGGCTTCGCCAGCCACCTGTGCGTGCCGGCGCGCGGCCTCTGTCCGGTGCCCGATCTCTCCGACCCCGCCGCCAACCCGTCCCGCCTCGACCTCGCCAGCCTCTCGGTGATCGCCGACGCGGTCTCGACCCCGTACCAGGCTGTCCGGCGCAGCGGCCTGGCGGCCGGCGATCTCGCCGTCTTCGTCGGCTGTGGCGGCGTCGGCGGCTTCGGCGTCCAGGTCGCGGCCGCGACCGGCGCCCATGTCGTGGCGATCGACCTCGACGCCGAGCGGCTCGAGCGCCTCTCGCGCCACGGTGCCGCGCTCGTCCTCGACGCGCGCGCCCTGGACTTCAAGGCTCTCAAGTCCGCGCTCCAGCGCTTCGCCGCGGAGCAGGGGGTGCCGACCTTCCGGCAGTTCGTGTTCGAGACCTCGGGCAGCGCCGCCGGGCAGAGCACGGCGTTCGGCCTCCTGGGCCCGGGCGGCTACCTTTCGATCGTCGGCTTCACCGCCGCCAAGCTCGAGCTCCGGCTCTCCAACCTGATGGCCTTCGACGCCACGGTACAGGGCAACTGGGCCTGCCTGCCCGAGCTCTACCCGGAGATCCTCGACCTCGTGCTCACGGGCCGGATCGCGCTCGCGCCGTTCCTCGACAAGCGGCCGCTCGGCCAGATCAACGAGATCTTCGCCGAGCTCCACGCGCGCCCTGCGGCGCGCCGCATCGTCCTCGTACCGGAGAACCGCCCATGACCTTCGCCTTCAAGGACCACGACCTGCCGAGCGCGAGCGAGACGCCCGGCGTGCGCTACGAGGTAGCGCCGCTGCGCGATGCCGGGGGCACGGTGGTGCCCGGCCTCCACGTCGCGCGCATCACGCTCGACAACCCGCGCCAGCACAATTCCTACACCACCGGGATGATCCAGAGCGTGATCCTCGGCTTCCGGCGCGCCTCGAACGACCGCGCCTGCGTCGCGGTGGTCTTCACCGGCGCCGGCGAGCGCGCCTTCTGCACCGGCGGCAACACCGAGGAGTACGCCACCTACTACGCCGGGCGCCCCGAGGAGTACCGGCAGTACATGCGCCTGTTCAACGACATGGTGAGCGCGATCCTGAGCTGCGACAAGCCGGTCGTCTGCCGCGTCAACGGCATGCGCGTGGCGGGCGGCCAGGAGATCGGCATGGCGTGCGATTTCTCGATCGCCCAGGACCTCGCCCAGTTCGGCCAGGCGGGCCCCCGCCACGGCTCGGCGCCGGACGGCGGCTCGACCGACTTCCTGCCCCTGTTCGTGGGCATCGAGGCGGCGATGGAGAGCTGCACGCTGTGCGAGCCCTGGAGCGCGCACCAGGCCTATCGCCTGGGCCTGCTCACCGGCATCGTCCCCGCTCTGGTGGTGGAGGACCGGTTCGTCGCCAACCCCCTGGTGGTCAGCGACCGCTGGCTCGACGAGGAGGGGCGCATCGTGCACGGCGAGCGCCGTCGCGGCGAGGACCTCGAGGCGGGCCGGGCCCTCCTCGCGCGCGGGCGGGTCGACCTCTCGCGCCTCGACGCGGCGGTCGACGCGCTGGTCTGGAAGCTCGCCAACACGATGCCCGGCTGTCTCGCCAAGACGCTCGAGAGCGTGCGCAAGCACAAGCTCGAGCACTGGGATCGCAACCGCGAGTCGAACCGCGCCTGGCTCGCGCTCAACATGATGACCGAGGGCCGGACCGGCTTCCGCGCCTTCCACGAGGGGGCGCGCGACCGGCGCGAGATCGACTTCCTCGACCTGCGCCGCCGCCTGGCCGCAGGCGAGCCCTGGAGCGAGGAGCTCATCGAAGCCCTGCTCGCCCCCCTGCGGCCCGCCGCCGCGCGCCGATGAGCACGCCGGCGGCCGATCTCGCGCTGCGACTCCGACGCCTGGCTCCCGACGACCTCGCGCGCGTGGTCGAGATCGACGCCCTCCACCGGGGCCGGCCGGTGCCCGAGTACTGGACCCGCGTCTGCTCCGACTTCATGGGCCGCGGCCGCGACCGCGTGCGCGTCGCCCTCGGCGCGACGGCGGGCGACGCCCTGGTCGGCTACGTGCTCGGCGAGGTGCGCGCCTTCGAGTTCGGCTCCGAGCCCTGCGGCTGGATCTTCGCGATCGGCGTCGATCCCGCCTTCGCGCGCGCCGGCGTGGCCAGCGCGCTCCTTGGCGAGGCCGGCCGCCGCTTCGCCGCCGCCGGCATCCGCACGCTGCGCACCATGGTGAGCCGCGACGACGTGCCGGTGCTCTCGTTCTTCCGCGCCAGCGGATTCCGCGGCGGCGCGTTCGTCCAGCTCGAGGTCGAGCTGCCCGAGGAGGTGCCGGGATGAGCACGAACGGAGGCGCGGCGGCGATCGTCGAGCGCGCCGAGACCCTCTACCACGACGTCGGCCTCGCCTCGGTGCGGCGCCACAAGGCGGCGCACGGCGGGCTGGCGATCGGCTACCTGCCGATCTGGGCGCCGCGCGAGCTGCTCCACGCCCAGGGTGTGCTCCCGGTCGGCCTGATGGGCGGCGGCGACGACGTCGAGATCATCCGCGGCGACGCCTACTATCAGTCCTACATCTGCCACCTGCCGCGCAGCGTCGTGGAGCTCGGGCTCGGCGGCCAGCTCGACGTGCTCGACGGCGTGCTCTTCCCCGCCATCTGCGACGTGATCCGCAATCTCTCCGGCGTCTGGCAGATGCGCTTCCCGGACAAGCTCGTGCGCTATCTGGACGTGCCGCAGAACTTCGATCCCGAGATCGGCGGCGCCTTCCTGCGCTCCGAGCTCGAGTCGCTCGCCGCCGACCTCGCCGAGCGTGGCGCGCGGCCGCTCGACCCCGACGCGCTGCGCGCCTCGATCGCGGCCTACAACCGGAACCGGCGCCTGGTCGTCGACCTCTACGACCTGCGGCGGCGCGAGCCCTGGAAGATCCCGACCTGGGAGCTGTACGTCGTCCTGCGCGCCGGCATGCTGCTGCCGGTCGAGCAGTTCGACGAGCTGCTGGTCGCCTACCGCGCCGCGGTGGCTGGCGACGAGAGCCGCCAGCCGCTGGACCAGGCCCGGGTGGTCGTGATCGGTTCCTTCTGCGAGCAGCCGCCGCTCGGGCTGATCAAGACGCTGGAGCGCTCGGGCTGCTACATCGTGGACGACGACTTCGTCCAGGTCCATCGTTTCCTGCGCGGCGACGTGGACACCGACGGCGATCCGCTCGACGCCATCGTGCGTGCCTTCCTGTCCTCCGCCATCGAGAGCCCCACGCGCTTCAGCGCGCCTGGCGCGAAGTCCGCCGCGCTCGCCGAGCGGGTGCGCGCGTGCGGCGCCGAGGGGGTGCTGTTCTGCGCGCCGAGCTTCTGCGACCCCGCGCTGCTCGACCAGCCGCTCGCCACGCGCGCCATGGACGCGGCGGGCGTGCCCTGGACCGCGTTCAAGTACTCCGAGAACACCGGCCAGTTCCAGGTCATCCGGGAACAGGCCGGAACGTTCGCCGACTCGATCAAGCTCTGGAGCGGAGACACCCCGATGAGGGCAAGCAGATGAAAGCGAGCAAGGACGCCAGCCAGCTGCGCCAGAAGCAGATGATCGCCGAGCACTACTCGCGCCTGGCGCGCAGCGGCGAGACGGGCGAGAAGAGTGTCTATACCTTCGTGCCCGGCAACCTCACCGAATTGTTGCGCTCGTTCGACCTGCTGCCGGTGCTGCCGGAGATCAACGCCCTGCAATCCGCGATGCGAGGAAAGTCCAAGGAGTACATCGCGATCGCGGAGAAGGCCGGCCACTCCGAGGACGTCTGCACCTACGTCAAGTGCGACTACGGCATGATGAAGTCCGGCAACGTCGGCCCGACCGGTGAGCGCCTGCCGCAGCCCGACCTGCTGCTCCTCTCCTACACCGGCTGCTTCACGTTCCTCAAGTGGTTCGAGATCCTGCGCGAGGAGTATTCGGCGCCGGCGGTAATGCTGCACGTCCCCTACCAGGCCGACGGGCGGATCACCGAATCGATGCGTCGCTACGTCGTTCACCAGCTGCGCGAGAAGGTCATCCCCGAGCTCGAGCGGTTGTCCGGTCGCGCCTACGACGAAGACCGGCTCAAGGAGTGCCTGACGCGGTCGGCGCGCGCCGAGGACGATCTGGTCGCCGTGCTGGAGTCGGCCAAGCACCGGCCCTCGCCGATCGACGCCTACTTCGGCGGCGTCTACTACGTCGGCCCCATCTTCTCGGCCTTTCGCGGGGGCGAGGAGGCCTGTGCCTACTACCGCGAGCTCCGCCAGGAGGTCGAGGAGCGCGTGGCGAGCGGCCTCGGGCCGGTCACCCCCGAGGGCCAGCTCACCCGCGAGCGCTTCCGCCTGGTGGTCGAGGGGCCCCCGAACTGGACCCACTTCCACGAGTTCTGGAAGATGTTCGCCGACGAAGGGGCGGTGGTCGTGGCCTCGACCTATACCAAGGTCGGCGGCGTCTACGACACCGGCTTCCGCCACGATCCGGAGCACCCGCTCGAGACGCTCGCCGACTACTGCATGGGCTGCTACACCAACCTCTCGCTGCCCACGCGCGTCGACCTCCTGGCACGTTACCTCACCGAGTACGACGCCGACGGGCTGCTGGTCCACTCGATCAAGAGCTGCAACAGCTTCAGCGCGGGCCAGCTCGCCATGCTGCGCGACGTCGAGGCGCGCACCGGCCGCCCGTGCGGCTTCATCGAGAGCGACCTCGTCGATCCCCGCTACTTCTCGGCGGCCAACATCCGGAACCGCCTCGAGTCGTTCTTCCAGATGATCGACCAGAAGCGCGAGAGGGCAACGGCATGAGAGCGTTCGTCGGCATCGATCTCGGCTCCACCACCACCAAGGCCGTGGTCCTCGGCGAAGGCGGCGAAGTGCTGGGCCGCGGCATCACCAACAGCCGCAGCAACTACAAGGTCGCCTGCGACGTGGCGCTCTGCGAAGCGCTGATCGACGCCCGCTTCGGGCGCGTCGCGGCCGGCTTCCTCGGAGAGCGGGCCGCCGGGGGCGCCGGTGAACGCTCCCTGGCCGAGCTCGAGCGGCGCTTCCGCGAGCAGCAGTACCAGCACCAGCTCGACGTCTTCGGCCAGCGCGCTCTCGCGCACGCGGCGGCGAACGACGACGCCGCGGCCCTGCGACCGGCCCTCGAGTCGATCCTGGGCGCGATGGCGGGCGAGACCGCTGCCCTCTTCGCCGAGGGCGCCGAGCGCAAGAGCGACTTCTTCCGCGACCTCGCTGGGGGCCGCTTCCTCGCCCTCGCCGAAGCCGCGGGACGGGGTGGCGCGGCGCGCTTCGACCGGCTCGCTGGCCTCTTCGACAAGACCATCCTGGAGGTCGAGAACCTGCCCGCCGGCGGGGACTCCTTCTCGACCCTCGTGCGCGCCGCGCTCGCTGCCATGCCCGCGCCGCCGCCCGAGCTGCCGGCCGCGGTCGAGCGCGCCACCGCCGCACCGCTCGAGATCGAGCGCTCGGTGGGCACCGGCTACGGGCGGGCGACCCTGCCCTTCCCGAAGGACCAGATCCGCTCCGAGATCCTCTGCCACGGGCTCGGCGCGCACCACCTCTTCCCGCGCACGCGCACGGTGCTCGACATCGGCGGCCAGGACACCAAGGCGATCCAGGTCGACGAGCGCGGCATCGTCACCTCCTTCCAGATGAACGACCGCTGCGCGGCCGGTTGCGGGCGCTACCTCGGCTACATCGCGGACGAGATGAACCTCGGCCTCCACCAGCTCGGGCCCATGGCCCTCACCGCGGAGCGCACCGTGCGCATCAACTCGACCTGCACGGTGTTCGCGGGCGCCGAGCTGCGCGAGCGGCTCTCGCTGGGCGAGAAGCGCGAGAACATCCTCGCCGGCCTCCACCGCGCCATCATCCTGCGCGCGATGTCCCTGCTCGCCCGTTCGGGCGGAGTCAGCGAGGAGTTCACCTTCACCGGCGGGGTCGCCAAGAACGCCGCCGCGGTGGGCGCCCTGCGCGAGCTGGTGACCGCCAACTACGGCGAGATGACCATGAACATCTCGGCGGACAGCATCTACACCGGGGCGCTCGGCGCCGCGCTGTTCGCGCGCCGCGACACGGAGCGGCCCGCCGAGAGAGGGGAGGCGGCATGATCCCGTCCGCGACCGGCACCCTCAGCGTCGCCGGTGTCGACATCGGCACCGCAGCCGTGAAGGTGGTCCTGCTCGAGGACAGCGCGGAGGCCGGTGCGCGCATCGTCGTGCGGCGCTGCGAGCGCATCCGCCGACGCGATCCCCAGCGCGTCACCGAGGACGTCTTCGAGGAGGCCCTGGCGGCAGCCGGAGTCGGGCGCGCCGATCTCGCCTACATCGCCACCACGGGCGAGGGCGAGATGGCGAGCTTCCGCACCGGCCACTTCTACGGCATGACCACCCACGCGCGAGGCGGGCTCTTCCTGGACCCGGAGGCGCGCGCCGTGCTCGACGTCGGCGCCCTGCACAGCCGCGGCGTGGCGATGGACGAGCGCTCGCGCGTGCTCGGCTACCGCATGACCAGCCAGTGCGCCTCGGGCTCGGGCCAGTTCCTGGAGAACATCTGCCGCTACCTGGGCATCACGCTGGAGGAGATCGGCCCGCTGTCGCTGGCGGCGGACCAGCCCGAGCCCTCCTCGTCGATCTGCGCGGTGCTCGCGGAGACCGACGTCATCAACATGGTCTCGAGGGGCATCACGGCGCCCAACATCATCAAGGGCATCCACCAGTCGATGGCCGGCCGCTACCTGCGCCTGCTGTCCTCCATGGATGCGCACGGGATCGTGCTGGTGACCGGGGGCCTCGCCGCCGACGTCGGCCTGGTCGCCGCCCTCGGCGACGCCGCGCGCACCCAGCGCCTCCCGCTCGAGATCAGGACCCACCCCGACTCGGTGCTGGCCGGCGCGATCGGCGCCGCGCTGTGGGGAGCCTTCCGGGCCCGCAAGCTCGCGGGCCTCGGCATCCGATTCGCGGCCGGCGAGGCCGCCTGAGGTCGCCATGCTCGAAGATCGAACCGATCCGCCCGCCGCTCCGGAGCTGCGCGTCGAAGTGCGCGGCCTGCGCCCCGACGACTTCGACGCCGTGGTGACGATCGACGAACGCAACGTCGGACGCCGGCGCGAGGAGTTCTTCCGCATCAAGCTCGCCGAGAACCTCGCGGCGGCCGGCATTCGCGTCTCGCTCGCCGCCGAGGTCGACGGCGTCCTGGTCGGCTTCCTGCTGGCGCGCGTCTTCTACGGCGAGTTCGGTCGCACCGAGCCCTCCGCGGCCCTCGACACACTGGCCGTCTATCCCAATCTCCACGGCCTCGGTATCGGCCACGCGCTGCTCGCCCAGCTGCGCCTCAACCTCTCGGCGCTCGGCGTGGCCTCGATCCAGACCGAGGTGTCGTGGGACGACCAGGCCCTGCTCGCCTTCTTCCACCGCGAGGGCTTCCGCCCCGCGCCGCGGCTCGCCCTGGACCTCGAGGTCGTGCGGCCGTGAACTACCAGCGCAGCACCCGCTACGGCCTCTATGCGGCGCTCGAGATGGCGCGTGCCGGGCCGGGAGGCGGGCCGGTCACCGCCGCCGCGATCGCGGCCAAGTACAGGCTTCCGCCCGCCGCCCTGGCCAAGGCGATCCAGCGCCTGGTCCGGTCCGGCGTGGCGGTCGGCACGCGCGGTATCGCCGGCGGCTACCGGCTGGCACGCCCGCCGTCGCGGCTGACCGTGCTCGACGTGGTCGAGGTGTTCGAGAGCACCCGCCGCCCCGGCGACTGCCTGGCCGGCACCTGCGGCCCCGCGGGCTGCGAGCACTTCGAGGAGTGCCGGATGCGCCAGCTGTTCGACGAGGTCGACCAGCAGGCGCGCGCCACCCTCGCATCGGTGTCCCTGGAGACCCTGGTCGCCGCGCGTCCGCCGTTCCCGGCCCTCGCGGCGCTTCCAGCGCGCGCGCGCTGACGCGCGCTCACTCCCACTCGATGGTCGCGGGCGGTTTGGAGGTGACGTCGTAGACGACCCGGTTGACGCCGCGCACCTCGTTGACGATCCGGTTCGCGACCCGACCGAGCAGGTCGTAGGGCAGGTGGCTCCAGTCCGCGGTCATGAAGTCGTGGGTCTCGACCGCGCGCAGCGCGAGCACGTGCTCGTAGGTGCGGAAGTCCCCCATCACGCCCACCGTGCGCACCGGCAGCAGCACCGCGAACGCCTGCGAGACGCGCTCGTACCAGCCCGCGTCGCGCAGCTCGTCGAGGAAGATGGCGTCCGCCTCCTGGAGCACGGCGACCTTCGCGGCGGTGACCTCGCCGGGCACGCGCACCGCCAGGCCCGGGCCGGGGAACGGGTGCCGGCCGATGAACTCCTCCGGCAGCCCGAGCTCGCGCCCGAGCTGCCGGACCTCGTCCTTGAACAGCCAGCGCAGCGGCTCGACCAGCTCGAAGCCGAGGCGCTCGGGGAGCCCGCCCACGTTGTGGTGCGACTTGATCACCGCGGACGGGCCGCGCACCGAGGTCGACTCGATGACGTCCGGATAGAGCGTGCCCTGGGCGAGGAAGCGCACGGGCGCGTGGCGGCGTGCCTCGTGCTCGAACACCTCGATGAACACGCGCCCGATCACCTTGCGCTTTTCCTCCGGGTCCTCGACCCCGGCCAGGGCGCCGAGGAAGTCGGCGCCCGCATCCGCGGTGACGACCGGAATGCCCAGTCCCTCGGCGAGGCTCATCTCGACCTGCCGGCGCTCGCCCTTGCGCAGCAGGCCGGTGTCCACGAACACCGAGCTCAGCTGGTCGCCGACCGCGCGCCGCAGCAGCGCGGCGGTGACCGCCGAGTCGACGCCGCCCGAGATGCCGCACAGCACCCGGTCCCTGCCCACCCGCTCGCGCAACTGGACGGTCGCCTCCTCGAGGTAGCTCGCCATGGTCCAGTCGCCGCGCGCGCCGCAGGCGCGGAACAGGAAGTTGTGGAGCACGGCGGAGCCGTGCCGGGTGTGGCTCACCTCGGGATGGAACTGGATGGCGTGGAGGCGGCGGTGCGCGTCCTCGAAGCCGACCACGTCCACGCTCTCGCTGCGCGCGGTGACCACCGCGCCGGCCGGCGGCCGGGTGACCTGGTCGCCGTGGCTCATCCACACCGTCTCGCGCTCCGCCAGGCCGGCGAACAGCAGCGCCTGCGCCGAGACGTCGAGCTCGGCGCGGCCGTACTCGCGCCGCGCGGAGGGCCGCACCTCCCCGCCCAGCAGGTGCGCCGCGGCCTGCATGCCGTAGCAGATGCCGAGCACCGGCACGCCGAGCGCGAACAGGTCCGGGTCGGGCAGCGCGGCGCCCTCGTCGTAGACGCTCTGCGGGCCGCCCGAGAGCACGATGCCGATCGGCTGCCGGCGCCGGATCTCGGCGAGCGGCAGGTCGAAGGGATGCACCTCGCAGTAGACGCGGTGCTCGCGCACCCGGCGCGCGATCAGCTGCGTGAACTGCGACCCGAAATCGAGGATCAGGACCAGCTGGTGGGGCGAGGACAACGTCACCTCCGGCTCAGAGCTCCGACTCCCGCTTGAGCTCGCGCGTCATCAGGTCGCGCAGTGCCCGTTCCGGGCTCTTGTCCTCGTAGAGGACCGCGCACATCTGCTCGACGATCGGCATTTCGAGGCCGCGCTCGGCGGCGAGCCGGCGGATCGCCAGCGAGTTCTTGACGCCCTCCGCCACCTCGGTCGTCTCGCGCAGCACGTCGGCGAGGCGCCGCCCGCGCGCCAGCTCGATCCCGGTGCGCCGGTTGCGCGACAGGCCGCCGGTGCAGGTGAGCACCAGGTCGCCCAGCCCGGCCAGGCCGCGCAGTGTCTCCGGGTCGCCGCCCGACGCCACCGCCAGCCGGGTCATCTCGTGCAGCCCGCGCGTGATCAGGGCCGCCATCGTGTTGTGGCCGAGGCCCAGGCCGGCGAGCACGCCGGCGGCGATGGCGATCACGTTCTTGGCGGTGCCGGCGAGCTCGACGCCGATCACGTCGCTCGACGAGTAGAGGCGGAAGGCGGGCGACGCCAGCGCGTGGCTGAGCTCGGCGGCGAGCGCCTCGTCGTCGCTCGCGACCACCGCCGCGGACGGCACGCCGCGCGCGAGCTCGGCGGCGAAGGTCGGGCCGGAGAGGACCGCGAACCGGCAGGGCAGCGCGGCGCGCGCGCACTCCTCGGCGGTGACCCGGCTCATGCGCGCCAGGCTCTCCGTCTCGATCCCCTTGGTCGCCGAGACGGCGAGCAGGGGCGCCCGGCCGCGCGCAGCCAGGAACTCGGCGAGCACTTCGCGATAGCCGTGCGACGGGACCGCCACCACGGTCGGCTCGGTACCCGCGAGCGCGCCCAGGTCGTGCGTGACCTCGAGGCCCTCGGGGAACGGCACGCCCGGCAGATAGACGCGGTTCTCGCGCGCCTCCTCGAGGTCCGAGGCGAGCTCGGCACGCCGGGCCCACAACCGCACCCGGTGCCCGGCGCGCGCCGCGTGGATCGCGAGCGCGGTCCCGAACGAGCCGGCGCCGAGCACGCCGATCGTCGTCACGTGCGGCTCCCCTGGCCGAGCCGCCGCTCGGTGCCCGCGCGCAGGCGTCCGAGATTGGCGCGATGCCGGAAGAGCACGGTCATCGCCGCGGCGACGACCAGCGCCAGCGTCGCCGGCGTCAGCGGTGGCGCCAGCCCGAGCCGGGAGTAGACGGCGGCGAGCAGGGGCACGGCGGTCGCGGCGGCGATGGAGCCGAGCGAGACGTAGCGCGTGACGGCCACCAGGGCGAGGAAGAGGAGCAGCGCCGAGGCCCCGGCGAGCGGTACCAGGGCGAGGAAGACGCCCGAGCCGGTGGCCACTCCCTTGCCGCCCCGGAAGCCGAAGAAGACCGGGAAGACATGCCCCACGATGGCGGCGAGCCCCGCCCCGGCCGCCACCTCCGCGGGTGCCCCGAGCTGCTGCGCGACGCGCACCGGGACGATGCCCTTGCCGATGTCGAGCAGCAGGACGAGCAGCGCCGGCCAGCGCCCGCTCGCACGCAGGACGTTGGTGGCGCCCGCGTTGCCGCTGCCCAGCGTGCGCAGGTCGATGCGCCGCAGCGCCCACACCACGACCAGGCTGAAGGACACAGAGCCGAGCAGGTAGGAGGCGGCGAGGAGCCCCGCCCAGCGCGCGCTCACGCCGCCCTTGCCTCGAGCGGGAACACGGCGACGCGCCGGTAGATCGAGCCACCCGGCGCGAGCTCGCTGTCGAGCAGCACGACCTCGGCGATCGCGAAGGCGGCCGGATCCGTCGCCAGCGGCGCCAGTCCGTCGCGCCAGGAGGCAGGCCAGGGCGAGCGCGCCCGCGCAATCGTCACGTGGGCCTGGAACGGCCGCTCGTCGAAGCGCACGCCGGCCGTCGCCAGCGCGCCGCGTGCCACCGCCGCGAGCTCCGAGAGGGCCGCGGCGGGCTCGAGCGCGATCCAGATCACGCGCACGGGCCCCCGCTCCGGAAACGCTCCCGCCCCCCCGGTGGCGGCCGCGATCGGCGCCTGCGCGGCGCAGGCCGGGAGCAGTGCGGCCCGCGCGGCGGCGACCTCCGCCTCGCCGGCTTCGCCCACGTAGGCGAGCGTGGCATGGAGGTTCTCGGGTTTCACCCAGCTCGCGGACGGAAAGCGGGAGCGCGCGCGCTCGACGCGCCGGCCCAGGCCGAGCCGCACCGGCCCGGGCAGCTCGACGGCGGCGAAGAGCCTCACGGGCGGCCCTCCGGCGTCGCCTCGCCGAGCGCCAGGCGCAGCATCTCGAGCGCCGCCTGGGTCGCCTGCCAGCGCACGCGCACCCGGTCCCCGGGCAGGCGCAGGCGCCGGTGCCGGACGCCTGACGGTCCGGCGAGCGCGACGTGGACGGTGCCCACCGGCTTCTCGTCGGAGCCGCCCTCGGGCCCCGCCACGCCGGTGACGCCGAGCCCGAAGTCGGTGCCCAGTCTCCGGCGCACGCCCTCGGCCAGGGCGCGGGCGACCTCCTCCGAGACGGCGCCGTGCTCGGCGAGCTCGGGCGCCGGGACCCCCAGGAGCGACACCTTCTGCGCGTCGGCATACGCCACCACGCCGCCCGGGAAGTAGCGGCTGCTGCCCGGCACGCGCGTCAGCCGCTCGGCGAGCAGACCGCCGGTGCACGACTCCGCGGTCGCCACGGTGAGCCCGCGCGCGGCGAGCAGGCCGCCCACGACCTGCTCGAGCACGAGCTCCTCGCCCTCGCCGTAGACGGCTTCGCCGAGGAGCTCCCGGACCCTGCCCGCCATCTGGTCGAGGCGGACGAGCCGCTCCTCCTCGGCCCCCTCGACGGTCAGGCGGACTTTCACCTCGCCGGGGGAGGACAGCACGGTGATCGTCTCGCGCCCGAACTCCGCGTAGGCGGGCTCGAGCTCCCGATCGACGTCCGACTCGGGGCGCATCGCGACGCGCACCGTGCGCCGCTCGCGACCCCGTCCGCCGGAGCGCTCCGCCAGCCAGGGCACGAGGTGGAGCTCGACCAGCGTCTCGAGCTCGAACGGCACCCCCGGGAAGAGGAACACGGTGACCCCGTCCGCCTCGACGCGCTGTCCGGGTGCGGTGCCGCGCGGGTTGTGCAGCACGGTCGCGCCCGCCACGACCATCGCCTGGCGCCGGTTGTTCCCGGCCGGCGTGCGCCCGAGCGACGCGAAGCGGCGCTCGATCGCCGCCCACAGGGCCGGATCCTCCTCGAGGGGCCGGCCCAGCCAGCGCGCGCAGGCCTCGCGGGTCACGTCGTCGGCGGTCGGACCCAGGCCGCCGCTGACCAGCACCAGCTCGGCGCGGCGGGCCGCCTCGGCGAGCGCAGCGGCGATCTCCGCCTCCTCGTCGCCGACCACCGCCTTGTGGCGGAGCGCGACGCCGTGGCGCTCGAGCACCGAGGTCAGACGAAGCGAGTTGGTGTCGAGCCGGTCGGTCGACAGCAACTCGGTGCCGACCGCCAGGATCGCCGCGCGCATGCCGCGATGATAACAACCAGCGCCCGACCGGCCGCCGAGGTTTGACAGCCGGCGAGGCGCTCCGTACGATCGGCGCCCGCCATGGCTCGCGCCCTGCTCTGCTGCCTCGTCGCCTCGCTCGCTGGCCTGTCGCCCGGATCCGCCGCGTCGGGGGTGGAGCCCCCCCCGACCGCAGCGGGCGCCGGGCCGTCCTCCGCCGACCCCGCGCTCGTGCACGGCGCCGGCGGCTGGGCGGTGGAGCTGGGCGGCCGCGCGCAGGCGCTCGACCTGGCCGCGGGCGCCACGCTCGAGCGCGTCGTGGCACTGGGCGGGGGCTGGCTGGCGCTCGGCACCCGTCGCGCCGGGGAGCGCGTCGAGCTCTTCCTGCTCGCCGAGGACGGCGACGGTCCGCGCGAGCTGGCGCCGCCCGGAGACGCCCAGGGCGCCGTGCGCGAGCGGCCGCGCCCGGTGATCGCCAACGGCGCGCTCGCGGGCGTCGCCTGGCTCGAAGGCGACCGCCGGGAGGCCTACGGCGTGCGCTGGGCGGCGTGGCGGGGAACGGGCTTCGAGGCGCCGGTCGAGATCGCGCCCCCGGGCCCCGGCAGCCAGCTCGCGCTCGCCGCCGCGGGCCTCGCCGACGGCCGCGCGCTGCTGGTCTGGTCCGGCTACGACGGCCACGACGACGAGATCTGGGCGAGCTTCGGCCGCGGCGATCGCTTCTCGGCGCCCGCGCGCGTCGGCGCCGACGACGCGGTGCCGGACGTGACCCCGGACGTGACCGCGGCACCCGGCGGCGCGCTGGTGGCCTGGAGCCGCTTCGACGGCCTCGGCTACCGGGTGGCGCTCGCCCGCTTCGACGGCGAGCGCTTCGACCGCCTGCGCGCGGAGGGCCCCGCGGGGTCGCTCTTCCCCACCTTCGTACCGGGTGGCGAGCACCCGCGCCTGCTCTGGTGGGACGCGAGCGCGGACCTCTGGATCGCGGCCGAGCTCACGGCCTCCGGCGAGCTGGTGGCACGGGCCCGCGCCGAGGGCCCTTCCGACCTGCGCCCGAGCCTGACCGTCTCCGGCGCGTCGGCGGTCTTCCGCTTCGGAGACCGGCGCGTCGAGTCGCCCTGGCACTGAGCGCGGCCGCGAGGCCGGCGCGCTCCGCCGGTCAGGCCGGGACGCGGCCGGCGACGAGCGGCGGCGCCGAGCCCTCCTCGCCGATCGCGAAGCAGGCCGCGAAGCGGGCTTCGAGGTCCGCGTCGGCGCGTCGCAGGTAGACGCGGGCGAGCTCCTCCCCGGACTCCAGCCGGCGCCCGAGGCGCGCGCGATAGCGCAACGCGATGCCGCGGTCGAGATCGGCGCCGACGCTGCGCCGCGCGCCCCCGGCCTCGCCCAGCAGCAGGCCGAGCTGGCGCGTCGCGACGCGCTCGAGCACACCGGCGCGCGGCGCCACGAGCACGCGCTCGACCGGGGCCAGCGGCAGCTCGGGGCGTTCGAACCAGGCCGCCGAGGCTCCCTGCGCGACCGCCCAGCGCACGAATCGCTCGCGCGCCCGGCCCGAGCCCAGGGCGGCCCGGCAGCGCGCGGCGCCGAGATCGACACCGAGCAGACCCCCGAGCTCGGCGGCCAGCGCGAGGGTGAGCGCCACGGTCTCCTCGGCGCCGCCCCCCTCCAGGCAGTCGAGCGCCTCCCGGACCTCCGCCGCGTGACCGGACCAGTCCCCGAGCGGCTGGCTCATGTCGGTGATCAGCGCCGAGGCCGGGGTGCCGAGCGCGCGCGCGACCTCGACCAGCTGCGCCGCCAGCTCCCGGGACAGCGCCGGATCGGAGAGGAACGCCCCGTCGCCGCACTTGACGTCGAAGGCGATGGCGGCGGCTCCGGAGGCGAGCTTCTTGGACAGGATGCTGGCCACGATCAGCGGCAACGAGTCGACCGTCGCCGTGCGGTCGCGCAGCGCGTAGAGCTTGCGGTCGGCGGGTGCGACGCCGGCGGTGGCCAGGCCGAGCGCGATGCCGGTCTCGGCGAGCAGGCGCGCCGCGGTGGCGCGGTCCAGCTCCTGGCGCAGCCCCGGGATCGACTCCAGCTTGTCGGCGGTGCCGCCGGTGTGCCCGAGACCGCGCCCGGTCAGCATCACGACCGGGACGTCGCAGGCGGCGAGCAGGGGCGCGAGGACGATCGAGACCTTGTCGCCGACGCCCCCCGTCGAGTGCTTGTCGGCGAGTCGCGGCTGCTCGCGCGAGAGCTCCCAGCGCTCGCCGCTGTCGAGCATCGCCAGGGTGAGGGCGCGCGTCCGTTCCGCGTCGAGGCCGCGGATCGCCGCCCCCATCAGGAAGGCGCCGAGCTGGGCGTCGCTCCAGGTGCCCGCGGCGGCACCGCGCGCGACCGCCTCGAGGTCCGCGCCCTCGAGCGCCCGGCCCGCGCGCAGGTCGCCGAGGATCCGGTAGGGATCGCGCACGCGGCGCGCGCTCAGACGTCCGGCGCGCCGGCGGCCGCCATCTGCTGGCGCGCCAGGTCGGCGTAGGCCGATTCGGGATGCTGATCGACCAGCCGCTTCCAGGTCGCCGCCGCGTCGCCGGGCTTGCCGAGCGCCTCGAAGGTGCGCGCCAGCTCGGCGAGCAGCACGTCGGCGGGCAGCGGGCCGGTGCCCGCATCGAGCTCCTGGCGCAGGGTGGCGGCGAGCGCCTCCCCCTTGCCCTCCTCGCGGTCCAGGCGCGCCAGCGCGAGGCGGGCCGCGGCGGCCATCTGGCCCTCCCCCGGAGCGGCCACCTCCAGCCAGCGCCGCCGCGCCTCTGCGCGGTCGCCCGAGGCGTAGGCCCGCTCGGCCAGCCAGAGACGCGCCGCCGCTCCCGCGCCGGCCGATCCCGAGCTCGTCGCCAGGCGCTCGAACAGCTCGCGCGCGCGCGCGTCCCGGGCCGCCTCGCTGGCGAAGGTCGGCGCCACCGGGTCCTCCGGCTTGGCTCCGGTCGCCACGACCTCGGCGCCGTCCACGCGCAGGGCCTCGCCGAGCAGCTCGTTGGCCGCCTCGACGCGCGACGAGCGCCAGGCCCAGACGCCCCAGACCACGACCGCCACCGCGGCGAGCCCGCCCACGATGCCGAGGATGGTCCGTAGATGGCCTTCGGCGTAGTGGACGCTCGCCTCCAGCGCCTCACCGAGCTCGTTGCGCTTGAGGTCCTCTCGGGTCAGATCGTGAGCCATGGGCTTCGTGGTCTCCGTCCGGAAAGGGTTCGGGGCTGGTGCGGCTGGGAGGAGTCGAACCCCCGACCAAGAGCTTAGGACGCTCCTGCTCTATCCAGCTGAGCTACAGCCGCCCCGGAACACGAGTGTATCAGCAGCAGCAGCGCCCGGACGCGCCACGAGGGCACCACAGGGGAGCTCGAGCGGTTCCATCCGGCTCCCGCTGAGGTCGCGTCCGGGAGCTCGCCACCCACCGCTGACCGGCTCGGGGAGGACGGATCGGGCGCGCCTCACGTTGCGTCGAGCGCTGCAGCCAGGTTACGCAGCGAGCGGAAGAAGGCGAGATCCCAGCAGTAGTAGAAGCTCCGGATGTGGCAGCGGCCCGCGCGAGGATGCGCGCACGAGCACATCGAGCGCACCTCCGTGTCGCGCTCGGGGTCGAACCGCCAGACGGAGCCCTCGGCGATCAGGCGGCGCATCTGGCTGCGCAGTCGGTCCATCTTCTCTCCGTACCAGATCCCGGCCAAGCCACGGCCCTCAAGGCGCTCGGCTCCCGACCCCTGGAGCACGCAGCAAGTGGGGACGCTGCCGTCCGCACGCACGGTCAGCGTGTACCAGGGCATCACGCAGGGATCGTCCCCGGTCCCCAGGATTGCCTGGACCCGCGCTCGCCGCCGCATGCGCCTGTGATGGCGCCATTTCTCGCCGAGGGTGAAGTCCCGGCGCCGGACCAGATCGAAGAGCCGCCGGGCCCGTGTGCGCCGGTCCCGTTCGGAGCCGAGCCGGCGCTCGATCTCGACGAGCCCGGAGGCAAGATCCTGCTCGAGGCTGTGAATGCCGCGAATGCGCCGGTACTCGTCGACCCGGAGGACGCGCTCGAACAGCTCCAGCATCTCGGCAGTCTCCGCGCCCGTCATCTTCCCGTCCTCCTCCAGGAAGGCGAGGCCGTTGAAGACGATCCCGTCGACCCCCAGGTCGCCGGCCAGCGCAGCCATCTCGGGGATCGAGCGGAAGTTCGCCTTGTAGGGAAGAAACTGGACGATCACCTCCGGGCGCGAAACCCGGCGGCGAGCCCGCTCCGAGAGGAAGCCGCGGAGATTGGCCAACACTCGCCGGAACGTGGCGGGATCGGTCTGCATCATCCGCGAATAGTCCGACTCGCTGCTGCAGTTCAGGCTGATCCGCAACTGATCGCAGTGCGCGTCGAGCAGTCGACTCGCGAGTTCTCGCGTCAGCGCCAGGCCGTTGGTCGTCAGGTTGCTGATCCGGATTCCCGATCGCAGGAGGAGGTCGAGGATGTCGGCGATGCGCGAATGCGCGAGGGGCTCGCCACCGCCAGAGAGGCAGACCGAGAGGGTCCCGGCCCGGCGCATGTCCTCGACGAGCCGGCGGATGGCGGAGAGATCGAGCTCGCACCCCGAGCGCAGCAAGCGCGTGGAGCAGAAGAAACAGTTGAGATTGCACCGGTCGGTGGGGTGGAGCTCCAGGTGAAACGGCCCACCGTAGGCGACTCCGTCGCGGATGCCCCGCAGGATGACCCGTTTGTGGACGGGCCCAAGGAACTGCCAGCCGAGCTCACCCAGGCCGCGGCCGGCCACGCTCAACGCCCTCCGTCGAGGCGATCGGCGAGCGACCGGACGCGGCCCGACGCCTTCATCAGTAGCGGATGAGCGACTCGACCTCGTAGCCGGTCAGGCGGCCGCGGCCGGGCAGGAAGGCGAGCTCGATGATGAAGCCGAAGCCGACCACCTCGCCGCCCAGGGACTCGACCAGCTTGGCGGTGGCGAGCGCGGTGCCGCCGGTGGCGATCACGTCGTCCACGATCAGGACGCGCTCGCCCGGGCTGACCGCGTCGGCGTGCATCTCGACCCGGTCCGTGCCGTACTCGAGCTCGTAGGTCTGCGAGACCTTGGCGGCGGGCAGCTTGCCGGGCTTGCGCACCGGCACGAAGCCGGCGTTGAGGCTGTAAGCGAGCGACGGCCCGAACATGAAGCCGCGCGACTCGATGCCCGCGACCTTGTCGATCGGCGGCTTCCTGGTGAACAGCCAGGCGAAGCGATCCACCGTCTGGCGCAGGGCGTGCGGGTCCTTGAGCAGCGTCGTGATGTCGTAGAAATTGATGCCCGGCTTCGGGAAGTCCGGGACCTCCCGGATGTAGCTCTTGAGATCGTCCACCTCGTTCTCCTCCCGCGTCTCGCGCTCAGAACTCGACGTCGAACTCCCCCGCCGCCGGCCGCTCGCCGCCGGGCGTCTCCTCGACCCGCACGACGCGCGCCGCCGGGGGGCCCTGCTCGAGACCGGCGCGGAAGCGCGCCAGGCTCTCCTCCTCCCCCTGCGCCCAGGCGACCACCGCCCCGTCCGCCTCGTTGCGCACCCCGCCCCGCACGCCACAGCCGCGCGCCAGCCGCACCACGAACCAGCGGAACCCGACGCCCTGGACGCGGCCGACGACGCGAAACTCGCGCGCGATCAACGCGGCGGCTCCTCCTCCCAGCCGTGGCGTCCGATCAGCGGCACGAAGCCGACCTGGTCGAGCTCGCGCCGCCGCAGGCCCCGGCTCAGCCGCTCGTAGAGGACCAGGCGCTGGCGGTGCCGGTCGCCCTCGGGCAGGAGCAGCCGGCCGCGCGGCGCCAGCTGATCGAGCAGCGGCCGCGGGGCGGAGGGCGCTCCGGCCGCCACCAGGATGCGCTCGAACGGCGCCACCTCGCTCCACCCGACGGTGCCGTCGAAGGCCTGGATCTTGACGTTCAGGATGCCGAGCTGGCGCATGCGCCGGATCGCCTCGTGGGCGAGCTCCGGCACGCGCTCGAGGCTGTAGACCCAGCGCGCCAGCCGCGCCAGGATCGCGGTCTGATACCCGGAACCCGTGCCCACCTCGAGCACCTTGTGCGTCGTCTCGACCTCGAGCAACTCGGTCATGCGCGCCACCACGAACGGCTGGGAGATGGTCTGGCCGCCGCCGATCGGCAGCGCGTGGTCCTGGTAGGCCTGGCTCATCAGGTGCTCGCGCACGAACAGGTGCCGCGGCACCTCGCGCATCGCCGCCAGCACCCGCTTGTCCTTGACGCCGCGCTCCTCCACCAGCTCGCGCACCATGCGCTGGCGCAGGAACGTGTCATTGAGCACCGCCGCCTCCCTCCGCCGCCAGGGCGTGGAAGCGCGCCGCGATGGCGGCGTAGGTCTCCAGACCGCGGTAGTCGGTGAGGTCGAGGTGCAACGGGGTCACCGACACCCAGCCGGTCTGCACCGCCTCGTGGTCGGTGCCGGGATCCTCCTGCCACTCGGGCGTGCCGGAGATCCAGTAGTACTTGCGTCCCCGCGGATCCACGTTCTCGGTCACCACCTGCCGGTAGACGCGCTTTCCCAGCCGGGTCAAACGCACTCCGTGCGCGCCGTTGGCGGGGAAGTTGACGTTCAGGATCAGGTCGGTCGGCAGCTCCGGCTCCCGCAGCAGGCTCTCGACGAAGCTCGCCGCCAGCACCGAGCTGCGCGCGAAGGAGAAGCCCTCGGCGATCTCCTGCGAGAAGGCGATCGAGGGCACCCCCAGCAGCGACCCTTCGAAGGTCGCCGAGACCGTGCCCGAGTAGGTCACGTCGTCGCCGACGTTGAGCCCGAAGTTGATGCCCGAGACGATGAGGTCGGGCGGGGTCTCCCGCAGCAGCCAGAGCACCGCCAGGTTGACGCAGTCGGTGGGCGTGCCGTCCACCGCGTACCAGCCCTCCTCGAGCTTCTGCATGCGCAGCGGGCGGGTCAGGGTCAGGCTGTGCCCGGTCGCGCTCTGCTCGCGGTCGGGGGAGACGACGACCACCTCGGCGAAGCGCGCCAGCTCGCGCGCCAGCAGCCGGATGCCCTCCGAGTAGACGCCGTCGTCGTTGGTGACCAGGATCCGCTTCACGCTCTCCCCCGTGTTCCTGCGCGCGCTCCCGCGCCGGCGGGAGCTGGAACCGCCGCCCCGCCCTCCGGCCCCTGGAATCGAATCGCAGGCGAGAGACTTCCACAGAAAGGTGGCTCGGGAAAGCGCAGCGGCCGGGGCGCGGCCGGGCTCGTCGACAGCCGGGCGAATGCGCTCCGGCCCGGCGCCGGCTCGGTTGCCGCCGGGCGCGCGGACTCCGACCGGCGGGCGGCACCCGATGCGCCCGGCGTCGGCCGACGCCGCCCGGCCGTCTCTCCCTTCAATGGAGCTTCTCTTCCTTCTTCTTCATCTCGGACGAAGCGCCGTCGCGCAGCGCGCTCCCGGAGCGGCTCCGTCAGCGCTTCCAGGCGAGCTGGCCGCCGGAGCGGTCGAGGTACTTGTCGAGCAGGGGCGCGAGCATCTCGAGCGTCTCCGGCGGCACCAGGCCGGGATCGGTGATCAGCGACATGCGCAGCGCGTCGGCGCAGTCGTTGGCGACGCCGTCGAGGGCTCCCACGGCCCGGCGCACGACGCGCTGGGCGAGCGCCACGTTCCGGCGCAGCACCTCCATCACGCCCTCGCCGGTGACCGCCTCCTCTTCCTCGTGCCAGCAGTCGTAGTCGGTGACCATCGCCAGCGAGGCGTAGGCGATCTCGGCCTCGCGCGCGAGCTTCGCCTCCTGGAGGTTGGTCATGCCGATCACGTCCATGCCCCACTGCCGGTAGACCATCGACTCGGCGCGCGTCGAGAACTGCGGCCCCTCCATGTTGAGGTAGGTGCCCCCCATGTGGACGGTCGCCTGCTCCGCCTTGGCCGAGGCGTGGAGCACGCCGGCGAGCGCGGCCGAGACCGGGTGCGCGAGCGAGACGTGCGCGACCAGGCCGTTGCCGAAGAAGGTGTCCGGCCGGTGTCGCGTGCGGTCGAAGAACTGGTCGGGGACGACGATGTGCCCGGGCGCGTACTCCTTCTTCATCGAGCCGACGGCCGACACCGAGATCAGGAACTCCACGCCCAGCTGCTTGAAGCCATAGACGTTGGCGCGGAAGTTGAGCTCGGTCGGGAGCAGCTTGTGGCCGCGGCCGTGGCGCGCGAGGAAGGCCACCCGGCGTCCGTCCAGGCGCCCGATCACGTAGGCGTCGGAGGGCTCGCCCCACGGCGTCGGGATGCGCCGCTCCTGCTCGACCTCGAGCCCCGCCATGGCGTAGAGGCCGCTGCCCCCGATCACACCGATCCGCACGTCGCTCATGCTCCCCTCCAACTCCAGATCCCGGATTGTCGCGTCGGAAACCGGCGGAACCGCCGGAGTCGTCGCGAGACTAGCACACGGAGGCGCTCGCCGAGGCGGCCGCGTGGCGAGCCACTTCGAGCGCCGTCACCAGCGCGCCGCGCGCCTCGCCGCCCGACACGATGCGCGCCGGCTCGCCGCGGCAGGCGGACACGAAGGACTCGAGCTCGCGCCGCAGCGGCTCCGCCTTCTCGACCGGAATCGCCTCGGGCAGAATGCGCTTCTCCCGGCCCTCGCCCTCGAGCCGGTAGCCCTTGATCTCCTGGGCCTGGTAGTCGAGCGACCGGTAGCGGTCCGGGTAGAACGCGCGCAGCTTGCGCACCCGCTCGCCCGAGACGCGCGAGGCGGTGACGTTGGCGACCAGGCCCGACGCGAAAGCGAGGCGCGCGTTGACGATGTCGATGCGCTCGGACAGGACCGGGATACCGACCGCCCGGACCTCGACCAGCCCCGAGCGATCGAGGGCCGCGAGGATCTGGAGGTCGTGGATCATCAGGTCGGTGATCACGTCCACGTCGAGGCTGCGGGGCGTGAAGACGCCCAGCCGCTCGACCTCGACGAAGCGCGGGCTGCCGCCGGCGCCGAGCAGCGCCTCGACCGCCGGGTTGTGGAACTCCACGTGCCCGACCGCGAGCACGCGCGAAGCGCTCGTCGCGGCGGCGATCAGCGCGTCGGCCTCGTCCAGGGTCCCCGCGATCGGCTTCTCGACCAGCACGTGGATGCCGCGCTCGAGCAGCGCCACGCCGAGGCTCGCATGGACCGTGGTCGGCGCCGCCACCACCGCGGCGTCCACCGCTCCGGCCAGCTCCTCGAAGGTGGCGAACACTCTCGCGCCGTACTCGTCCGCCACCGCGCGGGCGGTCTCGGCCTTCGGGTCGTAGAGGCCGATCCGCTCCACGCCCGGCAGCGAGCCCAGGATCCGGGTATGGTGGCGGCCGAGCGCGCCGACGCCGAAGACGCCGACCCTAAGCACCTTCGCCCCCGCTCTCCTCGCCGCCGCGGCGCCCGGGCAGGGCCCGAATCACGCCCCGCCGCGCGCCGCGCACGAACTCCACCAGGTATGCGACGTCCGGATTGCCGGGGAACTCGGCTTCGAGGCGGGCCGTCGCCGCACCGGCGTTGAGGCCGGAGCGGAGGAAGATGCGAAAGGCGTTCACCAGGGCGGCGATGCGCTCGGCATCGAAGCCCTTGCGCTGGAGACCGATCCGGTTGACCCCCAGCACGGCGGGCCGCAGGCCTACGGTCTTGACGAACGGCAGCGCGTCGGTGAGCAGTCGCGAGAAGCCCCCGACATAGGCGTGGCGGCCGATGCGCCCGTACTGTTGCAGCGCCGAGAAGGCGCCCACGATCGCATCGTCGTGGACCTCGCAGTGGCCCGCGAGGGTCGCGTTGTTCGCGAAGACGGTCCGGCTCCCGACCTGGCAATCGTGGGCGACGTGACTGTAGACCATGAACAGGTTGTCGTCGCCGACGCGCGTCAGCGCCCCGCCCTTCCCCGTGCCGCGGTGGACCGTTACGAACTCGCGGATCTGATTGCGGTCGCCGATCTCGAGCCGGACGACCTCGCCCGCGAACTTGAGGTCCTGGGGGTCGGTGCCCAGGCACGCGTGCGGATGGATCCGGTTGCCCCTGCCCAGGCGCGTCGGACCCTGCACGTGGGCGTGCGCCGCGATCTCGGTGCCCTCCCCGATCTCGACCCCGGCGCCGATCACCGCGTAGGGCCCGACCACGACGCCGTCGTCGAGCCGCGCCCCGGGGTCCACGCAAGCCAGCGGGTGGACGCGCGCGCTCACGTGGCCTCGGTGCCCGCCTGCCGGCGCGGCACGTAGGTGGAGAGCAGCTCCGCCTCGACGTGGACCTTTCCGTCCACCACCGCCCGGCCGCCGACGCGCACGTGCATCGACTTCAGGCGCAGGACCTCGACCTCGAAGCGGACCTGGTCGCCCGGCACCACCGGCCGGCGGAAGCGCGCGCGCTCGATGGCGCCGAAGAAGAGCAGCTTCTCGTCGCGCTGCGGATCGTCATGGAGCATCAGGATTCCGCCCGCCTGCGCCATGGCTTCGATCAGGAGGACGCCGGGCACGATCGGGTGCTCCGGGAAGTGGCCCTGGAAGAACTCTTCGTTGATGGTGAAGTTCTTGAGCGCCACGATCCGGCGCCGGGGCTCGATCTCCAGCACGCGATCGATGAGCAGCATCGGATAGCGGTGCGGCAGGATCGACATGATCCACCTGATGTCCCACGTCGTCGAGCTCAAGGTCCCTCCTCGCCGTCGCGCGCCGCCCCGCCCACGCGCCGCTCGAGTGCCCGCAGGCGGCGCCAGAGCTCCTGGAGACGGTGCACCAGCGCCTGCTGCCGGCGCCAGGCACCGATCGCCACCGCCGGAATCCCGGCCACGGTCGTACCGGCCTCGACCGATTCGTAGACCGCGGACTTCGAAGCCACGCGCACGTCCCGGCCGACCGTGAGGTGGCCGGCAACGCCGGACTGCCCGGCCAGGACCACGCCGTCGTCCAGGCGCGCGCTGCCCGCGATCCCGGCCTGTCCGCACAGGATCGCGCCGCGGCCGATGCGGACATTGTGTCCGACCTGCACCAGATTGTCGATCTTCGTGCCGTCCCCGACCGACGTGCTGCCCAGCAGCGCGCGATCGACCGCCGAGAGCGCGCCGATCTCGACTTCACGGCCGATCTCGACGTCTCCGACCTGGGGGATCTTGGTGTGCTCTCCGCCCTGGGTGGCGTAGCCGAAGCCGTCGGCGCCGAGCACCGCGCCGGCGTGGACGACCGAGCGCGCTCCCACCCGCACGCGCCGGTAGAGCACGACGTGCGGATGGAGGACGGCGCCGTCACCGATCTCGCACTCTTCCCCGACCACCACGTGCGCGTGCACGACGGCTCCGAGCCCGACGCGTGCGCGTGCGCCGATCACCGCGTAGGGGCCGACGTGGGCACTCGCGTGGATCTCGGCGCCGGCCCCGATCACCGCGGTCGGGTCGACGCCCGCCACGGCGGCGGGCTCGGGGTAGAGCCAGTCGAGCAGCTCCGCCAGGGCGCGCGCCGGGTCCGTGACCACGAGCTGATCGGCGGCGAGCCCCTCCGTCCGCCGCCCGACCAGGATCGCTCCGGCGCGGCTGGTGCGGGCCGCCTCGAGGTAGCGCGCGCTGGTCAGAAACGAGAGGTCGGCGCTCTCCGCCTCGTCGAGCGTGCGGATCCCCTCGACCCGTCGCGCCGGATCGCCGACGACTTCGCCGCCGACCCGCGCCGCCAGCTCCCCCAGGCTCCGCGCCACGCCCTCAGTTCTGCTTGGCCGGCGGCTGCGCCGGAGCCGGCTCCGCGGCGACGGCGTTGAAGCGCTGGACGATCTGGTCCGTGATGTCCGTGGCCTCGTCCGCGTAGACGAGACCGCTCTGGAACTTGTTGAAGATCAGGGTGTAGCCGCCCTCGCGCCCGGCCTTCTCGATCACCGGCGCCATGCGGCGCTCGATCTCCGCAAAGGTCTGCTCCTGGGTCTTGTTGAAGTCCTTCTCGGCGTCCTCCTGGAAGCGCCGGAAGCCGGTCACCTTCTCCTCGAGCTGCTTCTCGAGCTCGGCGATCTTGTCGTCGGCGAGCGACAACCGGCCCTCGTTGAGGCGCTTGCGCAGCTGGTCGATCTCGTCCTGCTTCGACTTCGCCTCCGCGATCTTGTCCTCCTGCAGCTTGCGCAGCCGGGCCAGCGCCTCCTTGCCGGCCAGCGAGTCGGTGACCAGCCGGCGCACGTCGATCACCGCGATCTTGGCCGTTCCCTGCGCCGCGGCGGGCGCCGGCGCCACCACCGCCCAGATCACCGCGGCTGCGAGCGCGCCGCGGAGGACGTTGACGATCCCCTCCTTCATGCTCTCGACTCCTTGTCGTCTCAGAACGTTGCCCCGATGCTGAACTGGAATGACTCGAACTGGTCGTCGGGAAGCGGATCCAGGTTCGACGAGTAGATGAAGCGCAGCGGCGCTCCGAACATGGGCACGAAGATGCGCACCTCGGCGCCTGCCGTCCAGCGCAGGCGCCCGAGGTCGTACGACTGATCGTCGCCGTAGACGTTGGCTCCGTCCGCGAAGGCGACCAGCCGGAACGGCCCCCCGAGCAGGAAATGGTACTCGACGTTGAGCTGCACGTACTTGTCGCCGCCGAGCGGGATCGGCGCCTCGAGGCTCTCGATCATGGTCTCGTCGGGGTGGCAGGGCTCGAGCGGCCTGCCCGGGTAGGGCTCGCCTCCCTCGCAGCGCACCCACAGCGTCCGGTACTTGAAGCCCCGGATGCTCGTCTCCCCGCCCAGGAAGTAGCGCTCGTACCGGTTCAGCTCGCGCCCGTCGAAGGGCGAGACATAGCCGCCTTCGAGGTTGACCGCGAAGACCGTGGCGAACGGCGGGCGGGTCACCGGGCGGAACCAGCTCACCCCCGCCTCCGGGCGGACGAAGTAGTTGTCGCCTCCGAGCAGGCCGCCGGCGTACTCCACCGACGCCGTCATCCGCGAGCCGATGGTGGGCTCGAAGCGGTCGTCGCGGCTCTCGTACACCCAGGCGGGGCGGATCGACGAGTTGGCGTACAGGTACTGCTGCACGATCGGCTGCCCGGTCACCGTCAGGAACCGGCTCTGCTGATCGACATCGGAGCGGGTGAAGCTGACCGAGACGTTGCTGAACAGCCCCACGCTGCGCCCGTAGCTGAGCACCACGCCCTCGCTCTTCTGGCGCGCGTCCTGCCCCGAGAGCTGCGAGTAGTCGAGGTTGTTGCTGAAGACCTGGAGGCCGACCGACTGCGGCCGGTCGAGGAACCACGGCACGTAGTAGGAGACGTCGAACTGCTCGGCGTAGCGGCCCGCCTGGAACGACACGCCCACCGTCTCGCCGCGGCCGAGGAAGTTCTGGGTGCGCACCGAGAGCTGCCCGAACCAGCCGTAGCCCTCGCTGTAGCCGCCGCCGACCTGGAGCTCGGTACGGTCGGATTCCTCGCCCTGGACTGCGAGATCCACCGTCTTCTTCTCGCTGTCGAAGTTCTCGAACGAGATCGGCTCGTCCTCCTCCAGCTTGAAGTAGCCGAGCTGGTTGATCTTGAACAGGCTGTTCTTGACCGCGCCCATGTTGAGGACGGTGCCCTCCTGGGCGCGGAACTCGCGCCGGAGCACCTTGTCGCGCGTGCGCGTGTTGCCCTGGAACTCGAGGCGCCCGACCCGATACTGGTCGCCTTCGACGATCTTCACCATGATATCGGCGACGTCCTCCCCTTTCTCGCGCAGCTCGAAATCGATCTCGGAGAAGATGTGGCCGAAGTTCCTGTAGGTCTCCCGGATCGCCTCGAGGCTCTCGTCGAGCTGCTTCTGGCGCAGCCAGTCGCCGTGGCGGGTCTTGAAC
>JAFNAE010000297.1 GCA_017860005.1 Acidobacteriota bacterium | reverse complement strand
CGGATTCCTCCCCGCCGGGTCCGAGAGCAGGCGACGTGCCGCCCGCGCAGCCATGGCTCCAACTCCACGAAGTGCTCCACTTGCCAGCTTTCTGGCGCCCGGCGGCAAGGTGCGCGCGGCGCGTTGTGCCCCTCCGGGGCACGAGATATCGTCGGCCGAGACGGTATCTCGTGACAGCCCTGGAAACAGCGCGCGGTGCGGCGACCCGTGACTCGGGAGAGTTCGAGCGCTTTCTGGGCGAGCTCTCGAAACGACTCCTCGCCTCGACGCCCGAGGCCTTTCCGGCGCTCGCCGAAGAGATCCTCCGCGAGGTGGCCGCGTGGTTCGCCACCGACCGCGCGACCCTCCAACGCATCGAGCAGGACCAGCTCCGCGTCCGTTTCGTCTGGGGGCGGCCGGATCTCCGGGAACCGCGCCCGGCGCCCGACGCGACGGCGCCGTTCGACTGGCTGATCGCCGAGCTGCGTGCCGGGCGGGACGTCGTGCTCGGCGACCTCCCCGGCGACCTGCCGCGAGAGGCGAGGGCGGAACGCGAGTACGTCGAGCGCGTCGGCATGCGGGCGCACCTCACCGTGCCACTCACGGTCTCCGGGCGTTTTCTCTGGTCGATGTCGACGGCCGACTTCTGCGGCGCGCGGGCCTGGAATCCGAGCGACCTCGCACGGTTGCGCTACATCGGGGACGCCCTCGCTGCCGCCGCCGAGCGGGTCGACCTCGAGCTGGCCGCGGCAGCGCACCTGGCCGAGGTCGAGGAGCTCCGGCGCCAGCTCAAGGCGGAGACGCGCTATCTCCGGGCCGAGCTCGCCGACGGCTTCGGTGCCGACGAGATCGTCGGCCAGTCGACCGCGATGCTCCAGCTCCAGGCCCTGGTCAACCGCGTCGCGCCGACGCCCTCGACCGTGCTGCTGCTCGGCGAGACCGGCACCGGCAAGGAGATGATCGCCCGCGCGCTGCACGCGCGCAGCCCGCGCCGGGGCGGTCCGATGGTGAAGATCAACTGTGCGGCGGTGCCGGCGTCGCTGATCGAGAGCGAGCTGTTCGGCCACGAGAAGGGGGCTTTCACCGGGGCGACCGTCGCGCGGCCGGGGCGCTTCCAGATCGCCGCCGGCGGCACGCTCTTCCTCGACGAGATCGGGGATCTCCCCGGGGAGATCCAGATCAAGCTCCTGCGCGTCCTCCAGGAGCGGGAGTTCCAGCCGGTCGGCTCGAACCGTACGCTGCGGGCCGACGTGCGGGTGATCGCCGCGACGCACAAGGACCTCGAGGCGGAAGTGCGCGCGGCGCGATTCCGCGGCGATCTCTTCTTCCGCCTGAACGTCTTCCCGATCCGAGTGCCGCCCCTGCGCGAGCGGCGCGAGGACATCCCGCTCCTGGTCTGGGCCCTGATCGAGCGACTCCAGAGCGCCATCGGCAAGAGGATCCGGAGGGTGCGGCCCGAGGATCTCGCCGCGCTCGCGGGCTACTCCTGGCCGGGCAACGTGCGCGAGCTCCAGAACGTCGTCGAGCGGGCGCTGATCCTCTCGGCCGGCGAGACGCTGGCGATCGCCGAGGCGTTCCACTTCGCCGGCGCGGGCGCGGAGCCTGCCGCTTCCGCTGCGACGGCTGCGCCGCCGGCGACGCCGGCCTCCGGCGAACGGCTCGACGCGCTCGAGCGCCGGCACATCGCCGAGGTCCTGGCGAGGTCCGGCGGCCGGATCGCCGGCGCGGGCGGTGCCGCCGAGCGACTCGGGCTCCATCCCAACACCCTGCGCTCGCGCATGCAGAAGCTCGGGATCCTGGGCACGAGCCGCGCGTCGCGATGAGCCTGCACGCGCTCGTCGAAGCGGCCACGCCGGCGATCGTCTTCTTCCTCATGGCCGCCGTCGGGCTCGATCTCGCCCCCGCCGACCTGCGCAGCCTGCGCCATCGCTGGCGGCTCCTCGTGGCCGGCCTGCTGGCGCCGCCGCTGCTTCTGCCGCCGCTCGCGCTGGGGCTCGTGGCCTTGCTGCGCCCGCCGGTCGAGGTCGAGGCCGGACTGCTCCTGGTGGCGATGGCCCCGATCGGCGGCATCTCGACCACCTACAGCTACCTCGCGAACGCCGCAGTCGCGCTGTCCGTGACCCTCACGGCCCTCTCCTGCCTGTTGGCGCCGATCACGCTGCCCGCGACCGCCGCCCTGGTCGAGCTGGCCACCGGTCGAGCGCTGGGCTTCGAAGTACCGCTCGGCGTGCTGGCGATCCAGGTCCTCGGCCTGCTCGCCCTGCCGGTGGGGTTGGGCATGGCGCTCCGGGGCGCGCGCCCCGAGCGGGCCGCCCGGCTCCGGCCCGCGATCCAGCGCCTCGCGCTCGTCGCGGTCGTGCTGCTCGTCGCGCTGGTGGTGACGAGCGAGGCCGAGCACCTGCTGGCGACGATCGGCGACACGGTGCCGCTCTCGTGCCTGTTCATCGGCGCGTCCTTCGCGATCGGCGCCGCGGTGGGGCGGGCGACCACACCCGACGCAGGCGAGCGTTTCACGCTCGCGGCCGAGTTCGCGACGCGCAATCTCGGCGTCGCGGTCGCGGTCGCCGTCACCCTGCTCGGGCGTGCCGAGTTCGCGCTGTTCGCCGCGACCTACTTCCTCATCGAGCTGGTGATCCTGCTCGCGGCGATCGGCATCCAGGGCCGGAGACAGCGCCGGACGGCGCTCTCGTCCAGGGTTCCACGCTGACGCGCCTCGAGCGCCGAGGCGGACCGGGCTCGCCCGTCGCCGG
>JAFNAE010000038.1 GCA_017860005.1 Acidobacteriota bacterium | reverse complement strand
TGTCACCACCGACTTCCTGCAGGCCTTTGCCGAGGCCTGGAACCGCCATGACATCGAAGCTCTCATGTCCTTCATGACGGAGGACTGCGTGTTCGAGTCCTCAGCGGGCCCGGACGCCTGCGGCACTCGCCACGCTGGCCGTGAAGCCGTGCGCGCCGGCTTTGCCGAGGTCTGGGCGGTCTTCCCCGATGCCCATTGGGGGAACGCGCGCCACTTTGTTCAAGGGAATCGCGGAGTCTCGGAGTGGACCTTTACGGGGACGCGCGCCGACGGCAGTCGCATGGAAGTGCACGGCTGTGACCTGTTCACCTTCCGAGACGGCAAGATCGCCCTGAAGGACTCTTACCGCAAGAATCGGCCAGCCGTGGTTGCGCCGACCGGGTGAACACGCGCCCCGGCATGGGAGGTTCAGATGAGGAGAGTCACCGGCATCGGTGGGATCTTCTTCCTGGCGAAGGATCCCGTTGCACTGAGGGCCTGGTACCGGGAGCACCTGGGCATCGACGTGCAGGAGTGGGGAGGTACCGCATTCACCTGGGTGGATGCTGCCGGTGACCCGACCCAGGGAACGACCGTCTGGTCCATCGGTGCTGCGAGCGGAGACTCCTTCGCGCCGAGCACCTCGACGTTCATGGTCAACTATCGGGTCGAAGACCTGGCCGCCCTGCTCCAGGCGCTTCGCGAGGAAGGCTGCAACGTGCTCGAGAAGACCGACGACTCCGAGTTCGGGAAGTTCGGCTGGGTCCTGGACCCGGAGGGCAACAAGGTCGAGCTCTGGCAGCCGCCCGAGGGTCAGTGACGCCAGGTCTCCGGGCCCGGGCAGGAGGTGACCATGGAGAAGGATGAGCGGATCGACCCGTCAGCCCGGTCGGGGCGCCCTGCGCGGGGCGAGTATGCGGAGTACGCCCACGCCGACATCGAGCTCGTCGCTGGAGACGACGCCTGCGAGGTGCTGGAGGGCCAGGCGGAGGCAACGAGGGCGCTGTTCGAGGAGTTCGGCGACCTGGGCGGCGGACTCTCCTACGGCGAGGGGAAGTGGACCGTCAAGGAGGTCCTGGGCCATCTCGCCGACGACGAGCGGATCTTCGCCTATCGTGCGCTCTGTCTGGCGCGCGGCGATGGTCGTGAGCTGCCGGGTTTCGACGAGAAGCTGTATGTCTCGGGTGCACGATTCGGCGCCCTGCCCATGAGCTCGCTGCTCGGCGACTACCTGGCGGTCCGTGCGGCGTCGCTGACCCTGTTTCGCGGCCTCAGCCGGGAGGCATGGGTGCGGCGAGGGGTCGTGAACGGCTATCCGGCGACTCCCCGTGGTCTCGCGTTCCACATCGCTGGCCACGAGTTGCGGCACCATCGCGTCCTGCTCGAACGCTATCTTCCCGTGGCGGAGATCCAGCCCTGGTGGCGTGCCACCTGACCGGGCTCGACCGCTTCCTCGTCCACGCGATCGACGGTACGCCCCGGCCAGAGATCTTTCGCACTCGCCATCACGCGGTGGGGTTGTCGTCGCGCACTCGTTCCTGTCGAGCCGGATCGGGCGCGACCCCACCCGGTGTCCGACCGGTGGACCCACGTTGCCCGGTCCGGAAACCGGTATCGTCCGCTCGCATGATCCATCTCTTCCGGCTCCTGGCCGTACCCACCGGCGCCGTAGCTGCGCTCGTCCTGGCGCTCAGTCTCCTGGGCCGGCCGCTCAGCGCCGCGACGCCGCTCTGGCTCTCGATCCTCGCCTCCGCCGCGGTGCTGGCGCTGCTCGTCTGGGCGCGGCACCTGGCGAAGGCGGGTCGCCCGGGGCTCGCTTGCCTGCTCGTCGTCGGATCCTGGCTCGCCTTCGCCCTCGTCCTGGCCGCCAACGGCCTCGCCCGGCAGCAGGTCTGGAACTAGCGGGGGCGCGGGCCGCCGACGCCTTCGCTCCGGGCTCGCCGAGAGCCTCCTGGCGGCGTGGCGGACCCGCCCGCGGGCCCTCGTCCTGCCCGACCGTCACCGGCCGCTCGGGGTGCGGACCGCCCCTTCCCCGGGCTGACCTCCCCGCGCGGCGAGGGCGTCGCGGCAGATCCCGGGGAAGGCGTGGCAGAAGGCGGGGGAGGGCGGCACCGCGGCGGGGCCGCAGCGCTCGGGGCGGTCGCGCAGGATGCGGTGGCGATCGCGGTCGATGGCGACGCGCAGGGTCGGGACGCGCGCGAGCGCGCCGTAGGGGGCGGGGCGGGGGGCGAGAGTGACCAGCCGGCCGGGCGCGACCGGAGCCGCCAAGGCACGGGCGCGTGTCTGGACGGTGCCGTAATCGCCGTCGCGGAACCAGCGCGAGGGCTTGCGGAAGTCGAGCGAGCGGAGGCCGTTGGGCACCGAGCGCAGCTCGGCGCGGCGCGCGCCGCGCAGGGTCGGGTCGTCGAAGCGCGCGATCAGCAGCGAGCTGACGACCGGGTGGCTCATGCCGCTCTGCCCGGTGCGCAGCAGGGTGGTCGGCCAGGGGGTGTCGAGGACGAAGACGGTCCCCGGCTGCGGCGCCGGGCAGAGCGCGGCGATCTGCGCGAGGCGGATGCCGGTCGTGCGCCAGTCCTGGACGTGCGCGCGCAGCACGCGCTGCTCGAAGCGCACGCCGGCGGCGGCGGCGAGGAAGAGCAGCGCGTGCGCGAGCGCGCGGGCGGGCAGGCGCCAGCGGCCGGGCGCGGCCGAGAGCGCGGCGCAGCCGCCCGCGAGAGCCGCCGCGACGCCGTAGAGCGCCGGGTAGGCCAGGCGCGACGAGAGCCCGACCGGATCGGCGAACGAGCCCGGCACGAACGCCAGCTGTGCCGCCCACAGGGCGAGCAGGCCGGCGCCGGGTGCCCAGGCCCACGCGGTGCGGGCGGGCGCTCCCGATGTGGCAGCCGCGGCGCGGCGAGCGCCGAGCGCGAAGGCGGTGCCCGCGAGCACGGCGGCGAGGCCCAGGGCGGCGGCCCACGGCAGCGGCG
Source organism: Acidobacteriota bacterium (assembly GCA_017860005.1). Taxonomy (GTDB): domain Bacteria; phylum Acidobacteriota; class Thermoanaerobaculia; order Multivoradales; family JAGPDF01; genus JACTMI01. Next base: position 14,778 of record JAFNAE010000038.1, on the reverse strand, counting down.
CCGGCGAGATCCCGCGCGCGAGCGGCAGGGCCCGGGACCAGGGCCAGAGCACGGCGCGCGGGATCTCCGCCGCGTGCGCGAGCGCCGCGGCGGGCGTGGGCAGCTGCAGCTCGTAGTACAGCCGCTCGAGGCCGAGCCCGGGCAGCAGCCAGAGCCGCCAGAGGAGGACCGCGGCGCTGGCGCCGAGCATCCCGGCCAGCGCCCGGCGACGCGAGCCCGCGGCAGTCGCGCGGCGGCGGACGAGCCCCAGCCGCTCGCTGGCCAGGGCCGCGAGGGTGAGCGCCGGCGCGGCGAGCAGGAAGACCTCGAGCGTCAGGCAGGCGAGCAGGTGCAGCGCCGTGGCCAGGACGGGAGCGCGCCGTCGAGCCGCGAGCGCGGCCTCGGCGGCCAGGATCGAGAGGCCCGCGGCGGCCGGGAAGTGGAGCGCGGAGGGCCAGAACAGGACGAGCGGCGAGAGCGGCCAGAGCAGGACGAGCGCGCCGGCCACCAGCGCCGCGCCCGCGTCGGCGAACAGGTGGCGGCAGAAGCGGGCGAAGAGCGCGGCCGCGCCGGCGGCGCACAGGACGGCGAAGAGATGGAGCCAGGGCACGCCGGCGAGGTAAGCGAGGCGGGCCACGGCGTAGGCGAGCCAGGCCGCCGGCCGCTCGCCGCCGGCCAGGAAGCCGGTGGTGTCGTCGAGGACGTAGCCGAGCGCGTCGCCGCGCGCGGCGTGGTGCGGCTGCAGGAACTGGAGCACGTCGTCGTTCCAGAGACCGAGCCCGCCCAGGTAGGGCAGGACGAGGGCGAGACCCAGCGCGAGGACGGACAGGGATGGTACCGCCGCGCGGAGGCGTGCGCTGGGGCCGCCTCCGGCGCGAACCGGCGCTGCGCTCGACTCCTCCCGTGCGCTCGCCACGCGCCTCCCTCCCCGCGTCCGGGCGCGAGAGCGCGCCGCGCGGGACCGGATCCTGGACCGTGGAGCGGGATCGTAGCGCCGCGGGGCTGCGCGCGCGGCGGACTGTTCCGCAGCGGCGAGCGCGACGCTGGACGCCGCCGGCGGCCGGCCTAGAATGCGCCGGTCCTGTCCGCGCCGAGCCCGGCCCGGCCTTCTTCGTCGCCGTGGACCCCGACGGCAACCCGGTCCTGGTCGATCAGCACGTCTGAGCGGCCCGGCCCGCCGCTCGAGCGGGCCGCCACCCCGGCCCGGAACCGGGGCCCGATATCCTCGTGCGCCAGCGGTCACCGAGGAGACATCGATGCCCACCGGCCACCTTCGAGCCGCCACACCGGGAGACCTGGAGCTCCTGATCCGCCTCGTGCGGGACTTCTACCTCCACTTCGGCTACCCGTTCTCGGAGCCGGAGAAGCGCCGGCTGCTCGCCCAGGTGCTCGAGACACCCGAGCTCGGCCGCCTCGCGCTGCTCCACTCGGAGGCGGGCGAGCCGGTCGGCTACCTGTTCCTCTCCTTCTACTTCAGCCTCGAGCTCGGTGGCCCGGTGGCGCTCCTCGACGAGCTCTTCGTCGAGCCCGCGCACCGGGGCCGGGGCCTCGGCTCGCGCGTCGTCGGCGAATTGGTCGAGGTCGCGCGCGGCCTCGGCCTGCGCGCCCTCCAGCTCGAGTCCGAGCGCACCAACGCGCGCGCCACCGCGCTCTACCAGCGCCTCGGCTTCGTGGACCTCGACCGGCACCTGCTGACCCTGGTCCTCGAGCCGGCGCCATGACCGCGAGCCTCGACCCATGAACCTCCTCGACGCGATCGGCAACACCTCCCTCGTCGCCCTCCGCAAGGTCGTTCCGCCCGGCTGCGCGCAGGTCCTGGTCAAGCTCGAGTGGGAGAACCCCACCGGCAGCGTCAAGGACCGCATGGCGCGCGCGGTGATCTCGCGGGCGGAGAAGGACGGCCGGTTGCAGCCCGGCGACACCGTGGTCGAGTACACGGGCGGCAGCACCGGGGCCTCCCTGGCGCTGGTCTGCGCGGCGCGCGGCTACCCGCTCCGGATCGTCACCTCCGACGCTTTCAGCCCGGAGAAGCTCGACCAGATGGCGGCGCTCGGGGCCGAGCTCACGCTGGTGCCGAGCGAGGGCGGCCTGACCACGAAGAAGCTGATCCTGGACATGATCGAAGCCGCGCGCGCCCTGAGCCAGGAGCCGCACACCTACTGGACCGACCAGCTCCACAACCAGGACAGCATCGCGGGCTACTTCCCGCTCGGCGAGGAGATCTGGCGCCAGACCGGGGGCGAGCTCGACGCCTTCGTCGCCTGCGTCGGGACCGCGGCCTCGTCGCGGGGCGTCGCCACCGTGCTGAAGCGCGCCCGGCCCGGGCTCCGGATGGTCGTCGTCGAGCCCGCCGAGTCGGCGGTGCTGTCGGGCGGGCCGCCGGGCCCGCACAAGATCGAGGGGGTCGGGATCGGCTACACGCCGCCGCTCTGGGAGCCGTCCCTGGTGGACGAGATCGTGCCGGTCGCGACCGACGACGCCAGGCAGATGGCGCGCCGGCTGGCGCGCGAGGAGGGCCTGTTCGCCGGGACCTCGTCCGGGGCCAACGTCGTCGCCGCGCTGCGGGTCGCGGAGCGGCTGGGGCCGAGCGCCCGGGTGGTCACGCTGATGGCCGACTCGGGACTGAAGTACCTGAACACCGACGTCTACCGGAAGCGGTGAGCCGCGCGCGCCCGTGGAGCTAGGATCGCGCCCGTGGCTCGCTTCGAGGAGGTGTCTCGGTGACCTTCGCCCGTCGCGTGTTCCGGATCGCCGCGGTCTACGGCATCCTCGTCCTCGCGCCGCAGTACTTCATGGAGGAGCGGATCGGCCGCGACTTCCCGCCGCCGATCACCCATCCCGAGCACTTCTACGGCTTCGTCGGCATCGCCCTGTCCTGGCAGCTCCTCTTCCTGCTCATCGCCCGGGACCCGGTGCGCTACCGCCCCGCGATGCCGGTCGCGGTGCTCGAGAAGCTGGCGTTCGGGGGCGCGGCGGTGGCGCTCTACCTGCAGGGGCGACTGGCCGCGCCGGTGCTCGCCGCCGGCCTGATCGACCTCGTCCTCGCGGTGCTGTTCGTGGCCGCGTACCGGCTCACCCCCGAAGCCGTCGCGGCCCGGACCGCCGCGCCAGGTTGAAGCGATGAAGAGCGTCGAAGAGCGCCTGCGCGAGGTCGTCGAGGCCGCCACGCCGCGGCTCCTGGCCCTGCCGGAGCCGGAGGCGGCGCGCTCGCCGGCCGCCGGCAGGTGGTCGCCCAAGCAGGTCCTCGGCCACCTCGTGGACTCCGCCTCGAACAACCACCAGCGCTTCGTGCGCGCCCAGTTCACCGACGATCTCGTCTTCCCGGGCTACCGGCAGGAGGAGTGGGTCGCGGCGCAGCGTTACCAGGATGCGCCGTGGAGCGAGCTGGTCGCGCTCTGGCGGCTCTTCAACCTCCACCTCGCGCGCGTGATCGAGGCCACGCCGGCTCCGGTCCGGCAGCGGCCGCGCCGCCGCCACAATCTCCACGAGCTGGCCTGGCGGCCGGTGCCGGAGAGCGAGGAGACGACGCTCGAGTACTTCCTGCGCGACTACGTCGGGCACCTCGAGCACCACCTCGCGCAGGTCCTCGGCCCGGCCCCGCCGCGGCGAAGCGGCGGGTGACCGCGGGGCCTCCTTCCCGGACCTCCCTGCCCCGGGGCCCCACCCCTGCCTGCGGCCTGGCCGCAACGGATCCCGGGATGGCAGAATCCGCGCCGTGCCGACCGAGAGGGTGTCGAACCGGCGCGCGGCCGGGCGGGCCGCCACCCGGCCGCGGGTGCGGCTGCGCGCGCTCGCGCGCTCCGACCAGGACGAGTTTCTCGCGGCCGTGGCGGCGAGCCGGGCGCTCCACCGGCCCTGGGTCCAGCCGCCCACGACGCCGGAGCAGTTCCGGGCCCTGCTGCGCCGGATGCGGCAGCCGTCCCATCGCGGCTTCGTGGTCCGGCTGCGCGCCTCCGACGAGCTCGTCGGCTTCGTCGAGATCACGCACATCGTGCGCGGCGCTCTCTCGAGCGGCTTCCTCGGCTACTACGTCTTCGCCGGCTTCGAGCGCCTCGGCCTGATGCGCGAGGCGCTCGCTCTCGCCGTGCGCCACGCCTTCTCCGGGCTCCGGCTCCACCGGCTCGAGGCCAACGTCCAGCCCGGAAACCGCGCTTCGATCGCGCTCGTGCGCAGCCTGGGGTTCGACCGGGAGGGCCTGTCGCGGTGTTACCTGAAGATCCGGGGACGCTGGCGCGACCACGAGCGTTGGGCGATGGTCGCCGGCCCCGCTGCCCGCAGGAGCCGGCCGTGATCCCGGCGCGCGAGGCGCTCGACCGCCTGCGCGAGGGCAACCGCCGCTTCGTGGCCGGCCGTTCGTCCCCGGACACGCTCGACCGCCGGAACCGGCGCGCCGAGCTGACCGGAGGCCAGGAACCGTTCGCGATCGTGCTCGGCTGCTCCGACTCGCGCGTGCCGGCGGAGATCGTCTTCGACCAGGGGTTGGGCGACCTGTTCGTGATCCGCGTCGCGGGCAACGTGGTCGCTTCGTCCCAGGTCGGCAGCGTCGAGTTCGCCGCGGCGCGCTTCCACACCCGGCTCGTCGTGGTGCTCGGGCACTCCGGCTGCGGCGCCGTCGACGCCACCCTGGAGGAGCTGCGGCGGCCGACCGCGAGCCAGTCGCGGCACCTGCGCTCGATCGTCGACCGCATCCGGCCCGCGGTGGAGTCGCTGCTGGCGGACGGGCTCGGGCTCGACCCGGTCTCGCTGGAACGGCTCGCCGTGCGCGCCAACGTGCGCGCCTCGGCCCACCAGCTGCGCCACGGCTCCGAGCTGCTCGAGCGCCTGATCGAGGAGCAGGGCCTGGTCGTGGTCGGCGCCGAGTACTCGCTGGAGACCGGGGTCGTCGAGTTCTTCGACGGCGTGCCGGGGGGTCTGCCGCCGCCGGATCCGGTAAGCTCGGCCGCCCCGGAAGGAGCGTAGGGCCACGGCAGCCGGTCCCGGCAAGGAGCAGCGCATGAGCGGAGTTCGAGTGCTGGTGGGCACGCGCAAGGGCGCGTTCGTGCTGACCTCCGACGGCGGGCGCACGAGCTGGGACGTGCGCGGGCCCTTCTTCGGCGGCTGGGAGGTCTACCACGTCAAGGGATCGCCCGTGGACCCGAACCGGATCTACGCCTCGCAGTCGAGCGGCTGGTTCGGCCAGGTCATCCAGCGCTCCGACGACGGCGGCGCGACCTGGGAGCCGATGGGCAACGAGTTCGCCTACGAGGGTGTGCCCGGCACCCACCAGTGGTACGACGGCACCCAGCACCCGTGGGAGTTCAAGCGGGTCTGGCACCTGGAGCCGTCGCGGACCGACCCGGACGTGGTGTGGGCCGGTGTCGAGGACGCCGCGCTCTTCCACTCGGCCGACGGCGGCAAGAGCTGGCAGGAGCGCGCCGGGCTGCGCGCGATCAAGGGCCACCTGTGGCAGCCGGGCGCCGGCGGCATGGGGCTGCACACGATCCTGCTCGACCCGGGCACGCCGGCGCGGATGTACCTCGCGATCTCGGCGGCGGGCGCCTTCCGCAGCGACGACGGCGGCACCACCTTCCGGGCGATCAACCACGGCCTGCACTCGCAGTACGAGCTGCCGGACCCGGACGCACAGGTCGGCCACTGCGTCCACCGCATCGCGCTCCATCCGTCGCGCCCCGACGTGCTGTTCATGCAGAAGCACTGGGACGTGCTGCGCAGCGACGACGCCGGCGAGTCGTGGCGCGAGGTCTCGGGCAACCTGCCGAGCGACTTCGGCTTCGCGCTCGCGGTGCACGCGCACGAGCCGGAGACGGTCTACGTGGTGCCGATCCTCTCCGACTCGCTGCACTACCCGCCGGAGGCGAAGCTGCGCGTCTACCGCAGCCGCACCGGCGGCGGGGAGTGGGAGCCGCTGACCCGCGGCCTGCCGCAGGCCGACTGCTACGTCAACGTGCTGCGCGGGGCGATGAGCGTGGACCGCCTCGATCCGTGCGGCGTCTACTTCGGCACCACCGGCGGGCAGGTCTACGGCTCGCGCGACGGCGGCGACAGCTGGACGCCGATCGTGCGCGACCTGCCGGCGGTGCTCTCGGTCGAGGTCCAGACCCTGCCGTGATCCGCGTCGTCCTGCCCTACCACCTGCGCACGCTGGCCGGCACCGCGGGCGAGATCGAGCTGGCGGTCGAGGGCGCGGTCACCCAGCGCGCGATCCTCGAAGCGCTCGAGGCGCGCTACCCGGCGCTCAAGGGGACGATCCGCGACCGCGCCCGGGGCGAGCGCCGGCCCTTCCTGAGGTTCTTCGCGAGCGGGGAGGACCTCTCGCACGTCGCGCCCGACGCGCCGCTGCCCGAGGCGGTGGCCGCAGGGCGCGAGCCGTTTCTGATCGTGGGAGCGATGGCCGGCGGCTGAGGGTCGTCCCGGCCGGCCCGGAGGAGGACGAATGGTCGCCGCCGTAGCGTCGTGCCTCGCTGTCGCGTTCGGCCTCTTCGCGTTCACCGCCGGCTTCGGCCTGACCGGCTCGCGCGCGGCGGCCGCCGTCCTCGGCGTGGCCGCGGCCGCGCTCGCCGCGTGGCTCGTCGGCCGGCGCCGGGTCCCGGCGCTCGACGCCGGCGCGGCGTCGCGGCCGCTCCGGCTCGTCTCCTCGCTCGCCGCGGCCGCCGCCCTGGTCCAGCTCGCGCGCCTGGCGGTCTTCCACGTCGCCCCGGCCGAGACCGGTTACTCGATGGTCCCGGGCAGCGACTGGGAGGTCCGCCACGCCTGCATCACGGCCTACTTCGAGGCGGCGAAGCTGGCGGAGTCCGTGCCCAACGTCTACGACGAGGCGCTCTACAGCGCGCCGGACGACGATCCCGCACGGCCGCGGAAGGCGCGCATGATGGACGGGTTCCGGGTCGACACCTACGAATACCCGCCGCCGTTCCTGCTGCTGCCGCGGGCGTTGCGCCTGGTGACACCCGAGTTCGCGGGCTTCCGCAACTTCTGGTTCGGCCTCAACGGCGGCCTCGTGCTGGCGTCGCTGCTGACCGTGGCGAGTTTCCTGGGACCGGCCGCGGGCACCCGCATGCTGTTGCTCTCGCCGCTGGCCTGGGTGGCGCTGCCGACGCTGAGCGCCCTGCAGAAGGGCAACGTCCAGCTCCTGACGGTGGCGGCCTCGATGGTCGCCATGGTGCTCTTCGAGCGGCGTCGCTTCGCCGCCGGCGGGGCGGTGCTCGCCTTCGTGACGGTGAGCAAGCTCTTCCCGGGCCTGCTCGGCGTCTACCTGCTCGCGCGCCGGCAGTGGCGGGCGGCGGCCTGGTCGGCGGCGTTCGGCGTGGTCTTCGCCGGCGCCGCGCTGCTCGACCTCGGCTGGGCGCCCTACCGCGCCTTCCTCGACCACGTGCCGGGGCTGCTGAGCGGGGAGTCCTTCCCGGCGTTCCGGAACCCCGCCGCCCGCGCGATCAACTTCTCGGTGCCGGGGCTGGTCTTCAAGCTCGGGCTGTTCGGGGTGCCGGGGATGTCCTTCGCGGCGTCGAAGGTCGTCGGCTGGATCTTCACGGTGATCGTCACGGCGGCGGTGTGGGCCGCCGGCCGCCGCGCGCCGCGGCGCTTCGAGCTACCGATCGCCTGGATGGCCATCCTGATCCTCGCCACCCTGCGCAGCCCGTTCCTGCCGCAGTCCTACGCCGCCTTCCCGCCGCTCCTGCTGCTGGTGCTGCTCGCCGCCCGCCGCGAGGTCACCGGCCACAGGCTCGCCGTGGCGCTGGTCGGCTGGGCGGCGCTCAACTTCCTGTGGCCCCACGACTGGCCGGTCGATCCGCGGCTGCTCGCAATCGCCAATCTCGTGCCGCAGTCGCTCACGCTCGGCCTCGCCGTCTACGCCCTGGCGCGCCGGCCGGAGCGCGACGCGGAGTCGGCGCCGGGACCGGCGCTCCTCGAACCGACCGCGCCCGCCGCGGCGGGGAGGTGAGCCGGGCATGAGCGCCGTCGCGTATCCTCCCGGGATGATCCGCAGCGCGCACCTCGTCGTCGCGGCGCTCCTCCTCGCGGCGCCCGCCTTCGCGCAAGGCGAGATCCGCGAGGAGCAACTGGTCGGCGAATGGTGCGCCGGACCGGGCGGCGCGGCCTTCCAGGAACTCTCGCTGAGCGAGCAGGGCGGCGTCCGACGCTTCGAGTCCTGGCTCCACCAGCGTCCGGACGAGTCCGGCAGCTGGGAGCTCGCCGGCCGAGTCCTGACGCTGCGCGGCCCGAACGAGACCCTCACCTACGAGGTCCGCACGGTCGCGCGCGACCGGCTGGTGCTGCGGGCGCAGGACGCGACGACCGAGGTCTACCTGCGGGGAGGATGCCCGGACGACGCGTTGCCCGCGGACGAGGGCGCCGCGACGGCGGGCGACGCCACGGTCCTGCTCGGGGAGTGGCGGGGCCGCTCCCTGTGCACCGACCGCGAGCGCGCGCCGGCCTGCAAGGACGAGGAGGTGATCTACCTCTTCACCCGGGCGGCCGGCAGCGCGCAGGAGCCGCGAGGGCGGGTCCACCTGAAGGCCGACAAGATCGTCGCCGGCGAGATCGTCCCCATGGGCGAGATGGACTTCGACTGGAGCGCCGGAGAGCGCGCCTGGATCTCGGAGGTCGAGACCGCGCGCTTCCACGGGCGCTGGCGCATTTCTGCCTCCGGCGACCGCCTCTCCGGCACGCTGGTCGAGCTGCCCTCGGGCGCGCAGCTCCGCGCCGTGCAGGCCGAGCGCGTCGGACCGTGACGGCCGGCGCGGGGCCGCGACTCCCCGCGCTCAGAGCGACCAGGAATAGCCGAGCTTGGCGAAGAGGGTGCGGTCGGCGGTCGCGAGGTCGACCGAGGCGGTGCCCAGGTCGGTCTCCGAGTAGCCGAGGAAGAACACCGTCTGCGGGTTGAGCTTGAACGAGAACAGCAGCTGGCCGAACAGCCGCTCGCTCTCTTCCTCGACCGGCTCGAGGTAGAGCGACGGGTCGCGCGCGACGTGGCTGCGCTGCACGATCGCGCGCAGCATCGTGCGCACGTCGAACTGCCAGATCAGCCTCAGGTCCGTGAGGTTGGCCTCGAACAGGCGGCCCTCGTCCACGTCGAGCCGCTGCCAGGCGTGCGCGAGCTCGGCGCGCAGGTGGCGGCCGACGTTGAGGCTCAGGGTGGGCTCCAGCCGCTGCTGCCGGCCCGGGCGGACGTTGGCGAAGTCGATCTCGTCGCCGAACTGGCCGTAGACCTCGAGCTCCAGCGCGCGCGAGAAACGCACCTCGGCGCGGCCCTCGACGTAGCGCTCGTCGAAGCGCTCACCGGCGTAGGTGCGCGTGCGGTCGGCGGCCTGGAGGAACAGCTCCAGCTCGCGCACGCCCTCGAGGATGAACCAGACCTCGTGCAGCCGCTCGAGCAGCTCGCCGTCCTGGCGCTCGGTGGTGGCGGTGTCGACGCCGGACTGGAAGTGCGTCCACCAGGCGCCCTCGCGCGCCCACCAGTGGCGCTCGAGGAGCGCCTTGCCGTAGCGACGGTCGACCTGCGGCATGAAGCCGAGGTCGGCGCGGAAGTCGCGGCCGACGTCCTCGTAGCGCGCCGACCAGCGCCAGGTGCGCGACAGGTGCTCGTAGGAGACCAGGTAGGCGTCGTCGCCGAAGCGCCCCTCGGGCTGCCCGAGCCCGGCGGCGAGCGCCTCGGGGTACTCGGTGCGGGAGCCGAGCGCCTGGAGGCGCAGCACGTCCGCGTCGCCCAGGCGCAGCAGCGAGTCGAGGCCGGCGAGGCGGTTCTCGTAGCCGTCGCCGGTGCGCGAGGTGGCGAGCAGGCCGAGGCTCGAGCCGCGGCCGACGTCGCGCCGGTAGCGCAGGACGCCGTCCTCGCTGCCGCCGGGCAGATCGACGGTGGTCGAGCTCTCGCTGCCCGGCACGACCAGCGTGGTGCGGTCGTCGGAGGCGATGAAGGTGCCGAGGGCGTGGGCGCCCAGCTTGCCGGACAGCTTGAGGCCCCAGTCCGGATCCGCGACGTTGCGCGTGAACACGGTGCGGTAGGGCGTGGCGAAGAAGTCGGCGCCCTCGAGGAAGAACGGGCGGCGCTCCGGGTAGAAGAGCGCGAAGCGCTCGTTGACGTCGAGCTGGAGCGCGTCGGCCTCGACCTGCGAGAAGTCGGGGTTGAGCGCGGCGTTGAGGATCAGGTTGGGCGTCACGCCCCAGGCGGCGGTCAGGCCGAGCTCGGTGTCGACCGGCCCGGTCTCCAGCTCGCCGGCGGGGAAATCCCGGCGCGAGTCGGTGCGCGTGGCGGTCGCGGTCGGGTCGAGCTCGAGGGCGTGGCCGGGACGCATGCCGCGGAAGCCGTGCACGCGGGAGACCTGGCAGACCTTGCACGACAGGTCGCGGTCGCGTCGCTCGCTCGCGATCTGGTAGCGGTGCTCGCGGGGCCGCACGCGTGTGAAGGAGACGCCCCAGGTCTGGAGCTCGCTGCCGCGCGGGAAGCGCAGCGAGGTGAACGGAATCGACATCTCGATCTCGTAGCCCGAGGCGGTGATGCGGCCGGCCGAGGCCCAGATCGCGTCCCAGCTCTCGTCCTCGGTGCCCGAGCCGCCGTGCTCGCCGGCGCCGAGGTCGTCCAGGAACAGGTCCATCTGGACGCCGAGCGGATTGACGAAGAACTCGAAGGCGCGGCGGCGGTCGTCGAACGGATCGAGGATGACGCCCACGAAGTCGTCCTCGAAAGCGTCGTCCCGGTCCGCGAAGCGCGCCCGGATGGCGGCCGGATCGGGATCGCCCGCGCTGCAGCCGACGAGCAGGGCGCGCTCGTCCCAGGTCAGCCGGCAGACGGTGGCGACCGGGGCGGGACCGTTGTCGGCGGGCCAGACCTCGAACGGCAGCTCGATCGCCGCCGCGTCCCGCCAGGCCGCCTCGTCCAGGCGGCCGTCGACGACGATCGGCCCGCTCGCGGGCGCCACCTCGGCGACCGGCTCCGGGAGGCCGGGCGCCTGGGCTTCCGCCCCGGCGGCGCACGCGGCGAGGAGCAGGGCGCCGCCGGCGAGCGAGGCCGGCGACGGACGGTGCGGGTGCGGGAGGCCGCGGACGAACAAGCGGCGCCAGTCTAACAACCGGTGCGGAGCGCGCCCCGCGCGTCGGGGTGGCCGCGGTCAGTGGCGCAGGGCGCTTCCGTCCTCCGGCCCGGCGGCCTCGGGCGCGTCACCGAAGTGGAGGCGTCCCTCGCGCAGCGACGCGCCGCGCAGCGAGAGCGCCAGCACCTGGCCGAGCTCCTCGACCGGGTGGACCTCGATGCGCGAGCGCACCTCGGCCGGCAGGTCGTCGAGATCGGCCGAGTTCTCGCCGGGCAGCACGAAGGTCGTGATGCCGGCGCGCACGGCGCCCAGGATCTTCTCCTTGAGGCCGCCGATCGGCAGCACGCGGCCGGCGAGCGTGATCTCGCCGGTCATGGCGACGTCGTTGCGCACCGGCCGGCCGGAGAGCGCCGAGACCACGGCCGAGGCCATGGTGACGCCCGCCGAGGGGCCGTCCTTGGGGATCGCGCCCGCCGGCACGTGGATGTGGAGGTCACGGCGGAACGCCTCGGGGTCGATGCCGAGCTCCGCGGCGTGCGCGCGCGCGTAGCTCCAGGCGGCGCGCGCGGACTCCTTCATCACGTCGCCGAGCTGGCCGGTGAGCACGAGGTCGCCCTTGCCCTCCATCGCCTGCGCCTCGACGAACAGGATGTCGCCGCCCACGGGCGTGTAGAACATGCCGGTCGCCACGCCGACCTGGTCCTGGCGCGCGGCGCGCTCGGGGTGGACGCGCGGGCGGCCGAGCAGGTCCTTGACCGTCCCGGGCGTCGCCTCGACGCGCTCGACCTCGTGCGCGGCGATGCGGCGCGCGACCTTGCGCGCCAGCTTGCCCAGCTCGCGCTCGAGCTGGCGGACGCCCGCCTCGCGCGTGTAGCCGGCGATCATCTCGGAGAGGGCGTCGTCGCCGAGCGCGAGCTCGGCGGCCTCGAGGCCGTTCTCCTCGAGCTGGCGGGGCAGCAGGTAGCGGCGCGCGATCTCGCGCTTCTCGGCCTCGGTGTAGCCGGAGAACTCGACCACCTCCATGCGGTCCGCGAGCGGCGCCGGGATGTTCTGCAGGTAGTTCGCGGTGGCCACGAAGAGGACCTCGGAGAGGTCGAAGGGGACGCCCAGGTAGTGGTCCACGAAGCTGTCGTTCTGGGCCGGGTCGAGCACCTCGAGCAGCGCGGCCGAGGGGTCGCCCTGGTAGGAGACGCCGAGCTTGTCCACCTCGTCGAGCAGGAAGACCGGATTCCTGGTGCCCGCCTGCTTCATGCCGTTCAGGATGCGTCCGGGCATGGCCCCGACGTAGGTGCGGCGATGGCCGCGGATGTCGGCCTCGTCGCGCGCGCCGCCGAGCGAGATGCGCACGTACTCGCGGCCGGTGGCGCGGGCGATCGACTTCGCGATCGAAGTCTTGCCCACGCCCGGCGGCCCGACGAAGAGCAGGATCGGACCCTTGGCGCGCTTCGCGTCCGGCTCCTTCGGGCGGCTCTCGGCCGGCGCCGCGGGCGCGCCCGGCGCGCTCGAGGCGGGCGCCTCGGAGACGGCTGCCGCCGCCTCGGGCGCCGCCTCCGCGCCCGTCCCGGTCGGGTCCGCGGGCTGCTTCTTCTGACGCAGCTGGCGGACGGCGAGGAACTCGAGCACGCGGTCCTTGACGTCCTGGAGGCCGTAGTGGTCCTCGTCGAGGACGCGCGCGGCCTCCTGGATGTCGAGGCGCTCCTCGCTCGCCGCGCTCCAGGGCAGCTCGGCGACGGTCTCCAGGAAGGTCCGGATGACCTGCGACTCCATGGATTCACGGCCGATGCGCCGGAGCCGGGAGAGCTCGCGATCGACCTCCTTGCGCGCCGCGGCCGGCAGTTCGAGCTTGGCGAGCTTGGCGGCGAGCTCGTCGAGGTCGCCGACCTCGTCCTCGTCGCCCAGCTCCTTCTGGATCGCCTTCATCTGCTCGCGCAGGAAGGCCTCGCGCTGGCGGTCGCCGATCTCCTCGCGCACCTTGGACTGGAGGTCCTCCTGGGCCACGAGCACGGCGAGCTGGCGCTGCACGTGGACGAGCGACTTGCGCAGCCGCTCCTCGACCGAGAGGGTCTCGAGCAGGGTCTGGCGCTCGGCCGTGGGCAGCTCGGCGTAGGCCGCGACCAGGTCGGCGAGCCGGCCCGGATCCGAGGTCGCGGCGAGCACCTCGCGCGCGATCTCCTCGGGCAGGCCCGAGCGCTTGGCGAGCTCGAGAGCGCGCTCCCGGGTCTCGCGCATGAGCGCCACGAACGCGGGGTCGTGCGGCTCGGAGGGCGCCTGGTCGGCGGCGGGCAGGACGGTGGCGACCAGGTAGCCCTCCTTCTCGGTGACGCGCACCGCGATGCCGCGCGCCTCGCCCTGGAGGACGAGCTGCATGCCCGAGAGGGTGCGATGGACCTGGCCGAGCCGCGCGATGGTGCCCACGGTGTGGAGCCCCTCGGGCGTGACCTCGTCGAGGTTCTGGCGCTGCGCGAGCGCCAGCACGAGGGGTTCGCTCGAGCGCAGTGCCGCTTCGATCGCCTTCAGGGTGCCCGGCCGGCCGGCTCCGATCGGCATGGGCAGGCCCGGGAAGAGGACGGCGTCCCGCAGGGGGAGGACGGGCAGGGGGGCGTTCTCGGTCATCGCGTCTCCGCGCGGCGCCGGCTCCGGACCGGACAGGGGCCGGACGGGCGCCGCTGCCGGTGACAACGGGAGCCCCGATTCCGAAAATTCCGAGAACCTCAGCGCGGAACGCTCAGATCCCTCGCAGCAGCAGGAGCGCGCCCACCAGCGTGCCGATCACCACCACGGCGGCGCGCGCGCGCTGGGGGCCGATCCAGCGTCCGAAGTGGGCTCCGGTCCAGCCGCCCGCCACCGCGCCGGCGAGCACGACGAGCGCCGCCGGCCAGTCCACCAGGCCGCCCGCGACGAAGATCGCCGCCGCCACGGCGTTGATGCAGATGCCGAAGAAGTTCTTGAGGCCGTTCATGGCGTGGATGTCGGTCAGGCCGAGGTAGCCGAGGACGACCAGCATCAGGATCCCGATCCCGGCGCCGAAATAGCCGCCGTAGAGCGCCACGCCGAACTGCGCCACCCAGGCGACCGCCCCGCGCCGGCCGCCGCCCGGGGCGGGCGCGGACCCGGGCGCGCGCCGGCCGGCGCGCCAGCTCTGGAACGCGAACAGCGCGGTGGCGAACAGCACCAGCCAGGGCGCCAGGCGCGCGAAGATCTTCTCCGGGGTCGCGAGCAGCAGGAGCGAGCCGGCCGCGCCGCCGAGCAGGCTCGGCACGACGAGCGTGCCCAGCCAGTGGCGGTGGGTGGAGACCTCGCGGCGATAGCCGGCCAGGCTCGCCGCCGCGCCCGGGAGCAGGGCCACCGTCGAGGTCGCGTTGGCGACCCGTGCGCTCTCGCCGAGCAGCAGCAGGGCGGGGAAGGTGAGGATGGTGCCGCCCCCGGCGAGCGCGTTCATCGCACCCGCACCGGCGCCCGAGGCGACCAGGGCGAGGGCGTCGAGCAGGCGCACGGGGCGACGCTATCATCGGGAGCGCGGGTCCTCGGCGGCCCGAGCGAGCGCCCCGGAACCGACCATGCCCCTGCTCTTCGCCCAGTCCGGCCCCAAGCGCGGGCAGCGTTTCTTCTTCGAGCGCAACACGCTGCTCGGCCGCGGTCCGCTCGCCGACCTCGAGGTCGAGGATCCCGCGGTCTCGCGCCGGCACGCCCTGATCACGATCCAGGACGGGCGCTGCTTCCTGTCGGACCTGGGCAGCGGCAACGGGACCTACCTGAACGGCGACCGGATCGCGGC
>JAFNAE010000296.1 GCA_017860005.1 Acidobacteriota bacterium | reverse complement strand
TGGTACCCCCGACGGGATTCGAACCCGTGTTACCGCCTTGAAAGGGCGATGTCCTGGACCGGGCTAGACGACGGGGGCGTCCGGACGATCTCGTGCTGCCGTTCTCGCGCGCGGGTGGTGGGCCCTGAGGGGATCGAACCCCCGACCGTCTGGTTAAAAGCCAGCTGCTCTACCGACTGAGCTAAGGGCCCGCCGCGCGCAGAGGATTCTATCCGACCGGGCGCCGCCGGCCGGCCCCCCCATCGCTCCGCGCGCGACGGGTGAAGCTCCTACTGTGCCGCGCCCCCGCCCTCCGGCGGCGCCGCGCGCCGGTGCGCGGCGGCCGCTCCGCCACGTGCCGGTCCCCCTCCGAGCGGCACGGCGACCGACCAGGCCGTCGTGTTGCCGCTGGCGAAGCCGTCCGCGAAGATCAGGTTCGAAGAGAGCGCGGCGGCGCCGTGCCAGAAGCCGCCGTCCACGTGCCGGACGCCGGCGGCGAGCGTCGGGCCGGCGTCGGGCTGGCCCGCGGTGCCGCGCAGCACGTAGACGCCCGCCGCGGAGGTTCCCCCGCCGCCGTCCACCGTGTGCCAGGAGGAGTTCAGCGCCTGCGCCGCGAGCGGCGCCGGCCAGGTCGCGGCCGCCAACGCGGCCGCCGCGAAGGCGCAGGCGAGGGCCGCCGTCCGGCCCGCACCGCGCTCGAGATCCGCGGGGCCGCTCATGGCAGCATCACGTAGACCGGCACCAGCCCGGAGTCCTCGTCGGCGGCGCCCACCGCGACGCCCACCACCGGCGTGCCCTCGGTGACCTCCATGCCGTCGAGCGAGCGCGTGCGCAGCGGCCGCACCGTGCCGTCCGATTCCGCCACGGTGAGGCGCTGGCCGGCCTCGATCGTCGAGGCGCCGTCGACGCGCGCCAGGGTCACGCCGCGCACGGTCAGGGCCACGAAGTCGCCCGGGCCGGCCGGCCCGGGCACGCTCTCCAGCGCGAAGGCGTCCGCGCCCTCCTTGCCCGGCTTCGGCACCAGCGCCATGCGGCTGCGCACCACGCCGATCGCGCCCAGGCGGTCGGGCCCGGCCGCGGGCACGACGCGCGGCACGAAATCCTGCGCGCCCGGCACGCCGGTATCGAATCCGCTCGCCGCCACCACGTCGCCCAGCTGGAGCGGCAGGTCGCCGCCGACGCGCGCGATCTGGGTCGTCCCCGCCGCGAGGACGTTGCCGGCCTGGATGTTGTCCACGGTGTAGAGCGCCCACTCCCCCGAGGCATTTTCGGTGTTCGGCCAGAGCCCGTAGGTCGTGACGCCAGGGGACGGGATGTAGACGCCGTAGTTGCCGACGTCGGGAGGGCTGCCGATCTGGATCGCGTCGTCTCCCACGTCGAGAACGCGGATCCCGTCCGGGCCGGTCGTGTTCTCGATCACCAGGCTGTAGTCGACCGAAGGACCGATGCGCAGGCCGCCCTCGTTGGGGACCGTCAACCGGATCCCCGCGTTGTAGAGGTGCCAGTCGCCGGTCGTGCCGTCGTAGTAGGTCCAGGCCCGGAACGAGCCGTTGGTGGCGAAGCCGTAGAACGGCCAGCCGGCGGCGTCGGAGGTCTCCACGTACATGCCGCCGTACTGGTTGGCGGCGCCCGTGTAGCGCACGCCGAAGACCTCGTTGCCGCTGATCCGGAAGTTGCGCCCCACGCCCACGAAGTTGAGCGCTTCGTCGGTGTAGACGTTGGGCATCGAGAGCGCGATCGGCGCCGGGGTCAGCGCCTGGCGCGGAGCGAGCGTCGTGTAGGCGCCGCCGCTGGCGCCCGGTCGCACCCGGATCTCGAGCCAGCGCGCGCCGATGCCGAAGGCGCCGGGACCGAAGTCGAGCGTGGCGGAGAAGACGCCGGCCGCGACGGCCAGATCGCCCACCGTCACCGTCGAGCCGACCTGGACGCCGCCCACCGCGGCGTCGAAGAGCGCGAGCTCGAAGTCCCACGCACCGCCGGCCGGGACGCCGGACTGGGTGAGGAAGCCCTGGTAGGTGAAACCGGTCCCCACCGGCGCTTCGGACCCTTCGGCGGCGGGTGCGGCGGGCGTCATCGTCTGCGCTGCAGCCGGTCGCGAAGCGCCGGCGCCGGGCAGCAGCAGCCCTGCGATCAGGATCGAGAACAGCGGCTTCTGCATGCGGTACCTCCAGAGTAGAGGAATGCCCTCCTGAGACGTCGAGCCCGGAAGAGGATGGGAAGCGGGCGCAGTATACGCGCTTCGGTGCCGCGCGCCCGGCGCGGGGGCGGACCGCTCGGCCTCAGCGCCCGGCGAGCTGCGCGCGCACGGCGGCGATCCGCTCGCCGAGCCAGCCGGCGAGCCGCGAGTGGGCGCGGAGGATCGTCTCTTCGCGCCGGGGGCCGGTGGAGACCAGCGCGACCTGGGCGCCGACCTGGCGCTCGAGAAAAGAGACGTAATCGCGCGCCGCCTGCGGCAGCGCGTCGTGCTCGAGCACGCCGACCGTCTCGCGGCGCCAGCCGGGCAGGTGCTCGTAGACCGGCTCGACCTCCTCGAGCGTCTCCAGGCAGGAGGGGAACTCCGAGAGCAGGCGCCCGCGGTGGCGGTAGGCGACGCAGACCGGGATCTCGCCGTAGGTGTCGAGGACGTCGAGCTTGGTCAGCGCCAGGGCGCGCGCACCGTTCAGCCGCACCGCGTAGCGCACCGCCACGGCGTCGAACCAGCCGCAGCGCCGCGGCCGTCCGGTGACCGTGCCGAACTCGTTGCCGCGCGTGCGCAGGTGCTCGCCGGTCGCGTCGG
>JAFNAE010000295.1 GCA_017860005.1 Acidobacteriota bacterium | reverse complement strand
GCCGGCCGCGGAGGCCCGGGGGAGGCGCGGACGGGACCGCGCTCAGAAGGCGGTCGAGGACCAGGCGTCGCTGGTCGCGCCCTCGAAGCCGTCGGCGAAGATGTAGTCGTTGTGGAGCCGGGCGGCGACGAAGGCCATGTCGCCGAGCGCGAGTTCGGTGCCGCCGACGGCGAGGATGGAGCCGTCCTCGAGCAGCGCGACCGCGCGCGCGACCGAGAAGGCGCCGGAGTTCTCGGTGAAGTCGAAGATCGCGGTGCCGTCGCCGGCGAAGGTGGGATCCAGCTCGCCGCTCGCGGTCAGCCGCGCGACCCCGAAGCGGCGGCTGGTGCCGGCGGCGGAGGTGCCGCGGCCGACCGCGACGACCGCGCCGTCGCCCTGGACGGCGAGGCCGAAGACCTGGTCGTAGGCGCCGGGCTCGGCGGAGGCGAAGTGGAAGGTCGCCCGGCCGTCGCCCGCGAAGGCGGGGTCGAGGCTGCCGTCGGGCAGCAGCCGGACGATCGCGGCCTCGCCGCCGGCGACGCCGCCGACCAGGATGCGCCCCTCGGAGTCGACCGCGAGCGCGTGCGCCTCGTCGTTGACGCCGATCGCGAGGTCGAAGCCGATCGTCACCCGGCCGTTCCCGGAGAAGGTCGGGTCGAGCGCGCCGTCGGCGGTGAGCCGCGCCACGGCGAAGTCGAACTCCGCGCTCCCGCCGACGTCGGCCTGTCCGGCGACGAGGATCCTGCCGTCGCGCTGGAGCGCGAGCGCATGGGCGTAGTCCTCCCAGGAGCCGCCGACGTTGAACCGCACCACCTGGGAACCGTCCTCGCCGAAACCGCCGTCCGGCTCGCCGTTCGGCAGGAGACGCCAGACGGAGATCTCCTGGTTGATCGGGATGCCGCCCTCGTCGTTCCAGTCTTCGAGCACGAGGATCTTGCCGTCGGCCTGAACGGCGACGTCCCCGGCGCCGGTCGCGATGTCCTGGTGATCGACGATGCCGCCGGTCCCGAAAGCGGGCTCGAGGCCGCCGCCCGGACGCAGGCGGGCGAGCGCCCAGCCGACCGTGGGCCCGAAGCTGGCGCCGTTGAACAGGTAGATCTCTCCGGCCGGACCGAGGCCGACCTTGCCGCCCCAATAGGTCGCGGATCCGGGATCCTCGGGGAAGGCCTGGATGCGCGCGCGGCCGTCGGTGCCGAAGGCGGGGTCGGGCTCCCCGTCCGCGGTGAGGCGCACGGCCACCATGCGCTCCTCGCCGAAGTCGGGCGGGATGCTCTGCGCCGCTCCGGCCAGCAGCAGCATGCCGTCGGGCTGGACGGCGAGGTCGGTGGCCACGTTGTTCCGGTCCTGGTTCGTGACTCGGACGTCGATGCGGGCGACGCCGTCGGTGCCGAAGCCGGGGTCGAGATCACCGGGTGTCTGGGCGGCGAGCGCGCCGGAGAGCGTGAGGAGGCCGAGGGCGAAGGTGAGGCTCGAGGTCGTGCGCATCATGGCGATTCCCTTTCGCCTCCTGATTACGGAGACGGGCCCCGGGCGGGGACAGCTCCGCCCGCCCCGGCCAGAGTCGGCCCGGGGACGGGCAGAGGCGGGCGCCTCAGGCGCGGACGGCGGTGTCGAGCAGCAGGGGCGCGATCGCCGGGTGGCGGATCTCGCCCGCGTGGGTCAGCAGCGTGCCCGCCACGACCTCGTCGTCGAGGGGCACCGAGAGCTGCTTGTCCTTCCAGAGCAGGACGAGCAGGTTCAGGACGTTGCGCGCGTAGAGCAGGCTCGCGTCGGTGGCCACCGTGGCGGCCAGGTTGGAGGGACCGAGGATGGTGACGCCGTGGTGGTGGACCTCCTCGTCGGCGCGGGTCAGCTCGCAGTTGCCGCCGGTCGAAGCCGCGAGGTCGACGATCACCGAGCCCGGCTTCATGGCTTCGACCATGTCGCGCGGCAGCAGCACGGGCGCCTTCTTGCCCGGTACCTGCGCGGTCGCGATCACGACGTCGGCGAGGGCGACGCGGGCCTTGAGGATCTCGCGCTGCTTGTCGAGGAACTCGCGCGTGACCTCCTTGGCGTAGCCGCCCGCGCCGTCGGCCGTGCCGAGCTCGGGCAGGTCGATGAAGCGGCCGCCGAGCGACTCGACCTGCTCCTTGACCGCGGCGCGCACGTCGGAGACCTCGACGATGGCGCCCAGCCGCTTGGCGGTGGCCAGGGCCTGCAGGCCGGCCACGCCCGCGCCCAGGATCACGACCCGCGACGGCTGCACGGTGCCCGCGGCGGTCATCATCAGCGGCAGGTGCTTGCCGAGGTGGTTGGCGGCCAGCAGCACCGACTTGTAGCCGGCGATCGAGGCCTGCGAGGAGAGGACGTCCATGGCCTGGGCGCGCGTCGTGCGCGGCACGAGCTCCATGGCGAACGAGGTCACGCTGCGCTCGGCGAGCCGGCGCACGAGACCGAGGTTGCGGTAGGGGTCGAGGAGGGCGAAGAGGATCGAGCCCTCCTTGAGGGAGGCGGCTTCGGCGTCGGAGGGGGCGGCGACGCGCAGCACGACGTCGGCGCTGGCGGACGCGGCCGGGGCGGAGGTCACCAGCGAGGCGCCCAGGGCCTCGTAGGCGCCGTCGGAGTAGCCGGCGGCGACGCCGGCGCCGCGCTGGATCTCGACCTCGAAACCGGCGCCGACCAGCTTCTTGACCGTCTCGGGAGTCGCGGCGACCCGGCGCTCGCCGGGGCGGGTTTCCTGCGGAACGAAGATTCGAGCCACGCTCGTCGCCTTTCTGGGAGTCCGGGGTTCGGGCGAGAGCCCGGAGCTCCCGCCAGC
>JAFNAE010000294.1 GCA_017860005.1 Acidobacteriota bacterium | reverse complement strand
GCCCGCCGTTCCGGAGCGTCGCTCGGTGCTGCGCGTCGCCTGGCTCGGAGTCGGCATCGTGGCGCTCGGCGAGGCCGCCTGGATCCTCGCCTCCTTCCTCAGGCCCCGCCGCAGCGAGCCCCGGGCCGCCGGCAGCCTGGTCGAGGCCGGACCGATGGACGCCTTCGCCGCCGGCTCGGTGACCGCCTTCCCCGCGGGCAGGTTCTACCTGGTGCGGCTCGCGGACGGGGGGTTCCTCGCGCTGCACCGCCAGTGCACGCACCTCGGCTGCAGCGTGCCCTGGGACGAGGCGGCCGGCCGTTTCGCCTGCCCCTGCCACGCCTCCGCGTTCGACCTGCGCGGCGAGGTGCTGGCGCCGCCCGCCCCGCGCCCGCTCGACCTCTTCCCGGTGCGCATCGAGAACGGCATCGTCAAGGTCGACGTCAGCTCGCCGATTCGCCGCTCGAGCTTCGAGCCGTCGCAGGTCACGAGGAGCTGAGCCGGTGCACGACGACCTCCGGCGCTGGCGGCTCGCGGCGCTCGCCGCCGGCGCGCTGGTCGTCGCCTCGTGCCCGGTCTATCTCGTGCGCGAGGCGCTGCGGGCGCCGGCGGCCCGGAGCCCGGTCGCGGCGGAGGCGACCTTCGTCGGGCGCGCGGCCTGTGCGCGCTGCCACGAAAAGGAGACGAAGGCCTGGACCGGTTCGCACCACGACCAGGCGATGACCGAGCCGACGGCGGAGACGGTGCGCGGCGACTTCTCGGGGGTCCGCTTCGAAGGCGACGGGATGCGGGCGCGGTTCTTCCGCCAGGACGGGAAGTTCCTGATCGAGACCGACGGGCCGGACGGCCGGCCCGCGACCTACGAGGTCGCCTACACCTTCGGCTGGAAGCCCCTCCAGCAGTATCTGGTGCGCTTCCCGGGCGGCAGGATGCAGGCGTTCTCGGTGGCCTGGGACACCGAGCGACGGCGCTGGTTCTTCCTCTATCCCGGCCGGCGCATCCCGCCCTCCGACTGGCTGCACTGGACGCGCAACGGCCAGAACTGGAACGGCATGTGCGCCGAGTGCCATTCGACGAACCTGGTCAAGGGCTACGACCCCGCCACCGACAGCTACCGGACGACCTGGTCGGAGATCGACGTCAGCTGCGAGGCCTGCCACGGACCGGGTTCGCGCCACGTCGCCTGGGCCGAGGTGCCGCCGATGGGGCGGGCGCCGCTCGAGAACACCGGCCTGGTCATGCGGACCTCGGGCATCGGCAACCGCGAGCTGGTCGAGCTCTGCGCGCCCTGCCACTCCCGGCGCACCGAGCTCGGCGACTACGACCACCGCCGCTCGGAGCTGCTCGACAACCACCTGCCGGTCCTGCTCGACGAGGGCGTCTACCATCCCGACGGCCAGATCCTCGACGAGGACTTCGAGTACGGCTCCTTCGTGCAGAGCAAGATGTTCCGCATGGGCGTGCGCTGCACCGACTGCCACGACGCCCACACCCTGAAGCCGCGCCAGGAGGGCAACGGCGTCTGCCTGCAGTGTCATCCGGCCCCGGCCTACGACGACGCGCGCCACCACTTCCACAAGCAGGAGTGGCAGGGCCGGCCGAGCGCGGGCGCGCTGTGCGTCTCCTGCCACATGCCGAAGTCGCCGTTCATGGTCGTCCACTGGCGCGCCGACCACAGCATCCGAGTGCCGCGGCCCGACCTGACCCGGGAGCTCGGCGTGCCCAACGCCTGCAGCAGCGCGGGCTGCCATGCGGACAAGCCGCTCGCCTGGGTCGGCGACGCCTACGACAAGTGGTACGGCACCGCCCGCAAGCCGCACTACGGCACCGTGCTCGCGGCCGGCCGGCGCGCCGACCCGGCCGCGAAGGGCGAGCTGCTGCGGCTGGCCGGCGACGCGCTCGCGCCGACCCTGGTGCGGGCGACCGCCCTGTCGCTGCTCGGCCGTTACTCGGGACCCGACGTCACCGCCGCCTTCCGCAGCGCGCTCCTCGACGAGGAGCCGCTGGTGCGCCGGACGGCCGTGGCGGAGGCGCCGATCGCGGACGCGGCGGAGCGCGTCGCGCGGCTCGCGCCGCTGCTCGGCGACCCCTTCCGCGCGGTGCGTCTCGAAGCCGCGTCGCAGCTCGCGGGAACGCCACCGGAGCTGCTGCGCCCCTACCAGCGCGACGCGCTCGCCACCGCGACCGCCGACTATGTCGAGGCGATGGAGCATTCGCTCGACTTCGCCTTCGCCGGGCACAACCTCGGGCTCCTCTACGAGAGGATGAACGATCCGGCGCGCGCCGAGGCGTCCTACCGCAGGGCGATCGCGGTGGACGACCTCACCTTCGCACCGAAGGTGAATCTCGCCCTGCTGCTCGCCCGGCAGGGGAAGAGCGCGGAGGCGGAGACGCTGCTGCGCCAGGTGCTGGCCACGAACCCGGAGCAGGCCGAGGTGGCCTACTCGCTCGGGTTGCTGGTCGCGGAAACCGGCCGGATGGGAGAGGCCGCGGACCTGCTCGCGCGCGCCGCGAGGGGGCTGCCGTCCAACCCGCGGGCCGCGTACAACGCCGGGCTCGCCCTGGCCGCGGTCGAGCGCGACGAGGAGGCCGAGGCGATGCTCCGGCGCGCCCTCGAGCTCGAGCCCGCGAGCTACGACTTCCTGTTCGCGCTGGGGGACTTCCTGCTGCTCCGCGGCCGCCCGGCCGAGGTGGCTGCGATCGTCGAGCGCATGAGCGCGATCGATCCCGCCCGTCCCGAGGCGGCGCAGCTGCGCCGCGCCGCCTGGCCGGCGGAGGGTGAGCGCCGGCCGGCGCGACGCGTTCGGGGTTCAGGAGTATCCTTCCGGGGCCGGGCCTCTGGTGGCCCGAACATCCGGGAGACAGACGATGAGACAGCGAACGATGCCCCTCATGATCCTGCTGGCCGCCGTGTTGGCGTTGTCCGCCGGCGCGACCCTCGCCGCGACCAATGCCGAGACCGAGCAGGCGATCAAGGCTGCGCTGGTCGACAAGCTGGGGACCGACGCCGGGACGATCCGCGTCGCCTTCTACGACGGCAAGGCCGCCCTGAGCGGCCAGGTGACCGAGAAGTGGACCAAGGAGCTGGCCAAGGAGGTGGCGCTCTACGTGGCCGGCGTGAACAAGGTCGAGAACGAGATCGAGGCGGTGAAGGGGAGCGGAATCGGGAGCGGCAAGATCCTGAACGAGACCGCGGACACCGAGCTCGAGACCAACGTCAAGAGTGCCCTGCGCAACGAGATCGGCGACCACGCCGGCTCGGTCGAGGTCGAGACCTGCGAGGGCATGGTGAGCCTGCGCGGCACCCTGCCCGACCAGGCGCGCCACGACCTGGCGATCGCCACCGCGACCAAGGTGAGCGGCGTCAAGAAGGTCATCGACCTCCTGCGCAACCCCGCCTGAGCGCGAGGCGGGCGCGAGCGGCGCGGCCGGCCCGCCGGGCCCGGCCACCGCTCGCGGCGCCTGCCCCGCCGGGGCGGCGCGTGCCGCGGGTCGGGGGTCCGGAACGGCCGGCGACCCCGTGGCGCCGGGCGTGGCGCCAGGGGGCTCCTTGCGCCTATGCTGGCCGTCGGGCCTAGAGTCCAGCCGGTCGCCCATCGCGTCCTTCGCGCGATCGAGGCTCCAAGCACAATAGGAGGAAGAGATGAAGATCCTGGCGCGTTTCCTGCTCGTTCTCGTGGCACTGATCGCCGTCGCGGCTCCGGCCCTGGCGGCGGAGCCGGCCAAGCCGGCGGCCTTCCCGAAC
>JAFNAE010000130.1 GCA_017860005.1 Acidobacteriota bacterium | reverse complement strand
GTGCGCGCCGCGAGGGCGTCGTGCTCGAGCTCCTGCGCGAGGGCAGGGTGGCGAAGCTCCGGTTCAAGCTCGAGTGAGCGCCAGGCGATAGGCGTCGCGGTAGCGCCCGGCCACCGCGTCCCAGGTCAGCTCGGCCTCGGCGCGGCGGCGCCCCGCGGCGCCCAGCGCCCGCCGCCGGTCCGGGTCGGCGGCGAGCGCGCCCAGCGCCGTCGCCAGCTCCGCGCGGTCGCCCTCGGCCACCAGCAGCCCGGTCTCCCCGTGCGCCACGGCGATCGGGATGCCCGAGATCGCCGAGGCCACCACCGGCAGGCCGCTCGCCATCGCCTCCAGGATCACGTTGGGCAGCCCGTCCACGTTGCCCGCCCGGTCGTGCACGGCGGGCAGCACGAACAGGTCGGCCGCCCGGTAGAGATCGGGCAGCTCGTCGTGGAGCACGGCGCCGGGGAAATGGACGCGCTCCCCGAACGGCGCGGCGCCCCGGCGCAAGGAGTCCAGCAGGTCCCCGCTCCCGGCCAGCACGACGTGTGCGTCGGGCACCGCGCCGAGCAGCGCAGGCAGGGCCTCGACCAGGACCTGGAAGCCCTTCTTGGCCGCCATGCGGCCGACGCCGAGCAGCAGCGGCGCCGAGTCGGGGACCCCCAGCCGCTGCCGCCAGATCGCGCGGCGGGAGGGGTCGGGCCGGAACAGCGCGTCGTCCACGCCGTACGGGCTCACGCGCGTCGCGGCGGCGTCGAATCCGATCGCCTCCACGCGCCGCGCCAGCTCGGGCGAGCAGCTGGTCAGGACGCGCGTGCGGTCGAGCGCGCGCGCCACCAGCGGACGCGCCCACGCCCGCTCGGCGAGGAAGACGTCGCTGCCGTGGAGCCCGATCACCAGCGGCAGGCGGCGCCCGGCCGGCGCCGCCGCCACCCCGTTGGGGACCACCCAGTGGGCGTGCACGAGGTCCCACGCGCCGCCCGCGAGCTCGCGGCGCAGCGCCCGGCGCGCGGCCAGCAGGTAGAGCGGAGCCACCAGCCTGGCGGCGCCGCGCATCGACTCGTCGGCGCGCAGCGAGCGGCCGTAGCCGAGCAGCTCGAATCTGCGCGGCGCGTATCGGAACGAGCGCGCCTCCACGCCTTCCTCGTCCCACGCCGCGGGCACCCGCGGGCCGCTGGGCAGGAGCACCCGCACGCGCGCTCCGCCGCGCACCAGGCCGCGTGCCAGGTCGCGGATGAACGGCCCCGCGCTGTCGTGCGCGAAGCGCGGATAGGTCTGGGTCAGGAAGAGGACCGAGAGCTCCGGCCGGCCGCTAATCGAGGATCTCCCGGATCGAATAGCTGTCGGAGCGCTGGAAGGTACGGTGGGTCATCATCTCGGCCAGCAGGCCGGTGGTGAGCACCTGCAGGCCGGCCAGCATGAGCAGCACGCCGAGGAAGAGCAGGGGCCGGTTCGACAGCGACTCGCCCCGGAACGCCCAGAGCCAGGCGAGCCAGGCGTCGATCACGAAGCCCGCCGCGAAGGAGATCATCCCGATCAGCCCGAACAGGTGCAGCGGGCGGCGCGTGTACTTGGTGATGAACAGCACGGTGAGCAGGTCGAGCAACCCCTTGTAGAAACGGTCCCAGCCGTACTTCGAGACTCCGCTCCTGCGCGGGTGGTGCCGGACCGCGAGCTCGCCGACGCGGAAACCACGCCGGCTGGCCAGCACCGGGATGTAGCGGTGCAGCTCGCCGTAGATCGGCACCTGCTCGAGGACCTCGCGCCGGTAGACCTTGAAGCCGCAGTTGAAGTCGTGGAGATCGACCTGCGCCAGACGGCGGGTGACGCCGTTGTAGAGGCGCGAGGGCAGCGTCTTCGAGATCGGGTCCCGGCGCTCGCGCTTCCAGCCCGAGACCAGGTCGAAACCGCCGCTCTCGAGCGTCTCGAGCATGCGCGGGATCTCCTCCGGGTCGTCCTGGAGGTCGCCGTCGATGGTGATGATCAGGCGCCCGGCCGCGAGGTCGAAGCCCGCGGTCAGCGCCGCGGCCTTGCCGAAGTTCCGGCGCAGTCGCACGAGCTTGACGCGCCGGTCGCGCGCGCGCGCCGAGCGGACGCGCTCGGCGGTGGCGTCGCGAGAGCCGTCGTCGACGAACACGATCTCGAAGCTGCGGCCCGCGCCGTCGAGGGCGCGGGCGACGCGCTCGGCGAGCTCCGCGACCGAGTCCTGCTCGTCGTAGACCGGGACCAGCACCGTGACGTCGGGGACCGGAGGCGCGGACGGCGCCGCCACGAGCGGGGCGGGAGCGGGGGCAGAGGTCTCCATCGGCGGAATCGCGGCCGGCGACGGATCTTATCAACCCGCGGCGGCGTCGCGGCCGGCGCCCGGATGGGATAGCGTGCGGCCTTCGAGCCCGGGCGAACAAGAACCCCAATGCTCCCGCTCCAGCAGCTGCTGACCGGCCCGCTCAACTTCCTCCTGCGCGACGCCGAGGAACTCCGGCGCATCGTCCCGGACGCCGACCGCTCGCTGCCCCCGCTCCAGCGCATCTACCTCGAGGACGAGGGGTCCACGCCCCTGGTCGGTTTCCCCGTGCTGGCGACGCCCGAGCTGCGCGCCCTGGAGCGCGCGTTCGAGCAGTACGCGATCCAGGAAGAGGAGGTCGAGCTGGCGGTTCTGCAGCGCGCCGCGTTCGACTCCCAGGCCTTCCAGGGCGCCTGGGAGAGCTACCGGCTCCTGCTCATGCGCGCCGCGGAGAACGTCACCACCGCGAGCTACGGGCGCTCCTTCCCCGCCATCTTCTGGCTCTGGCACTCGGCGGTCATGGCGCGCGTGTTCAAGGACGCCCCGCGCCGCATCCTGCGCCGCAACTCGGCCTCGGGCCGCGAGCACGGGGACGCCCTCAAGTACCGCGTCTACCAGAAGGTCATCGACCGCCTGACCAATCTCAACTACGAGATGGCCCAGCACCTGTCGAGCGACACCGACGAAGAGGAGGAGCAGCTCTTCCCGGCCCTCTTCACCCGCATGCGCGACAACGTGCTGGTGCTCACCGAGGACCACGTCAGCCCGAACCTCGTCGAGCTCGGCAGCTATTTCGCGGGCTGCCTGAGGCTCGACGGACGCGACTTCCGCACCCGCCTGCTGCGCGTCTCGGAGTGGTACGCGGACGAGCTGCGGCGTGACCCCGAGCTGGCGCGCCTGGCCGCGGCCTTCGGCCTCTCGCGCACCGACGACCCGCGCACGCACCTGAACCGGCCGGGGCTGCTCACCTTCCTCGCCGCGCGGCCGGGCTACGACGAGGAGCGCCTGCTGCCCTCGCGCCTGGTCCACGTCTGGGAGAACCTCCTGCTCAAGCTCAAGGAGTTCGAGATCCTCCACGCGCTGCGCCGTTCGATCGTCCTGTGCGAGCGCCAGTCCGACGCCCTCCTCGGCCGCGTGCGCGCCGCCGGCGCCGGGCCGTCCGCGGGCTCGGAATGGGTGCGGCTGTCGAGCGCGACCCGGCCGCTCGACTTCATGGCGCCCTGGGTGGTGGATCCGCTGGTCTCCCGATTCGGGCTCATCTACGACATCTCGGACTTCACCGAGACGGTCACCGTGCTGCGTCGGTCCGGCTCGCTCGAGCAGGACCGGTCGTTCCGCATGATGTTCCGCTTCCAGCGCAAGGTGAACCGGCTCGCCACCCAGCACCGCGCCAAGCTCGAGAAGTACCTGGGCGACGGCGCCTTCTACTCGAGCCGCGAGGCGCGGCACATGGTGGCGCTGGCGCTGCTCATCCAGCGCGCCTACCGCGAAGCGCTGACGCGCGGCTTCCCGTTCAGCAAGGGCCTCCGCCTGGCGCTCAACCACGGCCAGTACCGCCTGCTGCCGATCCGCATCGGGGCCGCCACCGAGAGCGAGCGCTACGAGTTCTTCGGCCACGGCGTGGTCGAGCTGACCCGGCTGACCACGGGCAAGAGCGCGCGCGACATCGAGGAGATCAAGAACCTGCTCGTCACCTACGGCTACCCGGAGACCACGGTGAACCGTTTCTTCGCGCCCATGGTCCGCCACAACATCGACGTGGTCGAGAAGGACGAGCACGAGCGCGGTTTCTACGCCTACATCAACGAGAACGGCACCCTGGTCAACGAGGGCATCGTCGCCACCGGCGACTTCGTGGCACGCTTCGCCGGCGAGCGCGCCTTCGAGCGCGTCTTCCGCCTGGTCGACCGCGACCGCACCTGGATCGCGGTCAAGCTCGACGTGCCCGGGCAGAGCCTGCTCGCCGGTCTGCGCAAGCTCGGGGTGGCCCAGCTCAAGGGCCTCGACAACACCCCAATCTACGAGATCGTCGACGCCACCCTGTGGGGCGACAACACCCTGCTCGAGCTGCGCGGCGGAGAGCTCGTCGACCTGGTCGAGCGGGAGTTCCGCGCCACGCTCGGCGCGTGACAGGATCGGGACGCCGGAGGGACCCGCATGACCGCATCCGACGCCGTCTGGCGGACCGAGCTCGCCGGGCTGCCGCCGCCCCGCCGCGGCAAGGTCCGGGACATCTACGATCTCGGCGACCGGCTCCTGATCGTCGCCACCGACCGGCTCTCGGCCTACGACCACGTGCTCGAGCCGCCGATTCCCGGCAAGGGGCGGATCCTCACCCGGCTCACCAACTTCTGGTTCGCGGAGCTCTCCGGCCTGGTGCCCCACCACCTGCTGGCGACCGAGGTCGCGGACTTCCCCGCCGAGCTCCGTGGCGACGCCGCCCTGCTCGACGGCCGCGCCGTGATCGCGCGCAAGGCGGAGGTGATCCCGTTCGAGTGCGTCGCGCGCGGCTACCTCGCGGGCAGCGGCTTCCGCGAGTACCAGGAAGGGGGCGCGGTGTGCGGAGTCGGGCTGCCCGCCGGCCTGCTTCGCGCGAGCCGCCTGCCGGAGCCGGTCTTCACGCCCGCCACGAAAGCCGAGTCGGGCCACGACGAGAACGTCTCCTTCGAGAGGGTGGCGGCCGCGCTCGGCCTCGACGTCGCGACGCGCCTGCGCGACCTGACCCTCGCCCTCTACCTCGAGGGCGCCCGCCGAGCCGAGCGGCACGGACTGCTGCTCGCCGACACCAAGTTCGAGTTCGGCTGGATCGACGGCCACATCACCCTGATCGACGAGGTCCTGACCCCGGACTCCTCGCGCTACTGGGACGCCGCCGCCTGGCGCCCGGGCGAGGAGCCCGCCTCGTTCGACAAGCAGTTCGTGCGCAACTGGCTGGACGCCTCGGGCTGGGATCGCGAGTCGCCGCCGCCGCGCCTGCCGGACGAGGTGGTCGAGGGCACGCGCCGGCGCTACGCAGAGGCCTTCCGGCGCCTGACCGGCAGGGACGCGGAGACGCCGTGAGCGTGCGCGTGCTGGCAGCCGAGCCGATCTACTCGGCCGAGAAGGTCCGCGCCATCCACGAGGCGCTCGACAGC
This sequence comes from Acidobacteriota bacterium, assembly GCA_017860005.1. GTDB lineage: Bacteria > Acidobacteriota > Thermoanaerobaculia > Multivoradales > JAGPDF01 > JACTMI01. Next base: position 3,063 of record JAFNAE010000130.1, on the reverse strand, counting down.
GAGTTCGTGGACGTCGTGTTCCAGCCCATCGCCGACGTGCGGCGGCGCCGCCTGCACGCCTACGAGGCGCTCGCGCGCCCCCGCAGCCAGGTGTTCGCGTCCACGCCCGAGATGTTCGAGGTCGCGATCCAGGCCGGGCGCATCGCCGAGCTCGGCCGGCTGCATCGAGACCAGGCGGTGAAGCGCGCTGCGGGCTATTCGCTGTTCCTCAACATCCATCCGCACGAGTTCGACTACGGGTGGCTCGTGCGCCCGGACGATCCCATGTTCCGCCATCGCTGGCCGGTGACCCTGGAGATCACCGAGTCGGTGCCGCTCAAGTACTTCACGCAGTGTCACAGTGTGCTCGCCGAGATCCGGCGCAAGGGCATCTCCCTCGCCATCGACGACCTCGGCGCCGGCTTCTCCAACCTGAAGTACATCTCCGACCTCGAGCCCGAGATCGTCAAGCTCGACCGCGAGCTGATCGCAGGGCTCTCCCAGGAATCCCGCCAGTTCCGGCTGCTGCTCTCGATCGTCGCGCTCTGCCACAGCATGGAGGCGCAGGTGATCGCGGAAGGCGTGGAGACCGAGGCGGAGCTCGAGGCGTCGGTCGAGCTCGGTGTCGATTTCGCGCAGGGTTACGTCTTCGGCCGCCCCGCCGACCCGCCTCCGGACCTGATCTGGCCCGGCACCCGACGCTGAGCCCGGCTCAGCCGGCGATGCGTTCGGCCAGCTCGTCCACGGTCTCGACCTCGATCAGTTCCAGGTCGTCGCGCCGCTGCAGACCTTCGATGCGCGGCAGGAAGGCGCGCCTGAAGCCGTGCGTGGCGGCCTCGCGCAAGCGCGCGTCGCCGGCGCCGACCGGCCGCACCTCGCCGAGCAGCCCGACTTCGCCCAGGTAGACCGCGTCGGCCGGCAGCGTGGCGCCGCGCGCCGCCGAGACCAGCGCCGCCGCGATCGCCAGGTCGGCGGCCGGCTCCCGGACCTGCAGGCCGCCGACCACGTTGAGGAAGACGTCGCGATCGGCGAGCCCGAGGCGCACGAAGCGCTCGAGCACCGCGACCAGGAGCACGACGCGGTTGGCGTCGAGGCCCACCGCCATGCGCCTCGGCGAGGGAAAGTTGGTCGGATTGACCAGCGCCTGGGTCTCGACCAGCAGCGGCCGTGAGCCGCTCACCGTGGGCAGCACCGCGGAGCCCGGTGCGCCGGTGCGCCGGCGCGCCAGAAGCACGCGCGAGGGATCCGGGATCGGCTCGAGCCCGCTCTCGCGCATCTCGAACATCGCCAGCTCCCCGGTCGGCCCGAACCGGTTCTTGGTCGCGCGCAGGATGCGGTACTCGCTCTCCTGCTCGCCCTCGAAGGAGAGCACCGTGTCGACCAGGTGCTCGAGCGACTTCGGGCCCGCGATGGTGCCCTCCTTGGTGACGTGGCCGACCAGGAAGAGCGCCGCGCCCGAGCGCTTGGCCAGCTCGACCAGCCGGTGCGCGCAGTGCCGCACCTGCCCGATCGATCCCGGCGGCGACTCCAGCTCGTCGCTGCGCACGGCCTGGATCGAATCGACCAGGATGGCGGCCGGCGGCGGCGACCCCGAGCACGCTGCGAGCAGCGGCTCGAGCCGGGTCTCCCCCGCCACCAGGACTCGGCTCGCGGCCGCGCCCAGGCGCTCGGCGCGCAGGCGGAGCTGGCGCGGCGACTCCTCGGCGCTGGCGTAGACGACGGCCCCGCCGCGCAGCGCCAGGCGCTCCGCGAGCTGGAGCAGGAGGGTCGACTTGCCGATCCCGGGCTCGCCGGCGAGCAGCACCGCGCCGCCCGCCACCACCCCGCCGCCCAGCACGCGGTCGAGCTGCGGCAGGCCCGAGGGCGCGCGCACGACGTCTTCCTGCTCGACCTCGGAGAGCGGCACCAGATGCGCCGCGCCGCCGCCGCGCGCGCCCGCCTTGCCGGGCCGCTCGCGCACCTCCTCGACGAAGGTCGACCAGCCGCCGCATTCCGGGCAGCGGCCCAGCCACTTGCTGGACTGAAAGCCGCAGCTCTGGCAGGAGAACACGGTGCGCGGCACGGCCATGGCTCAGAACCTCGGGATCGAGCCGGCCAGGTACTTGATGTCGTCGTCGGACCAGCGCAGGCCGGCGCCGACGAACGGCGACTCCAGCTCCGGTCCAGAACGTGCCCCGCCGGTCGGCGAAGGGGAAGCCGACCAGCGCCGAGTAGCTGTTGCGGCTGCGGTCCAGGGTCAGTCGCGTGGTGGTGGTGGTCTCGGTCGTGCCGTCGGGGTTGGTGACGATGACCACGTCCTGCTTCTCGTAGAAGCGGCCGCGCGGCGTCGAGATGAGGTCGAGGCGATAGAGGTGGGGGCTCTCCCCGCCGCGCGGCTGGATGTCGAGGCGGAACGCGCTCTGCGAGTCTCCCGACTCGGACAGGTAGTAGCTCTCGATCCCCACGTCGAGCTGCAGGCGGCCGACCCGGCCGAGCGTGTCGCCGAGCGCGCTGACGCCCTTGTCCACGCTGTCGAGCGCCGCCATCAGCTCGTCGTGCGCCTCGTCGCTGTTGACCAGCTTGCCGATCGTGCCCTCGCCGCGCGCGATCTTGCCGGTGATCTCGTTGAGATTGTCCACCGAGGTCTGGACCCGGCCGGTGACCTCGCGCAGGTTCGCCATCGACTCGCGCAGATCGCCCCGGTTCTCACCCACCACCGACTCGACCTGGGCCAGCACCTGCTCGATCTGCCGGGTCAGGCGCGGCAGCTCCTCGGCGAGCGTGGCGCTGAAGCGCTCGAAGTTGGCGACCGTGCCACCGAAGCTGCGCCGGTTCTCGGCGATCACCGCGCGCAGCTCGTCGGAGGTCGCCCGGATGCTCGCCACCAGGTCCCCGAAGGCGCCTCCGCCCTGCCCCGAGAGCAGCCCCTCGACCGAGTCGCCGATCTTCTCGAGCTTGGCCATGGCGCGATCGAGCGAGACCGGCGAGCGGCCCGGCAGCACGGCGCCCTCGGCCAGGAGCGGCGCCCCGGTCGGACCGGGATCGAGCTGCACGTACTTGTCGCCGAGCAGGCCCAGGTTGGCGATCGCTGCCTCGGCTCCCTCG
>JAFNAE010000293.1 GCA_017860005.1 Acidobacteriota bacterium | reverse complement strand
GTGCTGATCGTCGGCCTGGGCGGGCTGGGCTCGCCGGCGAGCCTCTACCTGGCGGCGGCGGGGGTGGGCTCGCTCGGGCTGGTCGAGTTCGACGAGGTGGACGAGACCAACCTCCAGCGCCAGGTGCTCTACGGCGACCCGGACCTCGGCCGGCCGAAGCTCGAGGCGGCGCTCGAAAGGCTCGGCGAGGTCAATCCCCACGTCCGCCTCGAGCCCCACGCCGGGCGGCTCGGGCTCGACAACGCGCGCCGCCTGGTCGCGGCCTACGACCTCGTCCTCGACGGCTCGGACAACTTCCCGACCCGCTACCTGGTCAACGACGCCTGCGTGCTCGAGGGCCGGCCGGACGTCTGGGGCGCGGTCTTCCGCTTCGACGGCCAGGCCTCGGTCTTCGCCGCGCCCGGCGGCCCCTGCTACCGCTGCCTCTTCCCGGAGCCGCCGCCGCCCGGCGCGGTGCCGTCGTGCGCCGAGGCGGGCGTCTTCGGCTCGCTGCCCGGCATCGTCGGCTCGATCCAGGCCACCGAGGCGATCAAGTGGATCACCGGCGCGGGCGAGCCGCTGGTCGGCCGCCTGCTCGTCTTCGACGCGCTGGCGATGAGCTTCCGCGAGGTGCGGGTGCCGAAGAGCCCGGATTGCCCCGTCTGCTCCGGGCACCCCACCCAGACCGGCCTGGTCGCCTACGACGAGAGCTGCGCCCCGGGCGCGGAGGAGGACTTCGACCTCGCGCCGCGCGAGCTCGCCCGCCGCCTGAAAGAGGGCGAGGCGCTCGAGCTGCTCGACGTCCGGCTCGCCTACGAGCGCGATCTCGCGGTCCTGCCCGGCGGGCTCTGGATCCCGCTCCAGGAGCTCGCCGACCGGACCGGGGAGCTGCCGCGCGACCGCACGCTCGCGGTCTACTGCCACACCGGCGGCCGCTCCGCCGTGGCGGTCGAGTTCCTGCGCCGGCGCGGCTTCCCGCGCGCCGTCAACCTGGCCGGCGGGATCGACGCCTGGAGCCGCAAGATCGACCCCTCGGTGCCGAGGTACTGAACGGCGACGGGGAAGCCGGGCGCGGACCGCAGCGCCCGGAGGCGAGGTTCGAGAACCCGCGCGACCCCCGCCCGTAAGAGAGAATGCAACCCCCGGACGGGCGAGGTGTGCCGGCCCGTCGCATCCCGTGGAGGTGTCGGAGCGTGATGACCGAGAGGTTCCCGTCCCGCCGGCTCGCGGCCGCCGCCGCACTGGCGCTCGCCGCCGCGATCCCCGTCGCCGCCCAGCAGGCCGCGCCGGAGGTCGCCCAGGAGGCCCGGCCGCAGATCAGGGCCGAGGTGCCGGTCGAGGAGTTCACCCTCGCCAACGGCATGAAGTTCCTGCTCGTGCGCCGGCCCGAGCAGGCCACCGTGATGTCGGGCTGGGTGGCCCACGTCGGCTCCGCCAACGAGCGGCCGGGCATCACCGGCGTGGCGCACTTCTTCGAGCACATGATGTTCAAGGGCTCGCGCGCGATCGGCACCACGAACCTCGAGCGCGACCTCGAGATCGTCGCCGAGCAGGAGCAGCTCCAGGACCGGATCCGCGCGCAGTACCGGATCCAGCGCGAGCGCTACCGCAAGGGCGAGATCGACGATCCGTTCGACCCGGCAGCGCGCACGGCCGAGCTCGCCGATCTCGAGGCCCGCTTCCAGAAGCTGGTCGAGGAGCAGCGCGCGCTCATGGTCAAGGACGAGTTCGACAAGATCTACACCGAGGCGGGCGCCTCCGGCATGAACGCCGGCACCAACCAGGACTCGACCTTCTACTTCGTCACCGTGCCCGCCAACAAGCTCGAGCTCTGGTTCTGGATGGAGTCCGACCGGCTCTCGCAGCCGATCTTCCGCGAGTTCTACTCCGAGCGGGACGTGGTCCAGGAGGAGCGCCGCCTGCGCGTCGAGTCGACCCCCACCGGGCCGTTCGACGAGCAGCTCAACGCCATGTTCTGGACCTCGCACCCGTACAAGTGGGAGACGATCGGCTGGATGTCGGACCTGAAGACGCTGTCGCTCGCCGACGCCCAGGAGTTCTTCGACACCTACTACGCCCCCAACAACCTGACCGCCGCCCTGGTCGGCAACTTCGACCCGGCGCGCGTGCGCGAGCTCGCCGAGCGCTACTTCGGCCGCATCCCGCGCGGCAAGCGGCCGGTTCCGGACGTGGTCACGCTCGAGGAGAGGCAGCTCGCCGAGAAGCGCATGAACGCGGAGTGCGACTGCCAGCCGCAGGTCGCGATCCAGTTCCACGCCGTGCCGTTCGGCCACAGGGACTCCTACGCGCTGGCGGTGGTCTCGGGGCTGCTCAACGGTCAGACCGGCCGTCTCAACAAGAGCCTGGTGCTCGACAAGAAGATCGCCGCGTCGGCGGCCTCCTATCCCCAGGCGCAGCGCTATGCGGGCTCCTTCGGCGTCTACGCCGAGACCCAGGGTGAGGCCACCCCGGCCGACCTCGAGCGCGCGATCTGGGCCGAGATCGAGCGCCTGCGCGACGAGCCGGTGCCGGCCGAGGAGCTCCAGAAGGTCAAGAACCGGGTGCTCGCCGACTCGTTCCGCCGGCTGCAGAGCCCGTTCTACCTGCTGCTCCAGCTGCTCTGGTACGACGGCCAGGGCGACTGGCGGTACCTCAACGAGTCGGCCGGCCGCACGCTGGCGGTCGAGGCCGCGGACGTGCAGCGCGTGGTCGCGCGCTACCTGACGCGCGAGAACCAGACCGTGGCCACCTACCTGCGCAAGGCGGGCAGCGCGGCGGAGCCGGTGCCGCCCGAGCTCGCCGGCCTGCCCGACGCCGTGCAGAAGGGCGTCC
>JAFNAE010000037.1 GCA_017860005.1 Acidobacteriota bacterium | reverse complement strand
GTCGCGCTCAGGCCCAGGCTCGGACCCTCGAGCAGCGTCAGCCAGGCGCGTGAGAGGGTCGGGTAGGCCACGGCGCGCCCCTCGAGCCGCGCTCCGGCCGCGACCTCGAGCTCTCCGCCCAGCACGAAGACGTCGCCACGCACCACCGCGCTCGACGCCAGGTGGGCGTCCCCGCCGAGCACCGTCAGGTCGCCGGTGATCACGCCCGCGACGCGCGCGTTGCCGTCGAGCGCCGTCACCCCCGCCAGCGCCTCACCCTCGATCACCACGTCGCGACCGACCGCGACGATCTGGTGCCGCGCGAAGCTGCCGGCCGCGAGGCGGAGCGCGGACGGCGCCGCTTCCTCGGCGCGCGCCGGCGCGGCGCCGAGAGCGAGCAGGGCGAGGGCGAGCAGACGGCGCAGCATCGGGCCGGCGGGAGGTCAGCGCGGCGGCGGTGCCGGACGGCGGGCCGCCTCGCGGCCGCCGGAGCGCACCAGGCGCAGCGCGAGCAGGTCGAGCGCGAGGACGAGCACGCCCGCCGCCACCCAGTTGGCGGGAGACCGCCCCAGCCACTCCACCACCGCGGCGCCGACGCCCGTCCAGGTCGCGACCGCCAGCCCGCTGCCCGCGACCAGGCCGGCGCCGAACAGGCCGGCCACCGCCGCGAGCGCGCTCCACCAGCTGCCGGCGGCGCCAGACCCGGTCCCCGCCGCGCCCGAGACCAGCGCAGCGGCTGCGACCAGCGTCACGAAGAGCGCCAGCGGCCAGGCCCAGGCGCGCGCCAGGCGCGATTCCCAGGGCGCGGGTTCGAGCGCGTCCATCACCGCGGTCGCGAAGCCCTCCCGTACCGGCACCCGGCTGGCCGCGAGACGGCCGGCGAGCAGGGCCAGCTGGCGGCGCTCGTCGCGGCAGCCGGAGCAGGAGACCAGGTGCTCCTCCAGTTGCACCTGCTCCGCCTCGCCGAGCGCGCCGTCGACCTCGAGGTCGAGCCATTCCCGGAACGTTTCGTGTTCCATGTCGGTCTCCTGGCGCCTCGTTCAGGCCTCGCTCGCGAGCGCCGCCTTGAGCAGCTGGCGGGCGCGGAAGAGCTTGTTCTTGACCGTCCCCAGCGGCATCCCCTTGGTGCGCGCGATCTCGTCGTAGGCGAGCTCGCCGTAGTGGCGCATGACGATGAGCTCCCGGTACTCCCACGGCAGCCCGTCGATCGCCGCGCGCACGCGCACGTCCCGCTCGGACCCCTCGAGGCGGTCCTGCGCCGAAGGCCCGAGGTCGGGGACCTCGAGCTCGCGTCCGCCGTCGGGCGCGTCGGGGTCGGTACGCCCGAGCGGCACCAGGCGGAAGCGACGCTTCCGGATCACGTCGATCGCCGCATTCTGCGCCACCCGGAACAGCCAGGTGGAGAACCGGTACTGCGGATCGAATCGGTCCAGAGCCTGGTACACGCGAACGAAGACCTCCTGCGCCAAGTCGTGCGCCTCGTCGACGTCGCGCACCAGGCGGTGCAGGTAGTTGATCAGCCGTGCCTGGTAGCGCTCGACCAGCTCTTCGAAGCGCTCGCGGTCCCCGGCGAGGACCGACCGCACCAGCTCTTCGTCGGTCATGGCGGAGGGCTCGTGCGGCATGCGAGATACGTCTCCGGGATTCCGAAGGTTGCAGGTCCGCGCCGGCGGAAGGGGCCAGCGGGGGGACGGAACGCGCCCCTCCCGGTGCGAACCGCCCCCTCCGGCCGGGCGAGCCCGGCGGACCGGGTCGGCCACCACGGCCGGGCCTCGGAGCGCGGCGCCCAGGGGGATCCTAGCGGACCCCGCGCGGGCGCGCGTCGGCGCCGATCTCCCGGATCCTCAGGATGCGGTCCCCCTGCCGGATCCGGTCCAGGACCTCCTCGCCCGCCACGACGCGGCCGAAGACCGTGTAGCCGCCGTCGAGATGGGGCTGGGGCGCGAGGGTGATGAAGAACTGACTGCCCCCGGTGTCCGGGCCCGAGAGCGCCATGCCCACCATCCCACGCCCGTAGCGCAGCCGGTTGATCTCGTCGCGCAGCGCGTAGCCGGGCCCGCCCCAGCCGTCTCCGCGCGGGTCCCCGCTCTGGACCACGAAGTCCGGCACCACACGGTGGAAGGCGAGACCGTCGAAGTAACCCTGCGCCGCGAGCTGGAGGAACGAGAGCACGGTCAGCGGCGCCTCGCGGCCGGCCAGCTCGAGGCGCAGGGCACCGCGCTCGGTCTCGACCTCGACCCGGCGGGTCGCCGCGGTCTGGCGCAGCACGTCCCGGTAGTAGGCGACGTCGCGCCCGAGCTCGAGCGGACCGGGATCCGGCCGCGGCGCCCCCAGTCCGACGAGCCCTGCCGCGGCCTCCCTGCGCACCAGGCGGTCGCGGTCCTCGAGCAACCGGCCGAGGGCCTCGAGCACCTCCGCGCGCTCCGACGGCTCTGCCTGGCCACGCGCCGCGAGCGCGCGCACCCCGGCCAGCCGGGCATCGTTCAGGGAATCGGAGCGCGCGGCGTCGACGGCCGCGGCGATCCGGCCGGACGCGACCACCGGATGGCGTGCGAGCAGGTCGAGCGCGGTCGCCCGCACGGTCGGGTCGGCGTCCCCGACGAAACGCCCGGCGACGGCGCCGGCGTCCTCGCCCGCGCGGCGCGCCAGGCTCTCGAGCGCGGCCACGCGCACGGGCGGCTCCGGGTCCTCGAGCAGACGCGCCAGGATCTCCTCCGCCTCGATGCGCACGGCCGCATCGGCGGCGCGCGCCCGCATCGCACGATCGCTCGAGGCGGCGGCTTCCCGCACGAGCTCGCGGGCCCCCGCTACCCGGCCGGCGGCGAGCGCCGCGAAGGCGAGCTCGCGCTCGCGCGCCTCGCCCGCCTCCATGCGCTCGCGCAGGTCGGCTTCGAGCTCCGGATTGGGCAGGAAGCGCGCCGCGGCCTCGAGCGCGGCGGCGCGCAGGTGCGGGCGCTCGTCCGCGAGCGCCGCGCGCAGGCGCGCACCCCAGCCGAGCGGAGGCAGCGCGGAGGAGCGCCCGAGGATGCGCGCCCCGGCGTTCAGGCACTGGATCCGAGGCCCGACCTCCGGGTCGTCGAGGAGGGGCTCGAGACGCTCGAGGTCGGCCAGGTCCCCCACTTCGCCCAGCCCCCGTGCGGCCCAGCCGCGCACGTACGGATCGAGGTCGGTGAGCAGGCCGCGCAGGGCCTCCGCGCCCTCGGGACGCGCGAGCCGGCCGAGCGCGTAGGCCGAAGCCGCGCGCACGTCCGGATCTCCGGCCAGCAGTCCCTCCTGGGCAGCCACCACGGCGGCGGGCTCCCGGAAGCGGAAGAGCGCCGGAGCGAGGCGACGCCAGGCCTCCTCCGGCGCCAGGGCGCCCAGCGCGCGCTGCACCTCGCCGAGCGGCGCGCCGACCTTGCCCAGCGCTTCGACCGCGAGCCTGCCCAGCTCCGGATCGGGATCGACCGCCGCGACCACCAGGGCACGCAGTGCCTCGACGTCCTCGAGCTCGCCCAGCGCGAAGGCGGCCGCGCGCCGCACCTCCGGATCCGCGTCGACCAGCAGGCCCTGCAGGAGGCTGCGCCCCCGGCGGTCCCCGATCCGGCCGAGCGTCACTGCCAGCTCGGCCCGCACCGCCGGCGGTGCGGACAGCAGCAGCTGGAGCGCGACCGGGTCGAACAGGCGCCGATCGGCCAGGAGCAGGAGCAGCGCCCGGCTCTCGAGATCGGCCGGCGGCGCCAGGGCGGGAGCCGCGGCGGACACCGGGGGGGCGGCCGGCGGCGGCGTGCTGGCACAGGCGCCGGAGAGTCCGATCAGGGCGAGCAGGGCGACGAGACGGCGCGGCGTCGTAGGCACCATGGCCCATGCTAAACCGATCCGATAGGCTCCCGCGCCGTGCCTGTTGCCCGGCTCGCCTTCGAAGGACTGTCCCGCCGCTTCGACCGCCTCGTGGTCCTCGACCGCGTGAGCGGCAAGGTCGAGAGCGGCGGCCTGTTCGCCGTGCGCGGCCCCAACGGCAGCGGCAAGTCCACGCTGCTGCGCTGCCTGGCCGGCCTGCTCGCGCCCGACCGGGGGCGCGTGGTGGCGGTGGAGGACGGGCGTGCGCTGGCGAACGACGAGCGACGGCGCCGGGTCGGCCTGCTCGCGCCCGACATCGCCTTCTACGACGAGCTCTCGGTGTCCGAGAACCTGGAGCTGGTCGCGCGCCTGCGCGGCCTGCCCCCCGCGAGCGGCCGCGCCGTGGCCGAGCGCCTCGGCCTGCCGGCGGCCCGCCCCTGGCGGGCGCTGTCCTCGGGCATGAGACAGCGGCTGCGCTGGGCCTTCGCCGTCCTGCACCGGCCGCGCCTGCTGCTGCTCGACGAGCCGTTCCAGAACCTCGACGACGACGGCGAGCGGATCGCCCGCGCGTTGCTCGACGAGCACCTCGAGAACGGCGGCCTGGCGGTCGCGGCCAGCCCGGTCTCGCTTCCTCTGCCGCGGATCTCCGGTGAGCTCCGGCTGGACCGCTGAAGCGGCGGCGGTCTTCGCCAAGGACTGGCGCGCCGAGCGGCGCGCCCGCCACGCCGTGGCGACGCTGGTGCTGTTCGCGATCACCACCCTGGTGATCGCGAGCCTCGCGCTCGGCCCGATCGGCGCTACGCCCGGCGAGCGCAGCGACGTCGCCTCCGCGCTGCTCTGGATCCTGCTCCTGTTCGCCGCCGCGGCGGGTCTGCCGCGCGTCTTCGTGCACGAGGAGGAGTCGCATACCGCCACCGTTCTCCGGCTCGCGGCGCGGCCCAGTGCCGTGTTCGCGGGCAAGCTGGCCTGGGTCGCCTCGTTGCTCGCCCTGTTGGAGGCGGTCGCGACCCCGCTCGCGCTCGCGCTCTTCGACCTGCCGGTGGCGAGCCCGGGCCGGCTCGTGCTCGCGCTGGGCGCCGGCGGTGCCGGGCTGGCCGCCGCCACGACGCTCCTGGCTGCGATCGTCGCGCAGGGGCGCGGCGCCACCACCCTGTTCGCCGCGCTCGCCTTTCCGCTGCTGGTGCCGCTCGCCGTGCTCGCGGTCGCGGCGACGCGCGCCGCGCTGGGCGGCGGGGACGCCGGAGGCGTCCTGGTGCAGCTGTTCCTGTATGATTCGACGATTATGGTCGCCGGCTTCCTCCTCTTCCCGGTGATCTGGGCCCCATGAAGCGCCCGCTGCTCTGGCTGCTCTGGGGCTGGATGGCGACCGTGATCGTGGCCGCATTCCATTGGGCTCCGCTCGCCGAGGGATTCCTCGGCCAATCCAGTCGCATCCTGTTCTTCCACGTCCCGATGGCCTGGGTGTCGTTCGTCGCCTTCATGGTCGCCGGCGTCCGGAGCCTGGCCTACCTGGCCGGCCGGCGCACCGAGCGGCGCGACCAGGCCGCGGCGGCGGCGATCGAGATCGGCCTGCTCTTCGCGCTGCTCGCCACCGTGACCGGCGCGATCTGGGCGCGCATCATGTGGAACTCCTGGTGGAACTGGGACCCGCGCCAGGCCTCCATCGTCGTGGCGCTGCTCTTCTACGCCGCCTACCTCGCCCTGCGCGCAGCGGTCGCCGACCGCGAGGCGAGAGGGCGCCTGTGCGCGGCCTACGCCACGCTCGGGCTGGTCGTGGCGCCCTTCTTCTACTTCGTGCTGCCTCGCCTCGGCTTCACCCTGCACCCCGAGGCGGTGATCAATGCCCAGGGCAAGGTCGAGGTCGAGCCCAGGATGCTCGTCGTGCTGCTCGCGAGCTCCGCCGGATTCACCGCGCTCTTCTTCTGGATGCACCAGTTGCGGACGCGCCTCGCGCTGCGCGAGGCGCGTCTGCTCGAGGGTTCGGACTGATGGGTGGACCGACGTGGGTGACGGCCGTGAACCTGGTGATCTGGACCGGGATCTTCCTCTACCTTCTCCGCCTCGAACGGCGGGTCAACGACCTGGAGCGCGAACGATGAGCAAGAAGGCCTGGACCGTCCTCGGCGTCGTCCTCCTGATCGCCTTCGCCGGCTTCGCTTTCGCGGCTTTCCGCACCAGCCTGACCCCCTACGTCTCCTATCGCGAGGCGCAGGGCGGAACGCGCACGGTGCAGGTCGCCGGCGCGCTCGAGAAGGGCAGCACGAGCTACGACGAGAGCGCCTCGGCCCTGCGTTTCACGCTGCGCGACCCGCAGACCGGTGACACGCTGCGCGTGCGCTACGAGGGCGTCAAGCCCGCCAACTTCGAGGACGCCATCTCGATCGTCGCCATCGGTCGCTGGAGCCCCGGCCCGGCCGAGTTCGCGGCCGGCAAGCTGCTGGTCAAGTGCCCGAGCAAGTACCAGGGCACCGAAGTCAAGAGCTACTCCTGATGAGCGCGCTCTCCCAGCTCTATCTGCCCGGCGCGATCGCGGTCTGGTGCGCGCTCGCCTTCGCCCTGGCGGCGCTCTGGGGCTACGTCGATCTCGCGCGCGGCGACGAGTCGGCGCGCGGCTTCGCGCGCCGGGCCTACGCGTTCTTCACGCTCGCCGTGCTCGCGTCGGCCTTCGTGCTGCTGGTGGCGCTGGCGCGACGCGACTTCCGCATCGACTACGTCTTCCAGTACTCGGGCCTCGACCTGCCCTGGCACTATCAGCTGGCCGCCTTCTGGGCGGGCCAGAAGGGGAGTTTCCTGATCTGGCTGTTCTGGGGAGCGCTGATCGGAGTGCCGCTGACGCGCTCGATCGGCCGGCACGAGGGGCCCGTGATGGGCATCTACGTGCTCGCCCAGCTCGGCCTGCTCTTCATCCTGGTGCGTGAGAACCCGTTCCTCATGCTCGATCACGCTCCGGCGGACGGCCAGGGCCTCAACCCGCTGCTCCAGGACGACTGGATGGTGATCCATCCGCCCATCATGTTCATCGGCTACGCGCTCTCCGCGGTGCCCTTCTCGTTCGCCATGGCGGCGCTCTGGAAGAAGGACGCCTCGGACTGGGCGGCGCGCGCGTTCCCGTGGGCCCTGGCCGGTTTCCTGGTGCTCGGCACCGCGATCCTGCTCGGCGGCTACTGGGCCTACGCGACGCTGGGCTGGGGCGGCTACTGGGGCTGGGATCCGGTCGAGAACGCCTCGCTCATCCCGTGGCTGTTCGGCACCGCGCTCGTGCACGGCCTCTATCTCGAGCGCACGCGGAGCCGCTATCGGCGCGCCAACATGGTGCTCGCCGTGCTCGTCTTCCTGTCCGTGCTCTACGGCACCTTCCTCACCCGCTCCGGGGTGCTCGCCGATTTCTCGGTGCACAGCTTCGTCGATCTCGGGATCTCCGGCTGGCTGATCGGCCTGATGGCCTTCTTCGGGGGCCTGGCCGCGCTCCTGCTCGCCACCCGCCTGCGCACGGTCGAGACCCGGCCCAACGAGGATCCCGCGCTCTCCCGCGGCACGTTCCTGGTGCTCGCCACCATCGCCATCCTGTCCTGCGCGACCGTGGTGACCATCGGCACTTCGGCGCCGATCCTCACCCGCTTCATGGAGAACCCCGGCCAGGTCGGGCCGGAGTTCTACAACCGCGTCAACCTGCCGATCGCGCTGCTCGTCGCCTTCCTCCTCGCCTTCGTGCCCTTCATGACCTGGCGCGGGGAGGAGAGCGCCCGCGCCGTGCTTCGCAAGGCGCTGCCCGGCCTCGCCGCGGGCTTCCTCGCCACCTGCGTCGGGCTCGGCCTGGGCGTCACCAACCCGCTGCACGCGATCTTCCTCTTCCTCGCGGTCTCGGCCCTCGCCACGAATCTGCAGCGGGTCGTGCGGCTCGCCCGCGACCGCAAGCTGGCGAGCGCCGGCGGCTATCTCGCGCACGTGGGCGTCGGCATCATCCTGGTCGGCTTCATGGCCTCCTCGGCCTACGACGAGAGCGTGAAGGTCACTCTCGAACAGGGCAAGCCGGTCTCGCTCGGCTCGCACTCGCTCACCTTCGAGCGTTTCCTGCCGCGCGACGCGCACGACAAGGAACGCGCCGAGGTGGCGGTCACGAGACCGGACGGGAAAGTCTGGCTCGCCTACCCGAAGATCTTCGTCAACGACCGTACGCAGCAGCTCATGGTCCACCCCGCGATCCGCAGCGGGCCGCTCGACGATCTCTACCTCTCCCCGCTCGAGTACAGCCCGGGGTCGCCAGGCGGCTTCGCGCGCCTCCAGCTCGCCAAGAACGAGAGCCGGGAGATCGGCGACGCCACCGTGCGCTTCCTGGGCTTCAACCTCCAGGCCGAAGGCAACGCCCTGGTCAACATGAGCGCCGGCAAGCCGGTCGCCATCGGCGCGGTCCTCGAGGTCACGCGCGCCGGTCGCACGGAGCGAGTCGAACCGGTCTACCGCTTCGAGCAGAGCGGGCGGACCGAGTTCCCGCCCCTGTCGCTGCCCGGCGGCGGCCGGGTCGCGGTGGGTGCGATCAACGCCACGGCCGGGGCGGTCGAGCTGCTCTTCGACGGTCTCGGATCGACCGCGGCGGTGCCCGCGCGACTTTCGCTCGACGTCACGAGGAAGCCGCTCGTGTCGCTCGTCTGGTGGGGGATGTACGTCATCTTCGCCGGCGGCACGCTCGCCCTGGTGGCTCGCGCACGCCAGCTGCGCAAGCTCGACGACCTGCCGCCGGCCGGGCGCGCGGCGGTCTGAGCGGGCTCAGACCCCGAGCGCGAGGCGGTCGGCGAGGACCTTCGGCAGTCCCCGCTTGAGGATGCGCTGCTGGGCCCGCTCCACCGGATACGGGATCCGGTACCAGCGCACCGTCCGGGTCTTCGAATCGTAGGTCATGTAGGCGGCGCGCGGGTCGCGATCGCGCGGCTGCCCGACCGAGCCGGGATTGACCAGATAGCGCTCCCCGGGCTGGATCCGGATCGTGCCCGTGGTGCCGTGCAGCAGCGCGACCCTGGTCTCGCGGCCGCGCATCACGAACATCGACGGCACGTGGGTGTGGCCGAAGAAGATCACGTCCGCCGGGTACGAGCCGAAGATGTCCCAGGCCTCGAAGATCGAGAACACGTACTGGTCCTCGTCGAGCGGCGAGCCGTGGCAGATGGTGAGCCCCTCGGGCAGGTCCACCGGGCCGCGCGGCAGCTCGCGCACGAAGCGCAGGTTGGCGGGCCTCAGGTGCTCGGCCGTCCAGCGCGCCGCGGCGAGCGCCGCGTGGTTGAAGTTCTCGCCGCGCTCGATGCCGGCCACGACCTTGTCGTGGTTGCCGCGCACGAGGTGTGCCGGACGATCCAGGTTGCGCACCGCCTCCACGACCTGATTGGGACCGGCGCCATAGCCGACCAGGTCGCCCAGCACCAGGTAGGCGTCGAATCGCTTCCTGCGCACGCGCCGGAGGACGGCGTCGGTGGCCTCGGCGTTGCCGTGCAGGTCGGAGAGGATCAGGAACTGCAAGCGACCTCCGGCAGGCGCAGCTCCAGGCGGATGCGCGCCGCGATCTCCGCCGGCGTCTCCCCGGGCCCGATCTCGACGGTCCGGTCGGCACGGCGATAGGAGGCGAGCCGCTCCCGGTAGAGCGCGAGGGCGGCGGTCTCGTCCCGGAACAGCGGGCGCTCGGCCTTGCCCAGAGGTCCGATGCGGCGCACCAGGGTCTCGAACGGCGGGTGGAGGAAGACCACCGCGCCGCGCGAGCGCGCGACTTCGAGCATCGCCGGATCGACCAGCGTGCCGCCGCCGACCGCGACCACCAGCGGATCCCGCTCGAAGGCCTCGGCCAGCACCTCCCGCTCGCGGCGGCGGAACTCGGCCTCCCCGTGCCGCTCGAAGAGCTCGCGCACGCTCATCCCCGCGCGACGCTCGACCTCCTCGTCGAGGTCGAGGAACGGCCAGCCGAGCCGGGCAGCGAGCTCGCGTCCGACCGTGGTCTTGCCGGCGCCCATGAAGCCGGTCAGGAAGATCCTCACCGCGCGCTCCCGGCGGCGTCGAGCAGTCGCCGGCAGTTGGCCCCCACGTCACCGTCGCACACCGCCGAGATCACCGCGGCCGCGTCCGCGCCCGCCGCGAGTACGGCTGCGATCGTGCGCTCGTCGATACCTCCGATCGCGATCAGCGGTTTGGCCGTGCACGCACGCACCGCGGCGAGACGCCCGAGCCCGAGCACGGGATCGGGGTTCGGCTTGCTCACGGTCGGGTAGACCGGGCCGATCGCGACCCAGTCCACCGCCGGGTCGGCCTCGGCGGTGCCCGCCTGGCGCTCGTCGTGGGTCGAGAACCCGATCGCGGTCGTCTCGGGCAGCAGCGGCCGCGCCCGGGCGGGCTGCAGGTCGCGCTGGCCGAGGTGGACGCCCGCGAACGGCAGCGCCGCCGCGAGATCGGCGCGATCGTCGATCCAGAGCTCTCCCCGCCAACCCTCGAGCCGCGAGAGGACCTCCTCGGCCAGCCGCCAGAGCTCCCGGTCGGCGAGCGCCTTGGCGCGCAGCTGGATCGTGACGACACCCGCGGCGGCCATCTCGGCGATCGCCCCGCCGATCCGGGCCGGCGGGATCCGCTCGGCGTCGGCGATGGCGTAGAGCCGGCCCGGGCGGCGTCCCGCGCGCGCGTTCACGCGCCCTCTTCCGCCCTCTCCCGGCGCGCCTGGAAGCCCTCCATGAATCGCGTCGACAGGCGGCCCGACCGGAACACCGGGTCGTCGAGGATCTCGCGGTGGAGCGGAATCGTGGTCTTGATGCCCTCCACGACGAAGAAGTCGAGGGCCCTGCGCATGCGCGCGATCGCCTCCGCGCGGTCGCTGCCGTGAGTGATCAGCTTGGCGACCAACGAGTCGTAGTGCGGCGGGATCACGTAATCCTCGTAGCCGTGGGTGTCGACGCGCACGCCGGGGCCGCCGGGCACGTGGAACGTCGTCAGGCGGCCGGGGCTGGGCGCGAAGGTGACCGGGTCCTCGGCGTTGATCCGGCATTCGATCGCGTGGCCGCGCGGAGCCAGTCCGCTGCGCACGTTGAGCCGTTCTCCGGCCGCGACCAGGATCTGGAGCTTGACCAGGTCGACGCCCGTGACCATCTCGGTCACCGGGTGCTCGACCTGGATGCGCGTGTTCATCTCCATGAAGTAGAAGCTGCCGTCGCGGTCGAGTAGGAACTCCACCGTGCCCGCGTTCTGGTAGCCGACGTGCGTGCACAGGCGCACCGCCGCCTCGCCCATGCGCGAGCGCAGCTCGGGCGTGAGCGCGGGCGAGGGCGACTCCTCGATCAGCTTCTGGTGTCGCCGCTGGATCGAGCACTCGCGCTCGCCCAGGTGGATGACGTTGCCGTGGCGGTCGCCGAAGACCTGGAACTCGATGTGGCGCGGCTCCTCGAGGTACTTCTCGAGATAGACCGAGCCGTCGCCGAACGCCTTCTCGGCCTCGTGCGCGGCGGTGTCGAACGACTTCTCGAGCTCGGCCGCCGAGCGCACGATGCGCATACCGCGACCGCCGCCGCCGGCCGCCGCCTTGAGGATGACCGGGAACCCCACCTCGGAGGCCAGGCCCTGCGCCTCCTCGACCGAGGAGAGCGGGTCGCCGCTGCCCGGCAACACCGGCACTCCCGCCTCGGCTGCGGTCTGACGCGCCTTCGCCTTGTCGCCCATCAGCCGGATCACTTCGGGCGGGGGACCGATCCAGCCCAGGCCGCAGTCGGCGAGCACCTCGGCGAAGTAGGCGTTCTCCGCCAGGAAGCCGTAGCCGGGATGAACGGCATCGGCGCCCGTGATCTCGGCCGCCGAGACCAGGCTCGTGATGTTCAGGTAGCTCTGGGCCGCGGCCGGCGGCCCGATGCACACGTCGTCGTCCGCGTAGGTCGCGTGCAGGCTGTCGCGGTCGGCGGTCGAATAGACGCCCACGGTCGGGATGCCGAGCTCCCGGCAGGCCTGAATGATCCGCAGCGCGATTTCGCCACGGTTGGCGATCAGGATCTTGCGGAACATCCCGGTGGGGTCAGTCGGGGCGCACGCCGAAGAGCGGCTCGCCGAACTCCACCGGCTGCGCATTCTTCGGATAGATCTCGGCGACCACTCCGTCCACGTCGCTCTCGATCTCGTTCATCAGCTTCATCGCCTCGACGATGCACAGCACCTGGCCCTTGCGCACGCGGTCCCCGATGCGCACGTAGATCGGCGAGTCCGGGCTGGGGGCCGCGTAGAAAGTGCCCACGATCGGCGACGCGACCACGTGCAGCCCTTCGCCGGGATCCTGGCCGGCGGGGGCGGAGGCCGCTGCCGCGCCGGCCGCCGGAGCCGGCGGATTGACGCCCTGCGCGACGGCCTGGAGGGCGACCGCCGGCGGCGCCGCGGCGGCGGGGACGGCCGCCGGCACGGCATCGCGCGCCGGCGCCTCGCCCCAGACGCGCAGCTTGAAGCCGGCGCGCTCGATCTCGACGCCGTGCAGCCGGTGACGGCCGACGAGCTCGAGGAGTTCCTTGATCTGGTCGAAGGTCAGCATGTGGGATCAGTCGAGGTCGTTGTCGAACAGAAGGGTCGCGCGCTTGAGCTCGAACCGCGCCCGGCCGAGGTTGGCTTCGGGCCGGAGCGCGGCGAGCAGCCAGTAGCCGCGGCCCAGCGAGGAGAGCAGGAAGGTCATGCGGTCCCCCGCGATGGTCAGCTGGCGCACCTCGCCGACCGAGAGCTCCTTCTGCTGGTGCGAGATGGTGCGCGCCTGCGAGACCAGCTCGGCGGTGACCGCCTCGAGGTCGAGATCGGGCGCCGAGGAGAGGGATTCGATCGGCATGCCGTCCGCGGCCACCAGCGTGAGCGCCACGGCACCGTCGATGCGCCGGCTGACCGAGGAGAGCCGCTCAAGATACATGGCCGGCCTCCCGCCCGCGCATCAGGCGGTCCAGGTAGCCGCGCAGGGTCTCGATCTTGCGCTGCGTCAGCCCGGCCGGCAGCGTCCTCGGAGCCGGCGCCTGCGGCCGCTCTCCGGCCCGCCGCAGGCGGATCTCCTCGAGGCCGGCCGTGGCCACCGCGTCGCCGGGCCGCACCTCGAGCACCGCGCGGAACTCCCGCTCGGCCTCGTCCACGAAGCCCTGCTGCAGGTAGAGCTCGCCCAGGGTCGCGCTCGGGCCCACCGCGGCCGCCGGCGTCGCGGGCGGCTCGGGCGCAGGTGCGACGGGCGCCTCGGCCGGCGGCCCCGGCGCGGCCACGACCTGCTCCGGAGCGATCGGCTCGAAGGCCGGCGGCGGCGGCTCGGGGGCCTGGCGCGGCAGCGCGGCAGTGGTCGAGGACGCCTCCAGGACCTCGTCGAACGGCTCCTCGATGGTCTCCCGCTCGACCTCCTCGCCGATCGTGCGCGGCGAGAACGGCTCCGCCACCACCTCGGCGCGCGCTTCGAGGTCGAGCTCGGGCGCGGAGCGCAGTCCGGCGCCCCAGGGTGGGACCGCCTCGGCCGCCTCGACCGCCGGTGGGGCCGCTGCGGCCTCCGCGATCGGGGCGGCCGGAGCCTCCTCGACGGCCGGCGCGGCCGCCGGCGACACCGGCTCGGGCGCTCCCCGCCACCAGGGTACGGCCTCCTCGGCCGCAGCCGGGGCGGGAGCGGGAGGGGCAGGCGCCTCGATCTCGACCGCGCTCGGGGCCGGAGGGGCAAGGGCCTCGAGCTCGACCGCGGCCGGGGGCACGGTCGCAGCCAGAGAGCCCACGAGGGGCGCGGGCACCACGACCGGCGCCGGGACCGGCTCGGGCACGATCGCGATCGGAAAGAGGCCTCCGGCCGCGAGCGCGCGCACGATGCGCCGCGCGGCGGCTGCAGGGTCGTGGAGATCGCCGAAGGGCGCCCCGGCGCCACGCCCGCGGGCGGCGGCCGGTGGCGCCAGCTCGACCCGCGCGGCGCGCGCCGGCAGCGGGCCGAGGTCGAAGATGGGCGCCGGAGCCGCGACCGGACGCGGCGCCGGAGCGACGGCCGGACGCGGCGCCGGCGGCCGCGCCCCCGAGGCCGCGGCGATGCGGCGCGCCAGGCCGTCGATCTCGGCGTCGCGGGCGTTGACGAGGCGGTAGAAGTCGAGCCGCTCCTGGGCTTTGCCGGGCCGGGCGCTCCTCAGGTAGGCCTCGACCAGGAGCTTGTTGGCGACCAGCTGCGCCGGGTCGTGGGCGAGCGCGCGCTCGAGCGCCTGGGCGGCCTCCTCCGCTTCGCCGGCCTCGAGCCGGCAGCGGCCCAGGACGACCAGGGCCGAGACGTAGGTGGGATGGTGCACGAGCCCCTGCTCGAGCACCCCGAGCGCCTCCCGGAGTCGTCCGCCGCGCCGGTACTCCTCGGCGAGCTGGACGAAGATCCGCGACGACGGCTCCCGCTGCCACCGTTCGGCCAGCTGCTCCAGTCGCTCCTCGGAGAAAGCCTCCGTCAACGCGCTCGCCCCCTCATCCCGGCCGTGGCTGGCCCGAGGACCCTCGATTCCGTCACAAACTCAATGAAGCTTAGCACTTAATTGATCGTCACCAGCCGGCTCGCGGTGCTCGACCCGAAGGCATTGCTGGCGGTCAGGCGAACGATGTACGAGCCGGGACCCGAGAATTCGTGGACCGGACTCTGCTCGACGGAGTCCGTCGCCCCGTCGTCGTTGAAGTCCCAGCGCCAGGAGGTCGGATCGCCGGTCGTGGTGTCGGTGAACGCCACGAAGTTGCCCGTCACCGAGAATGTGAACGAGGCGATCGGCGGTCCCTGAATGCTGATGTTGGCCGAGTCCGAGATGACGCCACTGGTGCCGCCGCTCTCCGCGGTGACGGTGATGATCCGGTCCGGCTGAGAGGCCGTGTCGGCGGCGCTGATCGTGAGTCGATCGGTGACCTCACCGTTGGCATCGGTGATCAGGAAGCTCCCACCCGAGGCCAGGGTTCCGGCTTCGGCGATGAAGTTGACCGAGGCGTCGGGCAGCGGTTGGCCGTTCTCGTCGCGCACCAGGGCGCGCAGGTCGACCACTCCGCCGCTCTCGGGGATGCTGGTCGGGTCCACGGTCAGGCTGATCGAGGTCGCCAGGGCGCCGACCTGGACCTCGGTGGTCACCGGATCGACGCCTCCGGAGTAGGCCGAAACGGTCGCAGTGCCGACCCGCCCGTCGCCGTGCAGGGTGCCGGTGGCGACCCCGTCGTCGTCGGTGAACACCACGCTGTCCACCACGCCGATGTCCGACGAGAGTCGGATCTCGGTGCCGGGATTGACCGGGATGCCGTTGGAGCGCAGCGCCTGGAGCGAGATCGTCGAGGTGCCGGTCTTGCCGATCCGGGTCGGGTAAGCGGAGATGCGCAGGATCGTCCCGTTGGGGGCGACCGGGGTGCCCTCCTCGCAGGCCGGGAGCAGCAGGCCGGTCAGAAGGAGCGCGAGGGCGGCGAGGGCGGCTCGGAGCTTGGCCATGGAGGGAAAAGTCTAAAGGACCGCCCGAGTCGCGTCCAGCCGCGCTCGGAGCGGTCCTTTCGGTCTCCCGCGCGGGCGGGAGAGCGTCAGCGGATGCGGATCTCGACGAACCCGACCCCGCCCAGCGCCTCGGCGCGGATCGTCGCGGTGCCCAGGACGTCGCCCGGGAAGAAGACCGTGGAGGCGTGGCCGCCGACGGTCTCGAGCAGCAGCTCGTTCGGCCCCCCGAAGGAGGCGAAGGACCCGATGTTGGTGGTCATGCCCACCACCGTGAGATCGGGCGCCGGCGCCCCGGTCGCCGAGTTGACGACCGTGACGGTCAGCGTCGCGAAATTGTCGGTGAAGGCCGGCAGCGTCCCCTTGTTGGAGGTCACCGTGACCAGCATCTGCGAGGTCACCGGTCCCGCGAGGTTGTAGCCGGGCTTGCCCGGGCCATCGGTGTCGCACGCCGGCAGCAGGATCGCCGCACACGCCAGCAGGGCCACACGGAGGATGGAAAGTCGGTTGCGGAACATCGCCGTTTCTCCTTGCCTGTCGCCGCGCGACGTCACGGATTCACGTCGAGATTGAACGAGATCGTGTTGGTCTCGATCCGCTCGCCCGAAATCGTATGGCCGTAGAACTTCAGGTGCCAGACGAGGCGGATCACCGTGCTGTCGGTCTCGGGGTCCTTGCCGGTGAGGCGCATGTCGCGGATCGGGCCGTACTCGAACTGATCCTGGCGCAGCAGGATGAGCCCGTTCTGCGTCATCGTGCCGTTGACCGGCACCAGACCGCCCACCGGCTCGGTCAGTGTCGGCGGCAGGCTGCTGCCGGTGTCGCCGCGCGTGAACCTGACCTCGTAGCCCTCGATGATCACGTCCATCAGCTGGCTGGTCGAGGCGTTCGCGTTGCGCGCCTGGCTCCGGACCGTCAGGGTGGCGTCGCCGCTCCCGACGATCGGGAAGTCGCCCGAGGCCGACATGACCGCCGGGAGGCCTTCCAGGTCGTAGTCCGAGATCACGATGATGACGCCGCCCGTGTCGACCTTGTCCTGAGCCTCGCAGGCGAACAGGGCCACGGCGGCGAGCGAGAGGGCGACGATCTTGGCGAACCGATTCATGGTGGGCTCCTCCCCGCGTCCCGTCAGAGCTTGATCACCCGCGGGGTGATGAAGATCAGCAGCTCGTCGTTTTCGTTGCGCAGCCGGCGGTTCTTGAACAGGTGTCCGAGCAACGGCACGTTCGACAGTCCGGGCACGCGATCCTGGCCCTGGTCGGTCGAGACCTTGTAGATGCCACCGATCACCGTGGTGCCGCCGTCGCGCACGATGACGCGCGTGCGCGCCTCCTTGGTGGCGATCGGGGCGCCGGTCGAACCCGGAATCGAGAACGCGAGCTGCGGCTCGCGCTTCTGGACGTTGATGTCCATCAGGATCGTGCCTTCCGCGGTCACGTGCGGAGTGACGTCCAGGCGCAGCGTGGCGTTGACGTACTGGACGGTCACCGTGTTGTTGGCGATCGTCTGGATGGGCAGCTGCACGCCGCTCTGGATCGAAGCGCCGTTGTTGTTGAGGGTCGCGATCTTGGGCGCCGACAGGACGTTGACCAGGCCCTCGCTCTCGGCGGCCTGGAGTCGGGCGTCGAGGGTGAAGGTGTCGAGGATGTTGCCGAGCGTCATGTCGATGAAGCCGTTGGCGCCACCGGTGAGCAGCCCGACGCCGCCCTCGACCGTACCGTGGTTCGGGAACTCGAGGCCGGTGGTGTTGCCGTGGGCGGCGTCGGCCACGCCGAAGAAGCCCCAGGCCACGCCCAGCGACCGGCTGAACTGCTTGGTGGTCTCGACGATCTTGGCTTCGATCATCACCTGCGGCTCGGGCACGTCGAGCGTGTCGATCACCGCGAGCACGGTGTCGATGTAGGTGGGCAGCTCCTTGATGATCAACGTGTTCGTGCGCCCGTCGATGATCACCGTGCCGCGCTGGGAGAGGATGCCGCCGGCGCCGCCCTGGCGCAACAGCGCGGCGATCTCACCCGCGGTCGAGTAGGAGAGTCGCTTGACCACCGTGCGCAGCGGAATCGACAGCGACTGCGCCTGGGCCAGGGCCTGGGCGCGACGGGCCTCCTGCTCGAGCACGGTCACCGGCGCGATGCGCATGATGTTGCCGTCGAGCTCGTAGCCGAGGTTGTTGATCTTCAGGATCTGGTCGAGCGCCTGGTCCCACGGCACGGCTTCGAGCTCGACCGTGACCGTGCCGCGCACTCCCGGCTGGATCACGACGTTGAGGCCCGAGATCTTGGCGAACGAGCGCAGCACCTCGCGCACGTCGGCGTCCTTCAGCGAGAGGCTGATCGGCTCGCCGAAGTACTGCTTCTTGGCGCCGGTCAGCGTCTGACCGGAGGAGATCGAGGGCAGCGTCCTGGCCGCCTCCACCGGCTCCGTGCCGGTGGCTGCTGCCGGCTGCACGTCGGCGGCCTCGAAGTCCGCCACGCTCGCCGCCGGCGTCGGCACCGGGGCCGCGGCGGCATCGTCGCCAGCGCTGGCGACCTGTTCGGGCTCGGCGGCGGGTTCCGGTGTCGCCTGGGCGACCGGCTCCGGCGCGGCCTCGGCGACCGGCTCGGAGGCAGGCATCACGGCCTGCGCCACCGGGCTCTCGCCGCCGAAGCGCACGACCAGTCCGTTCGCGGTGCGCTCGATCGCCGGCACCGCCGGCGACACGAGGTCGAAGACCACGCGCGAGACGGCGTCGGGCTGGGCCCGGAACTGCGAAACCCGCACGCGCGAGACCGCTCCGGCG
>JAFNAE010000292.1 GCA_017860005.1 Acidobacteriota bacterium | reverse complement strand
GGCGGCGGCGCGGTCAACATCGCCACCGTCGACCTGTTCGCCAACAACGCGACCAGCGTCTTCTACGACGACATCTCGCTCTCGACCATGCCGTTCCTCGACGGCTTCGAGCTCGGCGGCACCACGGAGTGGCACGCGACCTTCCCGTGACGCTCTCGCGCCGTGGCCGCCCCGCACGGCGGGGCGGCCGCGGCCGCTTCACCTCCTAGCGCCCTCCCCTCTCGTACCCCGCGTCGAGCGCGAGCCCGGCGCCCGAGAGCGCCGCTACCGCCAGCCGGTCCGCGCGCTCGTTGTCGGCGTGCCCGGCGTGCCCGCGCACCCAGACGAAGCGCACCTTGTGGCCCGAGCGGTCGAGCAGGTCGAGCAGGCGCATCCACAGGTCCGGGTTGAGGGCCTCCTCCTTCTTGTTGCGCATCCAGCCGTTGGCGCGCCACTTGCGCGCCCAGCCCTGCTGCACGGCGTGGACGACGTACTGCGAGTCCGAGTGGATCACCAGCTCGCACGGCTCGGTCGGCGCCTCGAGCGCGGCGATCACGGCGAGGATCTCCATGCGGTTGTTCGTGGTGCGCCGGAAGCCCCTGCTGAGCTCCCGCTCGTGGCCGTTCCAGCGCAGGATCACGCCGTAGCCGCCCGGGCCGGGATTGCCCGAGCAGGCGCCGTCGGTGTAAGCGTCGACACGTTTCATCGCGCGCGGAGTGTACCGAACGGAAAAACCGGTGTCAGAGCACTGATTTCGAGGCGAGCTCGACGCTTGGGAGGACCCGCGGAAATCAGTGCTCTGACACCGGTTTTTTCCGGTTTTCGTCAGGCGACCGGGGCCGGCGTGCCGGCGCGCAGCGCGAGCTCCTGGAGCGAGCGCACCGTGAGCGTGCGCCCGCGCAGCGCGGCGATGCCCTCGACCGCCGCGCTCGCCCCGGTCAGCGTCGTCACGCACGGGATCTGGTAGCGCACCGCGGCGCGCCGGATGTGGGCGTCGTCGAGCGCCGGGTCGCGCCCGAGCGGGGTGTTGATGACCAGGTGGATCTCGCGGTTGATCATCGCGTCCACCACGTTCGGCCGCCCCTCGTGGACCTTGAGGATCGTGCGCACGACGAAGCCCTGCTCGCCCAGGTACTCGGCGGTGCCGGCGGTCGCCACCAGCTCGAAGCCGAGCTCGGCCAGGCGCGCCGCGATCGGCAGCAGCTTCGGCTTCTCGCGGTCGTGGACCGAGAGGAACGCCGCGCCCGACATGGGCAGCGCATGGCCGGCGCCCACCCAGGCCTTGGCGAAGGCGGCACCGACCCGGCTGTCGACCCCCATCACCTCGCCGGTCGACTTCATCTCGGGCCCGAGCACCGGGTCGAAGCCCGGGAAGCGCTTGAACGGGAAGACCGGCGCCTTGACGAACACCGCGGGCACCGGCGGCTCCTCGGTGAAGCCGATCGCGGCCAGCGTCTCGCCCGCCATCACGCGGCAGGCGATGCCGACCAGCGGCCACCCCACCGCCTTGGCGATGAACGGCACCGTGCGCGAGGCGCGCGGGTTGACCTCGAGCACGTAGAGGTCGCCGCGGTGGCGCGCGAACTGGACGTTCATCAGGCCGCGCACGTCGAGGCGCAGGGCGAGCCGCCGCGCGATGCCGCGCATCTCGTCGAGCTCGGCCGCCGAGGCGGTGTGCGGCGGCAGCACCGCAGCCGAGTCGCCCGAGTGGATGCCCGCCTCCTCGATGTGCTGCAGGATGCCGGCGACGACCGCGCGCTCGCCGTCGGCGATCAGGTCGAGGTCGAACTCGACCGCGTCCTCGAGGAAGCGGTCGAGCAGCACCGGGTGGCCGTGCGAAACCTCCGCCGCCTGCCCCATGTAGCGCACGATCGACTCCTCGTCGTGGCAGATCGCCATGGCGCGGCCGCCCAGCACGTAGGAGGGCCGCACCAGGACCGGGAAGCCGAGCCGGCGCGCCACCGCGAGCGCCTCCTCGAGCGTGGTCGCGGAGCCGTTGTCGGGCTGGCGGATGCCCTCCGCCGCGAGCAGCGCGCCGAAGCGCCGGCGGTCCTCGGCGAGGTCGATCGAGTCCGGGCTGGTGCCCCAGATCGGCACGCCGCGCGCCGCCAGCCCCTGCGCGAGCTTGAGCGGCGTCTGGCCGCCGAGCTGGACGATCACGCCCTCGGGCCGCTCGCGCTCGACGATCGAGAGCACGTGCTCGAGGGTGAGCGGCTCGAAGTAGAGGCGGTCCGAGGTGTCGTAGTCGGTCGAGACCGTCTCCGGATTGCAGTTGACCATGATGGTCTCGAAACCGGCCTTCGAGAGCGAGAACGCGGCGTGCACGCAGCAGTAGTCGAACTCGATGCCTTGGCCGATCCGGTTGGGGCCCGAGCCCAGGATCATCACCTTGCGCCGCGCGGTCGGCTCGGCCTCGTCCTCGGCGCCGAAGGTCGAGTAGAGGTAGGGCGTCTCGGCCGGGAACTCGGCGGCGCAGGTGTCCACCCGCTTGTAGGTGCGGCGGATCCCGGCGCGCGCGAGCCGCGCCTCGACCTCGTCCGCGGTGCAGTCGAGCAGCTGCGCCAGGCGGGCGTTGCCGAGGCCGCACTCCTTGCCCTCTCGCAGCAGCGCGTCGGGCACCGAGCGCGCGTTCCAGCACGCCAGCTCCGCCTCGAGCTCGACGATGCCGGCGATCTCGCGCAGGAACCAGGCGTCGATCGCGGTCGCCTCGGCCACCTCGGCCACCGTCCAGCCCTGGCGCAGCGCCGCGAAGACCGCGAACAGGCGCTCCCAGTTGGGCACCGCCAGGCGCTGGCGCAGCCGCACCGGGTCGCCCATGCGCTCCTCGCGTGCCGCCAGGTCGCCGTCG
>JAFNAE010000129.1 GCA_017860005.1 Acidobacteriota bacterium | reverse complement strand
GCGCGCGGCGAGCGCCTCGGCCTGGGTGCCGATCTCGTCGATCACGATCACCTCGGGCATGTGGTTCTCGACCGCCTCGATCATGGTCGCGTGCTGCTCCGTGGTCGAGGGCACCTGCAGGCGGCGGGCGCGCCCGATGCCGGGGTGGGGGATGTCGCCGTCGCCGGCGATCTCGTTGGAGGTGTCGACCACCACCACCCGCTTGCCGAGCTCGTCGGCGAGCACGCGCGCCGCCTCGCGCAGCAGGGTGGTCTTGCCCACGCCCGGCCGGCCGAGCAGGAGAGTCGAACGGCCGGTCTCGATCACGTCGCGGACGATCGCCACGGTGCCGACCACGGCGCGACCCACCCGGCAGGTGAGTCCGATGACCTCGCCGCGCCGGTTGCGCAGCGCGGAGATGCGATGGAGCGTGCGCTCGATGCCGGCGCGATTGTCGTTGCCGAATCGGCCCACGCGCTCGACGATGTGGGCGAGGTCGGCGCGGCCGAGCGGGCGCTCGCCGAGCTCCGCGGTCGAGCGCGCGAAGCGCGCCTCGGGGACGCGGCCGAGATCGAGCACGATCTCGAGCAGCTCGTCCAGGGGACCGAGCGCGCCGACGCGCTCGCCGAGCTCGGCGGGCAGCACGGCGAGCAGCTGCGCCAGGTCGTCGTTCGGGGGGATGTGCGCGGGCGTCTCCATCTCGCGGGCGGGCCGCGCCGCGGCCGCCGGGATTCTGGCACAGGGCCGGCCGCGGGCGCGGGCTTTGCGTATCATGCGGGCATGGCGACACGTGCCCTCGCCGGGGCGGTCCTGGCCGCGCTCTTCGCCGCCGCGCCGGTGCGCGCCGCGGGTGACGAGACGCTGGTCTATCGCTGGCGTCTCGACGGGCTGGTCGGCGCGCTCGCCGGTCTCTTCGTGCCCAACGCCGGCGAGGGTTTGCTGACGCTCCGGCACCTGCCGGAGGGGCGCCTGCGCAGCGAGCTCACCGTCACCGCGGAGCACCGGGCGGCGGGCGACTATTTCCGCTACGGTGCCGAGTGGGACCCCGCGACCGGCACCACGCTCTCCGCCTGGTCGAGCCAGCGCTGGCGCGGCGAGGAGAAGAGCAAGCGCGCCGAGGTGGGCCAGACCGGCGTGATCGACGTCGCGAGCGCGGTGCACATGCTGCGCCTGAATCCGCCTGCGGCGCCGCGCCGGCTCGAGATCTGGTCGGACGGCAAGCTCTATCCGGTCTCGGTGGTGCCCCACGGCCACGAGCGGCGGCGAGTCGAAGGGCGGGAGATCGACGTCCGTCATCTGACCGTGCGCGGGGTCGCGCTGCCGGACCGTCGCCTCTGGAAGGGATCGCTCGATCTCTGGCTCACCACCGGCCCCGAGGCGACGCCGGTGGAGATCCTGGTCGCGCGCTCCTCGGCGCGGGTGCGCCTGGAGCTGGTGGAGCGGCGCGACGGCATCGAGGATGCGACGACACGAGGAGACAGCCGATGAAGATCAGCCGACGCGAAGCGCTGGGCACGATGGCGGTGGCGGCAGCCGGACTCTGGGTGGCCCCCTCGACCGGCGGCGCCGAGGAGCCCGCCAAGGCGGCGCCCTTCGAGGTGCCGGCGCTGCCCTACGGCTTCGACGCGCTCGAGCCCCACCTCGACGCCGAGACGATGCGCATCCACCACGACAAGCACCACGCCGCCTACGTCGCCAGGCTCAACGAGGCCGTGGCGGCGGCGCCCGTGCTCGCCGGCCGGACGGTCGAGGAGCTGGTGGGCGGGCTCGAGCGCGTGCCGGAGAGCGTGCGCACCGCGGTGCGCAATCACGGCGGCGGGCACCTGAACCACACCCTGTTCTGGGCCTCGATGAAGCCGGGCGGCGGCGGGGTCCCGGCTGGCCGCCTGGCGAGCGAGATCGCCGCTGCCTTCGGCTCGCAGGAGAGCTTCGTCGAGCGTTTCACCGCGGCCGCCCTGGGCGTGTTCGGCTCGGGCTGGGCGTGGCTCGCGGTGGGCGCCCGGGGCGAGCTCGCGATCGAGGCCACGGCCAACCAGGACTCGCCGCTCGCCGCGGGGCGCCGGCCGCTGCTCGGCCTCGACGTCTGGGAGCACGCTTACTACCTCAGGTACCAGAACCGTCGCGCCGAGTACGTCAAGGCGTGGTGGAACGTGGTCGACTGGACGGCCGTGGCGGCGCGGCTCGGACCGGCGCGCGCTTGACGCCCCGCGCTCCCCTCGCCGTGGCGCTCGCGCTGGTCGCCGCGTCGGCCGGAGCGGGGCCGGCGCCGCCCGCCGTCGACCCGCCCGCGGCGGCCGGCGCCTCGGCGCCCGCGCTCGCCGCCGGGGACGGCGGCGTGATCGCGACCTGGATCGAGCCTGGGGTCGAGGGAGCGCACCGGCTCCGCTTCGCGCGCTACGAAGGCGGGCGCTGGGGCGCGCCCACAACGGTGATCGAGAACGCGCGCCTGTTCGTCAACTGGGCCGACACGCCCGGGGTCGCCGCCGCCCGCGACGGCACGCTCACCGCCTGGTGGCTCGAGCGCGCGGAGTCCGACGCGCACGCCTACGGCGTCGCGCTGGCGCGCTCGCTCGACCGGGGCGTGAGCTGGCGCGCGCTCGGCGCGCTCCACGACGACGACTCCGCGGTCGAGCACGGGTTCGTGAGCATGGTCCCCGAGGGCGATGCCCTGCGCGCCTTCTGGCTCGACGGCCGGCGCACCGCCGCGGGCGGGCCGACCGAGCTGCGCACGGCGCTCGTGGCGGCCGCGGCTGGGCCCTCGGAGCGGGTCGACGAGCGGGTCTGCGACTGTTGCTCGACCTCGGCGGGCCGGTCGGGCGGGATGAGCGTGGTGGCGTACCGGGATCGCTCCGGCGACGAGATCCGCGACGTCGCCGTGGCGCGCCTGCAGGGGCGCGAACCGCTCGCCGCTCCGGTGGCCGCCGACGGCTGGCGCATCGAGGGTTGTCCGGTCAACGGCCCGGCGCTGACGGCGGCCGGCGACGGGGTCGCGGTCGCCTGGTTCACCGCGGCCTCCGGGCGCGCGCGAGTCGCGGTCGCGTTCTCGGCGGCGGGCGCTTCGAGCTTCGGCCGCGCGCTCGAGCTCGACGGCGACCGCCCGCTCGGCCGCGTCGGGATCGCCCCGCTCGCCGGCGGCGACGTGGCGGTGGTCTGGCTCGCGATCCGTGGCGACGAGGCCGCCGTGCGCGCGCGCCGCGCGCGGCCCGACGGCTCGCTCGGTCCGGTGCTGGAGCTCGGCGCCACGACCGCGAGCCGCCTCGCCGGCGTCCCGCGCATCGCGCCGCTGCCCCGGGGGGCCCTGCTGGTCGCCTGGCTCGACGCGCGCGAGCGCCCCTCCCGCCTGCGCGCGGTCGAGCTCGACGCCGCCGCGCTGCGCTAGGGACCGGCCCGCCGGGGCCGGCGTGCGCCTCGAGTCCTCCGCGGACCCGGTGCTACACTCGGTGCCCCCAGTCACGCACGACGAGCCGGCGGCGTTCGGTTGCCGGGGAGGTGGCGATGAAGTACACGCTTTCCGTCAATGGCGCGCGGCGGGAGGTCGACGTCGCGCCGGACACGCCGCTGCTCTGGGTCCTGCGCGACTCGCTCGGCCTGACGGGCACGAAGTACGCCTGTGGCATCGCGCAATGCGGCGCCTGCACCGTCTACGTGGGCGGGCGACCGACGCGCTCCTGCGTGCTCAAGGTCGAGTCGCTCGGCGAGCGTGAGGTGACCACGATCGAGGCCCTCTCCGGGCCGGCCGCCGAAGCGGTGCGCGCGAGCTGGGACGCGCTCCAGGTCCCTCAGTGCGGCTACTGCCAGGCAGGCCAGGTGATGGGCGCGGTGGCGCTGCTCACGCGCGCGGTGCACGACGCCGCGGCGAGGCTCGGACGATGAGCGCGCGCGGCCTGCAGCCGGCCCTCGACCGGCGTCAGCTCCTTGCCTCCGGGCTCGCCGCCGGCGCCGGTCTCGTGATCGGGCTTCGCTTCCCGCGCGCGGCGGGAGCGGCCGCGGACGTGGCGCCGGCCGCCGCGGAGCTCAACGCCTTCGTGCGCATCGGATCCGACGACACGGTGACCGTCCTCTCCAAGCACGTCGAGTTCGGCCAGGGGACCTACACCGGCCTCGCCACCCTGCTCGCCGAGGAGCTCGATGCCGACTGGGCGACGGTCCGGGTGGTCGCGGCGCCCGCCGACGTCGAGCGCTACAAGAACCTCTTCTTCGGCGTCCAGGGGACGGGCGGGTCGACCGCCATGGCCAATTCCTGGGAGCAGATGCGCCGGGCGGGCGCGACCGCCCGCGCCCTGCTCGTCGCGGCGGCGGCAGCCACCTGGTCGGTGCCCGCCGCGGAGCTCTCGGTCGCGCAGGGCGTGGTCCGTCACGCGGCGTCGGGACGGTCGGCGCGCTTCGGCGAGCTCGCGGCGCGCGCCGCCGAGCTCGAGCCACCGGCCGAAGTCGCCCTCAAGGACCCCAAGCAGTTCGTCCTGGTCGGCCGCGAGGACCTCCCGCGCGTCGACGTCCCCGAGAAGTCGAGGGGCGCCGCCCGTTTCGCCCTCGATTTCACGCTGCCCGGCCTGCGCACCGCGCTCATCGCCCGCCCGCCTCGCTTCGGCGCCCGGGTGCGCGGCTTCGACGCGAGCGAAGCCAGGCGAGTCCCGGGCGTGGTGGACGTCGTCCAGATTCCGCAGGGAGTCGCGGTCCTCGCCGAGGGCTTCTGGGCCGCCAAGCGCGGGCGCGACGCGCTGCGCGTCGACTGGGACGAGAGCGGCGCCGAGACGCGCGGCACGGTCGAGCTCGTCGCCGAGTACCGGGGCCTGCTGGCGCGGCCGGGCCTGGTCGCGCGCAGCGACGGCGACGCCGAGGCCGCGCTCGCCGGCGCCGCGCGCGTGGTCAGCGCGGAGTACGAGTTCCCCTACCTCGCGCACGCGCCCATGGAGCCGCTCGATTGCGTGATCCGGGTGAGCGAGGGCCGGTGCGAGCTGTGGACCGGCGCGCAGCTCCAGACCGTCGACCAGGCGGTCGCGGCCGAGGTGCTCGGGCTCGAGCCTTCCCGGGTCGCGATCGAGACGATGCTCGCCGGGGGCAGCTTCGGCCGGCGCGCGACGCCGCAGGGTGATCTCGTGCGCGAGGCCGCGGAGATCGCCAAGGCGATTCGCGGCGCTTACCCCGTCAAGCTGGTCTGGACGCGCGACGACGACCTGCGCGGCGGTCGTTATCGTCCGCTCTACCTCCACCGCCTCGAAGCCGGCCTCGACGCCGAGGGGCGGATCGTCGGCTGGACCCACCGCATCGTCGGCCAGTCCCTGCTCACCGGCACGCCCTTCGAGTCCTTCTCGGTGAAGGACGGCATCGACGAGTCGTCGGTCGAGGGAGCCAAGCAGCTGCCCTACGCGATCCCGAACCTGCGGGTCGATCTCCACACGACGAAGGTCGGCGTGCCGGTGCTCTGGTGGCGCTCGGTCGGCCACACCCAGAACGGCTACGCGACCGAGGCCTTCTTCGACGAGGTGGCGCGGGCGGCGGGGCGGGACCCTTTCGAGCTCCGACGAGAGCTCCTGAGCGACCATCCGCGCCACCGCGGCGTGCTCGAGCTCGCCGCGGAGAAGGCCGGCTGGGGCCGGCCGCTCCCGGCCGGGCGCGCGCGCGGGATCGCGGTCCACGCCTCTTTCTCGAGCTTCGTCGCCCAGGTGGCCGAGGTCTCGCTCGACGAGGGCGGGATGCCCAGGGTCCACCGCGTGGTCTGCGCGGTCGACTGCGGCGTCGCGATCAATCCCGACAACGTGCGCGCGCAGATGGAGGGTGGCATCGGTTTCGGTCTGGGCACCGTGCTCCACGACGAGGTGACGCTCGAAGCGGGACGGGTCGTCCAGTCCAACTTCCACGACTATCCGTTGCTGCGCATCCACGAGATGCCGGAGGTCGAGGTGCACATCGTGCGTTCGACCGAGGCGCCCACGGGCGTGGGCGAGCCCGGCGTGCCGCCGATCGGCCCCGCCGTGGCGAACGCCGTTCTGGCGCTCACCGGTCGGCCCGCCCGCCGGCTGCCCTTCCGTCGCGCCGTGGCCGGGAGCTGAAACCGGGGGCTCGCCTTCGACCGGCGTGGGTCCGGACGACGAGCGACGCGGTGCTAGAGTCGAGCGGGTGAGGACGAAGCGCGCGGCCAAGTTCGGGTTCTGCGCGGGCGTTCGGATCGCCGACCAGAAGGTCAAGAAGTTCGCCGCCAAGGGGCACCTGGGCGACATCCTCGGGCAGGTGGTCCACAACGAGCGCGTGGTCGAGGAGATGGAGGAGCTCGGCGTGCACACCGTCGAGAGCCTCGAGTCGGCCGAGCGCGGCACCATCGTCTTCTCCGCCCACGGCGTGCCGCCGTCCTTCCATCAGCAGGCGCGCGCGCGCGGCCTGTCGATCCTCGACACCACCTGTCCGTTCGTCTACGACATCCACGACGAGGCCGGCAGCGCGCTCGCCCGGGGCGAGCACCTCGTCTTCGTCGGAGATCCCGCCCACCGCGAGGTGATCGGCTACACCCACGACCTCGACCCGTCCAGCTACCACGTCCTGATGACCGTGGCCGAGGCCGCCCGGGTCGACTGGTCGCGCTACCCGAAGGTGCGCATCTTCTACCAGACCACCCTCAACGCCGACGATTTCGAGGAGCTCGCCCGCCACATCGAGGCGCGCGTGCCCGAGGCGCGGCGCGCCGACACCATCTGCTACGCCACCAAGCAGAACCAGGAGGCCGCCCACGAGCTCGGGCGCGACCCCGAAGTGGACCTGATCCTGGTCATCGGCGGCAAGCGCTCCGCCAACACCCGGCATCTGTGGGAGATCTGCGCCCGCTACAAGCCCGCCCACCTCATCCAGGGTGCCCCGGACCTGCGCCCGGAGTGGTTCGAGGGCGTCTCGACCGTCGGCCTGACCGCGGGCGCCTCCACCCCGGACTACGTCGTCGACGAGGTCGAAGCCGCGCTCGCCGCGCTCGCCCGGTCGGTCGGCAGCCCGGCCTGACGGAGTCCGCGCTGCCGTCTCCCCTCGATCGCTTGCGCGCCGAGGCCGCCCGGCGGCCGCGCCGGATCGTCTGCCCCGAGTCCGGGGACGAGCGCATCCTGGCCGGCGCCGCGGCCGCGGCCGCCGCGGGCATCGCCCGGCCGATTCTGCTGGGCGAGCCCGAGGCCGTCTCGGCGCGGCTGGCGGGCCTCGGGCTGGCCGCCTCGAGCCTCGAGATCGTGGCGCTGGACGCCGGGCCGCTGGCCGGTGCGCGCGCCCACCTCGAGCGCCGGCTGCGCGGCCGCGACCTCGTCGCCGGCGAGCGCGAGCGCCGCCTCGCCGATCCGCTCCACCTGGCCTGCGCGCTGGTCGGCGCGGGGGCGGCCGACGGGGCCGTGATGGGCGCGGCGGCCCCGACCGCCGAGACGTTGCGCGCGGCGCTCGCCGCGGTCGGGCCGGCCCCCGGCCTCGCGCTCGTCTCCTCCTGCTTCCTGATCGTGCTGCCGGACGGCCGCAGCCTGGTCTACAGCGACGCGGCGGTCGTGCCCGACCCCGACCCGGCGGGCCTCGCCGACATCGCGGTCGCGGCGGCGGCCTCCTGCCGGACCCTGCTCGGAGAGGAGCCGCGCGTCGCCCTGCTCTCCTTCTCGACCCACGGCAGCGCCGCCCACCCGCGGGTCGAGAAGGTGCGCGCCGCGGCGGCCGAGCTCGCCCGCCGGAGGGTCGATTTCGCCTTCGAGGGGGAGCTCCAGGCCGACGCCGCCCTG
This sequence comes from Acidobacteriota bacterium, assembly GCA_017860005.1. GTDB lineage: Bacteria > Acidobacteriota > Thermoanaerobaculia > Multivoradales > JAGPDF01 > JACTMI01. The sequence continues at coordinate 10,311 of JAFNAE010000129.1, read as the reverse complement.
GTGCCGGGGGTCGCCGCCGTCAAGGCCCCGGGCGGCCCGCTCGGGGGCCGCGCCAACGTCCTGGTGTTCCCGGACCTCGACGCAGGTAACATTGCCTACAAACTGACCGAGCGCCTGGCCGGCGCGCGCGCCGTGGGGCCGCTGCTCCAGGGCCTGGCCCGGCCGGTGCACGATCTGTCGCGCGGCTGCTCGGCCGAGGACGTCGTCGACGTCATCGCCGTCGCAGGGGTCGAAGCGGCACGAGGAGAGATGAGATGAAGGTGCTCGTCATCGGCAGCGGCGGCCGCGAGCACGCCCTGTGCTGGAAGCTGCGTCAGAGCCCGCTCCTGACCGAGCTCTTCTGCGCGCCCGGCAACCCGGGGATCGCCCAGGTCGCCGACCGCGTGCCGTTCGGGCCCGAGGAGATCCACGAGCTCGCGGGCTTCGCCGAGGAGCTGGGCGTGGAGTTGACCGTGGTCGGCCCCGAGCTGCCGCTCACGCTCGGGCTCGTCGACGAGTTCGAGCGCCGCGGTCTGCCCGTGTTCGGGCCGCGCAAGGCCGCCGCCGAGCTCGAGGGCTCGAAGATCTTCGCCAAGGAGTTCATGGGCCGGCACGGCATCCCGACCGCCGAGTTCGCGCTCGCGCGCGACCGCGCGGAAGCCGAGCGCGCGGTGCGCGCGCTCGGCCTGCCGGTGGTGCTCAAGGCCGACGGTCTGGCGGCCGGCAAGGGCGTGATCATCGTGCGCGCCGCGGCCGAGCTCGCCCCGGCGCTCTCGCTGTTCTTCGACGAGCGGCGCTTCGGCGTGGCGGGCGACCGCATCGTGGTCGAGCGCTGTCTCGAGGGCGAGGAGGTCTCGTTCCTCGCCCTGGTCGACGGCGAGCGCATGCTGCCGTTCGCCACCGCGCGCGACTACAAGCGCCTGCTCGAGGGCGACGAGGGGCCGAACACCGGAGGCATGGGAGCCCACAGTCCGTCGGGCCTGCTCACCTCGGCCCAGGCGGCCGAGGTGCTCGAGAAGGTGATGCGCCCGGCCGTGGCGGGCATGGCGGAGGAGAATCGGATCTTCCGGGGTGTGCTCTACGCCGGGTTGATGCTGACCGCCGACGGCCCGCGCGTGCTCGAGTTCAACGCCCGTTTCGGCGATCCGGAGACCCAGGCCCTGCTGCTGCGCATGGAGGACGACCTGCTGCCCCTGCTGGCCGACGGCGCCGCGGGCGCGTTCTCGGCGACGCGCCTCCATTTCCGCAAGGAGGCCGCCGCGGTGGTCGTGCTCGCCAGCCGGGGCTACCCCGAGAAGGCGGTCAAGGGCGAACCGATCCTCGGCTTCGACGAGGCGGCCGCGATCCCGGGGGCGGTGGTCTTCCACGCCGGCACCGAGGAGGTCGGGGGTCAGGTGGTGGCCGCCGGCGGCCGGGTGGTCAACGTCGGAGCGACCGGGCCCGACCTGGGATCGGCGCTGCGCACCGCCTACGCGGCGGCGGCGCGGGTGGACTGGCCGAGCAAGATCTACCGCGCCGACATCGGCCGCCCGTTCCTCGAGCGTTCCTTCCCGACCCTCGAGACCGGCAGCTTCAACATCAAGGATCTCAAGCTCGACGCCCCCCCGCCCCCCGACGGGGACGACACCGACCACTGAGCGCCGCGCCCCCGCGCGACGGCTCGCCGCGACGGGCGGCGCGGCCGCCGGCGCGGTTGACCCCCCCGGCGGGGCTCGCCATAATGGCGCCAGAACCGGCGCGCAGGGCCGTCTGAGGCGAGGCGGAGAGCTCCGTCGCGGGGCGGAGTCGCTCCTCAGGGGATTGGTACCGTTCCTGCACGAGCGCTGGTCCGAGGTTCCGATGTCCGGCTGCGCAGGGTGCTCGTTCAGGGGGATGTCGACGGCCGTCGAGGACGCCTTCGTCGGCGTGCGCTTCGGCGAGGAGACCAACCTCACCCTGTGCCGCTCCGGCGGCACCCTCTTCGCGCGCGGCGATCGCGTCGTGGTCGAGGTCGAGGGCGAGCCGGTCTTCGGCCACGTCGAGCAGTCGCCGATGCCGATCTTCAAGCCCTGCCAGAAAGCGGGCGCCAAGCTCATCCTGCGCGCCGCCAACGACGACGACCTGGCTGCGCACGACCGCAAACGGCAGCGCGACGACGCCGCCAAGCTGTTCGTCCAGGAGCGTGCACGCGCCCTCCAGCTCGACCTCAAGGTGGCGCGCGTCGAGTTCTCGCTCTCGGGCAAGAAGGCGACCATCTACTTCACCGCCGAGCACCGGGTCGATTTCCGCCAGCTCGTGCGCGAGACCGCGCAGCGCTTCGGCACGCGCGTCCACATGACCCAGCTCGGCGCGCGCGACGAAGCGCGTCTGCTGGGGGGCCTGGGCGTGTGCGGCAAGACGCTCTGCTGCTCGACCTGGCTCAAGGAGTTCCGGCCCATCTCGATCCAGATGGCGAAACGCCAGAACCTCTCGCTCAACCCGTCGAAGATCTCGGGCCAGTGCGGCCGTCTGCTCTGCTGCCTGGCCTACGAGAACGACCAGTACCCGTCCGGCAAGAAGGGCCAGCCAGGACCCGCGCCGGGGGCGGAGGCGTCATGAGCAACCGCAAGCTGATCCGCCCCGAGAGCAGACCAACGCCGAGGAGTTCTACTACCTCAAGCAGATGCAGGCGCGCACGCCGATGGTGCTGCGCCTGGTCAACGGCGACGAGCTGCGCGGCTGGGTCGAGTGGTACGACAAGGGCGCGATCAAGTTCCACCGCCACGACGCGCCCAACCTGCTCATCCCGAAGACCTCGATCCTCTTCATGTTCAAGGAGGAGGAGCTGCGCCGCCAGCCGCGCAAGAAGGTCTCGGCCGGCGTGCCCGGCCAGGCCGGCCCGCGCCCGCTCGACGCGGACGAAGCGAACGGGGACGCGAGCTCGCCTCCCGAAGGCGCATCCGACGAGAGTTCCGAGTCCGAGGACTGAGCGGCGGCTCCGCGCGGGCGCGTCAGCCCGGCACGCGGCCGGAGCGGGCGAGCCACCAGCGCATGCAGCGGTGGAACGGGTCGACCGGGGCGCAGTACATCAGCGGACAGCCGCCGACCAGGACCTCGAGGCCGCGCGCGCGCGCCTCCGCCACGGCCTCGTCCGCGACGCTGCCGGTGCCGAAAGCGCGATGGAACCAGATCCGCCGTACGCCGCGCGCGGCGCACTGGGCGACGAGCGCGCTCGCCGCCGAGGGCGGTGCAGCCACGATCACGCCGTCGATCTCACCCGGCACCGACGCGAGATCCGGGTAGCAGGCCACGCCTTCGACTTCGCTCGCCGCCGGATTGACCGGCGCCACCTCGTAGCCGCTCGCGCGCAGCTTGCGGAAGATCGCGTTGGCGGACTGCCTGGGGTCGCGCGACACTCCTGCGACCGCGAATCTCTGGCCGCCCAGGAAGGCGGCGACCGGCTCGGGAGACTCCTTCATCCTCGCCTCCGGGTCCCCCTCCCGCGTTCATGGTACCCGACGCCGGGCGCCAGTCGCACGCCCGTTCGGTGACAGGATCGACGCGGAGGGCGGTGGCGTGACGAGACGAGTCCTGGCGCTCACCCAGGGCGATCCGGCCGGCGTCGGGCCCGAGATTCTCCTGCGCGCGCTCGGCGCTGGCGGCGCGGTGGAGCTCGGCGGGTCGGTACCGCTCCTGGTCGGCGAGCGCGCCGCGTTCGAGGCGGTGTTCCAGCTCGTGCCCGGGTTCGAGCGCAGCCGCCTGCTCGAAGTCGCCTCGCCCTCGCGCGCGGCGCTCGAGGCGCTGCCGCCCGGCGCCGTCGGCCTGCTCGACCCGGTGGGCGAGCGGCGCACGATCCGCTTCGGCGCCAGCGGCGCGGCCGACGCACGCGGGGCGATGGCGGCGCTCGACGCCGCGATCGACCTGGCGCGGCGCGGCATCGCCGACGCGATCGTCACCGCCCCGATCTCGAAGGCGTCGATCGCCGGCCACGTGCGGCCCGGGTTCGTCGGCCACACCGACTATCTGGCCGAGACCTGCGGGCTCACCCGCTACGGCCGCGACTACCTGATGGCGTTCCTCGCCCCCGAGCTCCAGGTCGCCCTGCTCACCGTCCACGTGCCGCTCGCGCGCGTGCTCGCCGATCTCGACGCGGCGGCGATCGGCGAGGCGCTCGCCTGTCTCCAGCGCCACGCCGGGGGACGCATCGCCGTGGCCGGTCTCAACCCGCACGCGGGGGAGGGCGGCCTGATCGGCGACGAGGACGCGGCGATCGTCGCGCCCGCGGTCGCCGCGGCGCGCGCGGCCGGGATCGACGCGCTGGGGCCCGAGAGCCCGGATTCGTTGTTCGCGCGCGCCCGGCGCGGCGAGTTCGACTGGGTGCTCGCGCTCTACCACGATCAGGGGCTGATCGCGGTCAAGACCGCGAGCTTCGGCAGCGCCACCAACTGGACGCTCGGCCTGCCCTTCCTGCGCACCTCGGTCGACCACGGCACGGCCTTCCCGCTCGCCGGCACCGGCCGCGCCGACGCCGCCCCCATGGGCGCCGTGCTCGCCACCACCCTGGCTCTGCTCGACGGCCGCCTGCCGCGCCGCGCGCCGCCGCGCGGCGCCGCCGGCTAGCGCCGGTCGCGGCGAGCGCTAGCGCCGTCCGGTCGAGCCGAAGCCGCCGGGGCCGCGCGGGGTCTCGTCGAGGCGGTCGGCCTCGACGAAGGTGGCGCGCGCGACCGGGACCAGGACGAGCTGGGCGACGCGGTCGCCGCGGTGGATCGCGACCGGCCGGTCGCCCAGGTTGGCGAGCAGCACGCCGACCTCGCCGCGGTAGTCGCTGTCGATCGTGCCCGGCGCGTTGGGCAGCGCGAGGCCGTGGCGCAGCGCGAGGCCGCTTCGCGCCCGCACCTGACCCTCCCAGCCGTGCGGGATCGCGACCCGGAAGCCGGTCGGCACCACCGCGCGTGCGCCGGGGGCGAGCCAGAGGAGTTCGTCCACCGCGGCGCGCAGGTCGACGCCCGAGCTGCCCGCGGTGGCGTAATCGGGCAGCGGCAGGTCGGCGGCGTGCGGCAGCCGCTCGAGGCGCACCTCGATCGTGTGCCAGGTCATCCGTCGCCCTTCGAGCCGCCCGGCCGGACGCGCGGGCCCTCGGGGCGCGGGCGCGGCGCGGGACGACCGCCAGGGGGTCCAGCGGGGGGCTCGCGATCGCCGGGCAGCCCGACCCCCGGCTCGAGCGTGCCCGGCGGCGGGTAGCGGAACGGACGCCCGAGGGTGAGCGCGTTGGCGCGCGGCGGCAGCCCGCTCGGTCCCGGCTTCGCGAGCGCGTTCTGCAGCAACTCCACGGTGAACTCCCAGTCGCCGAAATCGGTCTTGTCGAACAGCTCGTGGAAGGCCTCGCCGCGCCCCAGGCTCTTGACGCCGTGGATCGGACCGGTGGCGACCGTGCCGCCGTCGGGCGGGCGCGGCGGCGGCGGCGGCGGCGGATCGGGCCGGCCGTCGCCGTCGGTGTCGAGCGGGGCGAGCGGCAGGCCGGTGCGGCTGTCGACCGCGATCATGCCGCGCCCGGGCAGCTCGACGATCACGCCCCAGGCGCCGTCCTCCGTCATCGGGTCCTTCCAGAGCTGGCGGATCGAGCGCGGCTCGACCTTGACCAGCTCCTCGAGCCGGTTGGGCAGCCGACCGAAGCGCTTCTGGAAGACGCGCAGGGCCTCGGCGAACTGGAAGCCGCGGGAGATCAGCTCCTCCTCGCGGTCGCGCTGGATGCGCGCGCTCCAGAGCGGCGCCGCGGCGGCGACCAGGATGACGGTCACCGCGATGATCATCGAGAGCGCGACCAGGTTGTAGCCGCGCTCGCCGGAGCTACCACTGGGCATAGGGTGTGCCGTTGAGCGCCGTCAGCCCCGACCCGGAGTGGACATCGACGACCCCCGGTCCGGTGTCCTCCTCGCCGGGCTCGGGCGGTGGACCCACGTCCTCCTCCTCCTCGCCCTCCTCCTCGAAGACGATCACCCAGGTCTCGCTGCTCTGGGTGAAGGGATCGACCGGCACCTGGCGCAGGTACTTCGCCTCCACCAGCTCCTCGAGCGACTGCGGATAGCGCCCCTTGTCGCCGTAGAACTGGTCGATCACCTCGCGCAGCGTGTGGAGGTTGGTCTTGAGCACCGCCTCCTTGGCGCGCTTGGGCATGTCGACGAGCTTGGGCATGGCGATCGCAGCCAGGATGCCGATCATCGCCACCACGATGATCAGCTCGAGCAGGGTGAAGCCGCGCTCACCGTGTCTCACCATTGCGAGTATTGCACTCCGTTGAGCCCCTTCCCCTCGGCGAGCGAGTAGACGTCGAAGACGTCCTCGCCGCCCCACGATTCGGAGTCGGGGTCGTCCTGGTAGCTGCGCATCCCCCACTCCGCCTCGCCGGTCATCGGGTCGATCGGAATCCTGCGCAGGAAGCGGATCTTCTTGTCGATCTGGCCGATCACGTCGACGCCCTCGACCAGGACTTCGAGCTCGGCCGGGTAGCCGTCGGTGCCGAAGTCGACCGGGATCAGGCCGGCGTCCGCGTAACGCTTGTGCTCGTCGATCGCCGAACGCATCTCGCGCAGGGCCGAGCGCAGCTCCATCTCCTTGAGCCGGAGCTGCGTGTACTTGGCGAGCGGGTAGGTCAGCCCGGCGAGCACGACCAGCACGGTGCAGACGAGCACCAGCTCGACGAAGGAGAAGCCGCGCGCGCGGGGGCGGCTCGTCACGTCAGCGACCGTCTCCCTCCGGGCCGGCCGGGCGCACCTCGATCACCGCGCTACCGGTCTCGACGTCGGGCACCGGCGAGAGCTCCGCGTCCATGGCCCGCTGCGCAGCGAAGCGGACGGTGGCGGTTCCGCTCGCCAGCGCGCGAAAGACGACGCGCGCGAGACGTCCGTGGCCGGCCACGCCCGGGCGCTCGCCGAGCCGGCTCGCGCCGAGCACGATCTCGCCCGGCGTCGAGGTGTCGGCGAGCACCTCGGCGGCGTCGCCGCCGCCCAGGAAGTCGCCCGCCTCCACGCGCTCGACCGCGAGCAGCGCGGGGTCGTAGGCGAGCATGGCCGGCAGGTGGGCTACCGGCACGCGTGCGTCGACCACGACCGCGACCTCGAAAGTCTCGCCGGGGGCGACGCTCGCCACCGACGACGCCAGCGCGAGCGCGACGTCGGGCCCGCGCGGACCGGACGCGGCGGTCGGGATCACCGCGATCGCATCTCCGAGCGGGGCGGCGCCGAGCGCCGCGGACGCCGGCGGCGCGTCCTCGCGCGGCTCCTGGGTCGGCTCCGGCTTGCGGTTGAACGGATCGGTGGGGCCTGACGCAGGCGCGAGCGGGGCCGCCGGGGCGTCCTCCTGGCGGAGGCCGGGCGGGAGCTGCTCCATCTGCTGCCGGATCTTCTCCTCGAGCAGCTGCTTGCCTTCCTCGGGCGACTCGAAGGGTCCCTCGGCCTCCGACTCCACGCGCGGGCTGCCGCCGCGGAAGGTGATGTTGGATTCGGTCCCGACCCAGATCGGCAGCAGGTCGGCGCCGGTCACGTCGGGCGTGCGGATGATGTGCGGCGTCAGGGTCAGCATCAGGTCGGTGCGCTTGACGTCGGTCGTGGTCTTGCCGAACAGCCGTCCGAGGATCGGGATGTCGGACAGGCCGGGGATGCCGACCTCGCCGTTGGACTCGTCGGTGCGGATCAGGCCGGCCAGGAAGTTGGTCTCGCCGTCCTTGAGACGGATGGTGGACTCGATCAGGCGCGTGCCGATGATCGGCTGTCTCTGGCCGCCGCCGGCGTCCTGGTAGCCGGTGATCTGCGACACCTCGATCTTGAGCTTGAGGGTGATCTCCTTGTTGTGGTGGACGCGCGGCTCGATGTCGATGCGGATGCCGACGTCCTGGTACTGGAAGGAGGTGATCGGCACGATGTTGCCGCCCGCCGTCTGTTGGGTGTTGAAGGTGGTGACCGGGATCGGCACGCGATCGCCGATGTGGAGGTTGGCCTTCTCGCCCTCGGAGATACGCAGTTGCGGCTTGGCGAGCAGCTGGGCGTCCGAGGTGGTCTTGACGAAGTCGTAGATGATCGACGGGATGGTCATGACCCAGCTGTTCTGATTCAGGTTCTTGAGATCGGACAGCCGGATCGGCACGTCCTCGCCCAGGTCTACGGTCTGGGTGATCTGATTCGAGGAGAGCGAGAGGCCGAGCTCACGCAGCTTCGAGGTGTTGACCTGGATGAGCTCGACGTCGACCACCACCTCGGAGCGCGACTTGTCGATGCCCTCGATCAGCTTCTGCGCGATGCGCACCTTGTCGACGGTGTCGCGGATGGTGACCGCGTTGAGCTGATCGTTGGGGGCGACGTTGCGCGCGCCGATCAGGCTGCGCAGCAGGGTGACCACGTCCTTGACCTCGGCGTTGGAGAGGAAGAAGGTCTGGATGACGAGGTCCTCGTAGGTCTTCCGGTTCTGCGGCGTGTCCTGCGCGACCAGGATGGTGTGCTCGTCGATCACCTTGTAGAAATGGCCGGCCGAGCGCATCAGCGTCTCGAGCGCGGTCTGCGCGGTGACGTCGCGCAGCTCGATCGCCAGGTCCTGGTCACGCAGCTGGGGATCGAACAGGATGTTGATGCCGAAGGCCTTGCCGAGCGCCTGGTAGATGGCGAACAGCGACTGGGGCTGGGGGAAGACGAGCGAGATGGGGGCCTTGGAGCGCGGATTGAGCAGCGGCGGCTGGGGCGTCACGCGGCTCGCCTCGCGCTTCATCTCGTCGAGCGACGGCGCCGGCCGGTTCGAGCCCTGCGCGGCCTCGACCAGGACGCGGGCCTTGTCGAGCTCGACCTGCGCGTACTGGTTGGTGGGGTCGAGCTGGACCGCCTGCTGGAACTCGAGCAGTGCGCGCTCGGGCACCCCGGCCTCGATGAAGCGCCGGCCGGCGTTGAAGTGATCGAGCGAAGCGCGCAGCTTGGCGCGCAGGAGCGCCGAGCGCCAGCGCACGTTGCCCGGATCGGTGTCGGTGAGGTCGAGGTAGTGGACGACCGCGGCGTCCCAGTCCTGGCGTTCCTCGGCGAGCTGCGCCTCCCGCTTCGTCCGGTAGGTCGCGCAGCCGACGACGAGCGCCGCGGCGGTGACCAGCGCGAGAGTGCGGGTGGCGGTCGATCGGATCCTCATCTCGGGTGCTCCCATGTCGCGCTCAAGGGGCCAGCCCCAGGCGGCGTGCCGGAACGTCGGGGAAGCCGACGAAGGCGAGATCGACCGACTCGAAGCCGATCTTCTCGACCGTGAACTTGCCCTCGAGGGTATCCCCTTCGCGGGCGTTGAAGACATTGGCCCCGGAAGCATCGGCGAACACCGCGATCCGGCGGCTGCGGGGTCCGAAGCTGCCCAGGAAGCGCAGGTCCACGTCGGGCGGCCGGGGCAGCAGGGCCTGGGCGGCGCGCTCCTCGGCGAGGCGGCGCCGCTCCTCCTCCTGCTCGAGGCGGCGCGCGAGCTCCTCGGGGCTCGGCGGCGGCGGCGGCGGCGGCGCGATCGGGGCGAAGCGGAACGGGTCGCGGCCGACCGCGAGGTCGCGCGGGTGGGGATCGAGGCGGTCGACCCGCAACTCGACGATGCGCTCGGGCAGGGCGCCAGTGCGGGCGCGGGCGGCGCGCGCCGGACGCGCAGGGGCGCCGGTCGAGACCCCGGCGGCGCCCGCTGCCGGCCGGGCCACCCGCCAGAGCGTCCACAGGCCCGAGAGGGCCGCGAGCAGGGCGAGGGCGCCGAGCAGGCGCCGTTCACGCTCCGAGAACCTCATGGCCCGGTCTCGGAGGCGGCGGAGGCGGGGTCGGCCTCGGCCGCGAACAGGGTGGAGAGGCGCAGCGAGACGCCGAGCGCGCCGGGCGAGCGTTCCCGCACCTGGATCGCGTCGATGGAGACGAACGAGGACGACAGCTCGAGCAGGTGGAGGAACGTGCGCAGATCCGTGTAGGTGCCCTCGACGTTGAACACGAACGACCGCCGCAGGAGACCGAACTCCTCGAGGCGCTCCTCCGGGTAGCTGATCGTGCGCGGCTCGAGGCCGGCGCGGGCGGCGAGGCTCTTGACCTCGCGCATCGCGGCGGTCAGGCGCGCGCTCTCGGTCGAGAATCGTTCCTCGTAGAGCGCCCGGGTGCGCGACCGATTCTCGTTGGCGGCGATCCAGAGCTTCTCGCGCTCGGCGAGCAGCGCCGTCTCGCGCGCGTGCTCGTCGCGCGCCCGTTCGAGCCGGTTCTCGAGGTCGGCGGCGCGCAGGCGCGCCCCGGAGCCGAAGGCGGAGAGCCAGGCGACATTGAGCACCACGAGGGCGAGCGGTATCGACCAGGCCAGGAAATGGTGGCGGAAGATCTCCAGCCGCTGCCTCACGGGCGC
>JAFNAE010000128.1 GCA_017860005.1 Acidobacteriota bacterium | reverse complement strand
CCGGTTTCCCGGCGGGGAACTAGGGGTCTGACACCGGTTTCGCGGGATCGGGGGCGGGGATGGGCTCGACTCGGTCGGCGACGGCCAGGACGAGCCAGGCGAGCAGCATGCCGGCGTAGCCGTCCACCGCGTAGTGCCAGCCGGTCGCCACCGAGGCGACGAAGGTGAGCGCGGTCGCCGCCGCCAGGGGCAGGAACATCGGGCGCGCATGCCGCCGCGCCCAGAGCGCGAACAGCCAGTGCGCGCCGACGTGCAGCGATGGCAACGCCGCCACGCCGAGGTAGGGGTTGAACTGGGAGAGCGTGCCGTCGCGCCCGGCCACCATGCGCGCGTAGTTGGCGGCGAGCGCGGCCTGCGTGCCCGCCGCGTGCCGGATCTCGCCGGTCACGCTCGCGAACAGCTCCGGATAGGCGTAGCAGGGGCCGAGCGCGGGCAGGGTCAGGTAGAGCCACGAGCCGGCGACCGAGAGCAGAGCGCAGGCGAACGCGAAGTTGCGCCGGCGCGCCGCGTCCGGGTGCGCCGCCGCCCAGGCCCAGGCCGCGAACACGGTCACGATCCAGAACGAGTACCAGAGGTCGAGCGCGCCCAGCAGCGGCGTGCCGGCGAGCAGCTCGACCAGGAAGACGTTGGGCGCGAAGCCGAGGTGGAGCGCGCGATCGAGACGCCAGAGCTCGAGGTCCCAGAGCCGCTGGTTGAGCAGCGGCACGCAGACCTTGAGCCAGGCGTAGGCGAAGGTCACCAGCATGAACGCGGCGCAGATGCGCGCCCAGCCGAGCAGTGAGCCCGGACGCACGAAGGCGCGCAGGAACCCCAGCACCGGGCGCCGCCGGACGAGCGCGACGACGACGTGCAGCGCGACGCCCGCGACCAGGATGCGCGGCAGCGACGCCAGCATCGGCGGCAGCGTGAAGCGCAGGGCGTGCGCGTCCATGCGCAGGCCGCGGGCACGCAGCAGGACGACGACCGCGACGAAGGCCGCGAGGGCGAGCAGCTCGAGCGCGAAGGGGAGCGCGCGACGGCGCGGGGCGGCGGGAGACGTCATCGCGGTCGCGGCCCGCGCCCGCCCTACTCGAGCTCGACCAGCGGGTCGCCGCCCTCGACCGCCTGGCCGGGCGCGACGTGGACGCGGCGCACCACGGCCGCGCGCTCCGCCTGGATCTCGTTCTGCATCTTCATCGCCTCGAGCACGACCAGCGGCGCTCCGGCCTCGACCGTGTCGCCCTCGGCGACCGACACCCCGATCACCCGGCCCGGCATGTAGGCGGCGACCACCTGGCGGCCCTTGCGCGCGCCCTCCCCGCGTGTCGCCTCGGCGAGGTGGGCGAGCGGATCCACCATCTCGACCACCGTCGGCCGGCCGCGGTGCGAGACCGACCACGAGCTCGCGCCCTGGCGGAAGACCGCCACCTCGTAGCTCGCCCCGTCCACCAGGAGGCTCCTGACGAAGCTGCCGAGCGCGTGCGCCTCGACCTCGTAGGCGCGCTCGCCGACGCGCACGCGGTAGCGCCCCCCCTCGCGCTCGACCGAGACGCGCTCGATGCGCCCGGCGGCGCGCGCGATCAGCTCCACGACCCGCTCCGGAGCCCGCCCCGGCGCGCCGCCGTGCGCCAGCGCGAGCGCGAGCCCGCCGCGCCGCCGCCCACCGCCGCCACGCTCTGCGCGCGCTCGTAGTGGGCGATCGCCGCGGCCAGGATCGGCAGGTCGGGAAGACCCGCGCGCTCGACCGGCGCGAGCTCGCCGGCGCCGAGCTTGCGGTCGAGCCAGTGGATGTCGAAGCGCCCGGCGCGGAAGTCGGCGTCGGCGAGCAGCGCCTCGAACAGCGGAACGTTGGTGCGGATGCCCTCCACGCGCAGCTCCTCGAGCGCGCGGCCCAGGCGGCGCAGCGCCTCGACGCGGTCGCGCCCCCACACGATCAGCTTGGCGATCATCGGGTCGTAGTAGATCGAGATCTCGCTGCCGCCGTAGACGCCCGCGTCGCAGCGCACGCCCGGGCCCTGGGGCAGGCGCAGCCAGAGGATGCGGCCGGGCGAGGGCGCGAACTTGCGGAACGGATCCTCGGCGTAGAGCCGCACCTCGATGGCGTGGCCGCGCGGCTCCACGCCCTCGAACTCCGGCCCCAGCGGCTCGCCCTGCGCGACGCGCAGCTGGGCGACCACGAGATCGAGACCGGTCACCATCTCGGTGACCGGATGCTCGACCTGGATACGGGTGTTCATCTCGAGGAAGTAGAAGCGCCCCTCGGCGTCGAGCAGGAACTCGCAGGTGCCCGCGTTCGAGTAGCCGACCGCCGAAGCCGCCGCCACCGCCGCCTCGCCCATCCGGCGGCGCAGCTCCGGGCCGACCACGGTCGAGGGCGACTCCTCGACCACCTTCTGGTGGCGGCGCTGGAGCGAGCATTCGCGCTCGCCGAGCGAGACCACCTTGCCGTGGAGGTCACCGAGCACCTGGATCTCGACGTGGCGCGGCCGCTCCACGAACCTCTCGAGGAACACCGCGTCGTCCCCGAACGAGGCTCCCGCCTCGGCGCGCGCCAGGCGGTAGGCCTCGGCGAGCTCGGCCGCCGCGCGCACCACGCGCATGCCCTTGCCGCCGCCGCCCGCCGACGCCTTGAGCATCACCGGGAAGCCGATCCGCTCCGCGCAGGCGCGCGCCGCATCGAAGTCGTCGAGCGGCCCGTCCGAGCCCGGCACCACCGGCACGCCCGCGGCGATCATGCGCCGCCGCGCGGCGACCTTCGAGCCCATGCCGCCGATCGCCTCCGGCGACGGCCCCACGAAGACGACACCGCGCTCGCGGCAGAGCGCCGAGAACTCCGCGCGCTCGGACAGGAAGCCGTAGCCCGGGTGGATCGCGTCGGCGCCGATCGAGACCGCGAGATCGACGATCGCCTCCATGCGCAGGTAGCTCTCGGCGGCGGGCGCGGGCCCGATCGGAAAGGCCTGGTCGGCCATCAGCACCGGCAGGGCGTCCCGGTCGGCCTCGGAGTAGATCACCGCGGATGCGATCTCGAGCTCGCGCAGGGCACGCAACACGCGCACGGCGATCTCGCCGCGGTTCGCGATCAGGACCTTGCGGAAGCGCTTCAAGCGGTGGGGAGCCCTTTCCGGCGCGATGCTAGCAAAGCGGCGGCGAGCGCCGCGGCGGCGAGCGCGCTCGCGAGCGCCGCCGCGCGGCGCAGCGGCGTGGGTCCGAAGCGCGCCACCACCGCGCGCTCGCCGGGGGCGAGCGCGACCACGATCCGGCCGCGCCCCGGCTCGGGCGCCGCGGCGCGCTCGCGACCGTCCACCTCGACGCGCCAGCCCGGGAACCAGAACTGCGCGAGCGCGACCTCGCCCGGCGCCGTGACGTCGACCTCCGCGCGCACCTCGGCCGGATACGCCCAGCCGCTCGCGACCACGCGCACCCCCGGCGTGAGCGCCGACGCCGCCGCCACCGGCTCGCCGTCCGGCAGGATGGTGACCGTGCGCGGCAGGTACTCGTGCCCGGCGCTCCCGCTCCAGTGCGCGCCGCGGATCGCGTCGATCGTGATCAGCCCGGCGGCCGCGCCGAGGCCGGGGTCGGCGGCCGCGCGCGCGAGCTCGGCCGCCGGCACCGGCACCGGCGCCAGCGTGGCGCGCTCCAGGAGGAGGTAGCGCACGTCGAGCGCGGGCCGCGCCAGGAGCAGCGCCAGGGCGACGGTCGCGGCCGAGAGCCAGGCGCGCCAGCGCTCCGGCGCGCGCGTCACCGCGAGCCCGACCAGCGGCGCGGCGAACGCGGTCGCGAAGAGCAGGAACCGGAACGGGAACTGCACGAAGGCGAGCGGCGGCGCCAGGCGCCAGAGCGGCGCCGCGAGCGAGCTCGCCATCGCGAGCGCGCCGAGCGCCGCAGCGGCGTAGAGCGCAGCGCGCCGGCGCACCGGTCCCGCCAGCCGCCGCAGGAGCAGCGCCGTCGCGATCAGCCCCGCCCAGAGCAGCTCGCCCACGCGCACGGCGGCCTCCGCGTGGGGCCCGGTCGCCAGGCGCACGGCGGTGCGCCCGGGCAGCAGGTCCCAGGGCGCCACGAAGTGGCGCGCGTAGTCGAAGTAGCCGCCGGTCAGGCTCTCGTCGGCCCACAGCAGCCGCTTCTCGGCCAGCGCCGGCAACCAGAAGAAGCACGACAGCGCCAGGCCGGCGGCGACCAGCGCGAGGCCGCGCCGCCGCCCGTCCGCCGGCCCGGCGAGGGCGAGCGCGGCGAGTGCCGGCGCCGCCAGCAGGCCCGTGACGTTGTGGGCGAGCACGAGCGCGGCGAGCGCGAGCGCACCCCCCGCGAGCGCCCACCGGCCCGGGCGCGCCAGCGCGGCGAGCGCCCAGGGCAGCAGCGCGAAGGCCGCGAACTCGGCCAGCCCCGCGCGCACGTAGACGTCTGCGAGCAGGTAGGGCGCGAGCGCGAACGCGGCGGCCGCGCTCACCCCGGCGCCGGGTCCGAAGGCGGCGCGCGCGGCCACCGCCGCGCCCGCCGTGCCGAAGCCCCACAGGAGCAGGTAGGCGAGCGCCAGCGCGCGCCCGCCGTCGCCGGTCGCCCAGCGCAGCACCTCGACCAGCGCGTAGCCCAGGGGCGCGTAGAAGCCGGGCAACGGGCTGCCGTGACGGTCGTAGAGGTCGGGCAGCCAGGCTGGCCAGAGATCGCCGCCGGCCACCGCGGCGTGGATCGCCTCGGCGCGCACCAGGTCCGCGAGCGTGCTGTGGCCGGCGATCGTCGCCGGGGCGAGCAGCGGCAACCAGGCGGCGACCAGCGCCGCCGCGAGCACGGCGACCGGGAAGGCGCGTTTCACCGGCGCTCGCGCCCCAGGCCGCCGGCGCGCGCGAGCACCAGCAGCCCGACGATTCCGAGCAGCGAGCCGGCGAGCGCGGCGTGGAGCGGCCGGCGCGACACCCACAGGCGCACCACGTGGCGTCCGGCCGGCACCTCCACCGCCAGGCGCGTCAGGTTCGCGATCACCGGCTTCACCGGCCGCCCGTCCACCTCCGCGCGCCAGATCGGCAGGAAGGCGCGACGCAGCACGAGGAAGCCGCCCGCCGCCGAGTCCACCTCCACCTCCACGCGCTCGCGCTCCTCCGCGATCCGCCGCACGTTGCCGGCCGGACCGCGCCGCGCCGCGCCGCTCCCGGCGACGACCGCGGTCATGGTCGGATCGAACCCCTCCTCCCAGATCGTCTCGAGCGCCTCGTTGACATTCGGCGCGAAGCGCACGTCGCCGGCCAGGAGCAGGTCGGGCAGGCGGCCGGGCAGCTCGTAGACGAACATCGAGCGGCCGTGCCCGGGAATCTCGGCGCGCAGGCGGGCCTCGCCCGCGTCGGTGGGCAGGAGGGCACGGTGGAGCAGCAACAGCTCGGCGCCGGTGGCGCGCAGGATCTCCACGCGCTTCGGATCCGTGAACTGCTTCATGCCCTCGCCCACCGCCTGCACCACGAAGTGGTCGAGGCCCTCGGGCGCGAAGTTGAACTCGTAGCGCCGGCCCTGGAGCACGCCCGCGAAGCCGTAGAGCTCGTCGAACGCCATCCGTTCGAACGCCGCCACGCGGGGCTCCATCGCGCCGGGCGGCAGGTGCTTGTCGTAGCTCGTGCCGAACAGGTCGTTGACGCCGCCGTGGACGATCACCGCCTGGCGCGGCACATGCGGCCCGAGCGCCGGCTCCCCGGCGTAGAAGTCGCGGTCGTCGGTGGGCACCAGCGGCGCCAGGAAGAACGGTTGCGAGAGGGCATGGACGGCGAGCAGGGCGAAGGCCGCCCACGCCGGGCGCCGGCGCAGGAGCGCGGCCGCCGCGAGCGCGGCGAGGAGCGTCGCCAGCGCGAGCATGGCGAGCCCGGCCCAGCGCAGGCGCTCCTCGCCGTAGGTCGCCGCGTCGAGCGCGGGCGCGAGGAGCGCAAGCGTCCAGCGCTCCGCCGCCGCCCCGCCGGTGCCGAAGCCGAGCCAGAGCGCCACCAGGGGGATCGCGAGCGCGCCCGCGGCGCGTGCGAACGGGCGCACGCCGCCGCCCCGCGCCAGGCGCTCCAGGCCTGCGCCGGCGGCGAGCGCCAGGGCCAGCGCCGGCAGCAGCAGCAGCTTCTCCGGGAAGCGGAAGAGGGCGCCGCCGGGGACGCGGTCGAACAGCGTCGCGAGCCCGGTGCCGCGCGAGTAGGCGAGCGCGAGCCCGAGCGCGGCCAGCGCCGCGAGCGCCCAGCGGTCGCGGCCGAGCGGCCGCCCGGCGGCGAGCGCGAGCGCCAGCGCCACCAGACCCGGAAACAGCGAGAAGTAGAGCGGCGGATGGCCGCCGAACAGCGCGCCGCTCCAGACGGCGCCGGAATCGGGGCGGCCGAAGAAGACCGGGATCAGCAGGTCGACGAGCGTCGCCGGGGCGCGCGTGTCGGCACCGATGTCCTGGTAGCCCCAGAAGCCGCGCATCGACTCGGGGAGGAGGCGTGCGGTCTCCACCAGCTGGGGCGCCGCGACCAGCGAGCCGAGGGCGAGGGCGAACGCCAGGCGGCCGAGCGGCAGGGCGCGGCGATGGCGGGCGAGCGCCACCGTGGCGCCCACCCCGAGCGCGAGCGCGGCCAGGATCGGATCGCCGGCCAGGAGCAGGAGCGCCCACAGCGCGCCCAGCGCGACCGCCGCGCGCCGTCTCGTGCGCGCCTCGCCGAGCTCGAGCAGCGCGGCCACCAGGGCGGGCGCGAGCGCGGCGCCCGCCACGGCGTTGTAGAGGTTGAGCTGCGAGTAGAAGTAGCCCGAGAGCGCGTAGGCGGCACCCACCCCCGCCGCGCCCTCGTGGCCGAGCCCCCACGCGCGGCCGAGCCAGAAGGCGGCCGCGAAAGCGACCAGCCAGTGCAGCGCGAAGTGGGCGTTCTCCTGCCAGAGCGTCGAGCCGACCAGCAGCAGCAGGTTGTCCGGATAGAGGGCGAGCGTGTTCGGGTTGCCGAGCAGGGGCTGGCCGCCGGCGCGCAGCGGGTCGACGAGCGGAAGCTCGCCCGCACGCACGGCCTCGCCGAGATAGGCACGCAGCCCGAGGTGGGTGTTGAGGACGTCGCGCAGGATGAGCGTCCGCGACCCCGCCAGCCAGGGCGCCACCGTCACGCCGATGGCGAGCAGCGCGGGCGCGGCGAAGCCGAGCGCGCGTCTCATCGCGCGCCGCGCCATGCCGCGACCAGCGCCGCCGCCACCAGCAGGGCGACCGCTCCCGCCGCCGTCTCGGGCCACGACGAGACCTCGAGCGTGACCCGGTGCCTTCCGGCCGGCACCTCGACGCCGGTGAGCATGACGTCGACCGGCTGGGTCGCGGCCTCGCGGCCGTCCTCGAGGCGCGCGCGCCAGATCGGGTGCCAGGCGGTCTGCACCACCACCAGCCCGCCCTCGCTCTCGACTTCGAACACCCAGCGGTCGCTCGCGCGCTCGACCAGGCGCACGCGGCCACCCGGACGATGCTCGACCGCGCGGCTCGCCACCGCGGTGCCCGGCGCGACCCGTCCGCGCGCCACCGCCGGGAAGGCGAGCAGCGGGTTGGGCGCGACCGCGATGGCGTCCGGCCAGGCGAGCGGCGGCGCCGGGGCGCTCACGCGCGCCAGCTCGAGCGGCACGCCGTAGAGGCTCTCGACCGCCACCGGCTCGAGACCTTCGACGGCCGGCAGTTCGGCGAAGCGCACCACCCAGCCGACCCCCAACCG
Organism: Acidobacteriota bacterium; assembly: GCA_017860005.1. GTDB lineage: Bacteria > Acidobacteriota > Thermoanaerobaculia > Multivoradales > JAGPDF01 > JACTMI01. The sequence continues at coordinate 90 of JAFNAE010000128.1, read as the reverse complement.
CGCCAGCCAGGGCATGCGTCCGCGCCAGTCGGCGAGCTGCAGGTTGCGGTAGACGAAGAACTCGAGCGGCGTGTTGATCCCCTCGAGGTC
>JAFNAE010000291.1 GCA_017860005.1 Acidobacteriota bacterium | reverse complement strand
GGCGTTGTCCTGACGCAGCGCGCGGATCCTGGCCGGCTCGGCGCGGACGAGCTCCTCGATCGCCGCCGGCGTGTCGTCCGTCGAGCCGTCGTCGACGATCACGATCTCCCAGCGCGGGTAGGTCTGCGCCACGACGCTGGACACGGCTTCGCGGAGCAGGTCCGCCCGGTCGAGAACGGGGATGACGACGGAGACGAGCCCCTCAACCACGGCCGGAGCTCCCGATCAGCTCGTTCAGGACTCCGCCGAGCTCTCGCCGGTGCGACTCGGGCGAGAACTGCTCCATCCAGCGCGGATCCGGAATCCGATAATCGCCTCGCTCGAGCCGGTGCACCGCCCGCTCGAGCGCCTCGACGAGAGAGTCCAGATCGTCCGGAGCCGCGAGCTCGCCGTCCACGCCGGGTCGCACGTAGTCGGCGAGGCCGCCGACCCGGGAGCCGACCACCGGCACGCCCCGCAGCAGCGCCTCCTGCGCCGCCACGGCCTGGTTCTCGCTGATCGACGGCATGCAGAACAGATCGAGCTCGCTCAGGAGGCGCGCGACTCCCGACTCGGGGAGCCACCCGACGAAGCGCAGGCGCTCGCCCAGCGCCCGCGCCGCAGCCAGGCCCTCGAGCTTCCCTCGCTCGGGACCGTCGCCGGCGAGCGTGACCCGCACCTTGAGCCCGCGTGCGAGCAGCACTGCCGCGGCTTCGATCAGCGCCGCAAGGCCCTTCTCGCGCGCGAAGCGCCCGACGAACCCGACGTGCACCGGGCTGCCCGGGAACCGTGGCGGTCGCACGACCGGCACTGCGGGCCAGGGACCGGCGACCGGGCAAGGGAGGATCCTCACCTTCCCGGCACCGGCATCAGCCTCGGCCAGGGCGGCGAACTGCTTCGAGAGCGCGATCACCCGGTCCACCGCACGGTAGGCACGGGGGTTCGACCAACGGTAGAGGGCCGCGAGCATCGGGGGGTGCATTCCGGGCGGCCGCAGCCGGACGTCGCCGTGGGCCACGAGGACGGTCGCGACTCCGAGACGCCGCAAGCGGCCGCCGCCCATCGCGGCGAGCGTGTGGGTATGGAAGAGGACGGCGTCGAGCCGCCCGTCCCGCGCCAGCTTCAGCGTGCGGCGGACGATGCGCTCGGCCGACACCAGCTCCCGGGGAGCGTGGGCGAATCGATGCAACCAGGTCAGTCCGGGCGGCCTCACCGAGAGGATCGGCACCTCCGAGGCGACGTCCGAGACAGAGTCCGAGACGACCCTGACCTCGAAGTCCGCACTCAGGAGGCCGGCCTGCCGCAACGCGATGGCGGGAACGCTGCCTGCCCCGCCCAGCTCGCGCACCAGGACGGCGACGGAGGCACGTCCGGTGCTCATTCTGCGGCCTCGCCCGGATCGGCCAGCGATCGCTCGAGGTTCCGCAGCCGCACTTCGAAGTCAGCCCCCGCGCCGGGCGCGGAGAACGTGTGCGGCCACTCGTCACCCGGCCCGCGCACTGCCACCGGACGCCTCAGGAGACGGCGGGCACGGTCCGCGCCCGCGACGCCGAGCCAGCGATCCAGCCGCCCGGCCGCCGGGATCGGGGGCACCGCGGACCCGCCGCTCGCGGGCAGGTCCAGCGCCGCGGCCGTGCGCAGGGCTCGATCCCAGAGCGCGATCGACGCGGCCGCCGAGAACCGCTCCTCCACCAACCGCCGCCCCTGCAGCGCGAGACTCTTGCGCTCGCCCGCCGAGGTGGCGAGGTCCGCCAGGACGGCCGCGGCCGACTGCGCGTCACCGACCTCGAAGATCCGGCAGTTCTCCCCGTCCCGGAGCGCGCCCTCCGCGCGAAGCCCGAGATACCCGGACGTGACCAGGACCACTCCCCGCTCCATGGCCTCCCAGGCCACGATCGGTCCGGTCTCCCAGGCCGAGGTCAGGAGGAGGGCTCGGCCGGGCCGGAACAGCTCGGCGCGAAGCCGCTCGGGAGCCAGCTCCCCGAGGAACGCCACGCGCCGGTCCGCTCCGAGCGCGGCCCGCAGCGACGCCTCTGCCGGGCCCGAGCCGGCGATCGACAGGCGCCATGCGACGCCGAGCGAGTCGAGCGCCGCGAGGATGCGCGGCAGGTCCGAGACGCGCTTCTGCTCCTCGTCGAGCCGGCCGGCGCAGACGAGCTCGAGGGGCCCGCGGTCCTGGAGCAGATCGAAGCTCGGCGGGTCGCGGATCTCCGTGCCGTAGGGCGCGTGGAAGATCCGCGCCCGCTCGATCCCGGCGAGCTCGGCGAGCACCTCGCAGGCGAGCCGGTTGGTGCCGACGGCGGCGGTCATCGCCGGGGCGAAGCGGCGGAAGTCCTCGACGAGCCGGGGGAGAAGGCCATGCAGCGAACCGACGATCCTCGGCACGTCGCGTCCGGCCGCCCGTTCGGTGAGCGCTCCGGCCGCCCGTTCGGTGAGCGCCGCCGCGTAGACCTCCGGCTGGTTGACCACCAGCACGATCCCCTCCGGCGCCTCCCGCAGCAGCCGCGACACGGCTCCCCTCCTGCCGTAGGCCGTACCCGCCGGATTCTCCAACAGTACCGCCGGCGTCCATGGATGCCGGTGGAGATACGCCTGGACATCGAACGTCCGCCCCCGCGGCAGTGCGAGCCGCACGGACCAGCCGAGCCCTGCCAGTCCCGGGAGCAGCCCGTCCAGCCAGGTCGCGAGGCCGCCCAGGGGGTACGCGGAGGGCGCGACGACGAGCAGACCAGGCGGCCGGCTCATGGGCGCGCGGGAGAGACCCGTTCCTCGACGACGCTTCGCCGGCTGCCCGCGTACGTCACGGTCAGCGCACCGAGGTCTCGCCCGTCGATCTCCATCGCGCCTCGTTCGGAAACTTCGAGCCGCGTCACGTCGTCGGCCCACACCCAACCGCCGAGCCCGGGCCGCTGGCCCCCCGCTCCGACCGTGTAGACGCCCGGCCGGAGGAGGTTGGCCGGGAGCTCGAAGCGCGACTCGAAGCGCCCCGCGCCGAGCGGCTGTCCGCTCGGACCGTCGTGGCAGGTGAAGAGCCGGAAGCCGTCGCGGAAGAGGGCGATCGCGAGGTCGAGGCTGCGGAAGTCGTGCTCCGCGCGTCCCTCGAGAAGCAGCTCGAGTGGGAGCCCGGGATCGACCGCCGCCACTTCGCGCCCGGCCTGGCGCAGCCGCAGGCGCTCGAGCACGAGCTCGGAGGCGAGCGGACCCGAGAACGCGGCGCGCTCGAGCTCGCCGCCGCCGCTGGCGAGCTGGCGCTCGTAGCGCGCGAGCCCCTCCTCGACCGGGCCACGGAAGACCGCGCGACCGCCCTCGAGCACGAGCACCGAGGCGCACAGCGTGCGCACCGCCGCCAGGTTGTGGCTGACGAACAGCACGGTGCGCCCGCTTTCCGCGATCGACTCCATGCGGCCCAGGCACTTGCGCTGGAACGCCGCATCGCCCACCGCGAGCACTTCGTCCACCACCAGCACGTCGGGCTCGAGGTGCGCCGCCACCGCGAAGGCGAGGCGCATGAACATCCCGCTCGAGTAGTGCTTGACCGGCGTGTCGAGGAAGCGCTCGACCTCGGCGAAGGCGACGATCTCGTCGAAGCGGGCCGCGATCTCGCGCCGGCCGAGACCCAGGATGGCGCCGTTGAGGAAGACGTTCTCGCGGCCGGTCAGCTCGGGATGGAAGCCGGTGCCGACCTCGAGCAGGCTGGCCAGCCGGCCCCGGACCTCGGCGCGCCCGGAGGTCGGCTCCGTGATCCGGCTGAGCACGCGCAGCAGCGTGCTCTTGCCGGCGCCGTTGCGGCCGACGACGCCCACGACCTCGCCCTCGGCGACCTCGAAGGAGACGTCGGAGAGCGCCCAGATCCAGCCGTCGGGCCGATCGCCCGGCGGCGCGCTCCTACGCCGGAGCCGTGCGCCGATCTCCTCGTAGAGCAGGCGCCCCGGCCGGTGGCCCCCCAGCCGGTAGCGCTTCGCCAGCCCCTCGGCGCGGATCGCGAGCGTCATCGCCTCACACCACGTCCGCCAGGCGCCGCTCGACGCGCAGGAAGAGGGCGACGCCCGCGATCAGCAGCGCGAGCGCAGAGGCGCCGGAGATCGCGAGCAGCGCGGGATCCGGAGGACTGCCCGCGACGCCGCCGCGGAAGGCCTCGAGCGCGCCCGCGACCGGATTCAGGAAGTAGGCGGCGCGGTAGCGCTCGGGCACCAGGCTCGCCGGATAGACGACCGGGGAGGCGTAGAGCGCCAGCTGGAGCGCGAACGGCACCAGGTGCCGGACGTCGCGGAAGAGCGCGTTGAGCGCGGCGAGGCCCGCCCCGAGGCCCGCCGCCGCCAGGAACAGGATCGCGAGGCCGACCGGAACCAGGGTCCAGGTCGCGCTCGGGCGGAGACCCGATGAGAGCGCGAAGCCCAGTGCGAGGACGAGCGAGACCGCCAGGTCGACGAGCGGAGCGCCGAGCGCGGCCAGCGGCAGCGCGAGGCGCGGGAAGTAGACCCTCGTCACCAGCGCCTGCGCACCGAGCAGCGATTCGGAAGCCGAAGCGACGGCGCCCGAGAAGAACGTCCAGGGCACGACGCCGAGCAGCGCGAAGAGCGAGTAGGGCAGCCCTTCCGAGGGCAGCTTCGCCAGGCGCCCGAAGACCAGGGTCATGAGCGCGGCGGCGAGGATGGGGCGCAGCACCGCCCAGGCCACGCCCAGGACCGTCTGCCGGTACCGCACGCGAACGTCGCGTGTGGCGAGCACCCAGATCAGCTCGCGATGCGACCAGAGCTCGCCGAGCTCCGCCAGTCGGATTCCCCGCCGTGGCTCGATGCGGACGACCGCGGGCGCGCTCATTCCCGAGGACCGCCTACGAAGCGCTTCGCGTGGCTCGGACGGGTGGTCCGGCGGCCCATCCGCGAACCCGGCCGGTCTCTAGCTCGGCGACCAGCCAACGGTAGGTCGCCTCGATGCCCTCGCGCAGCCCGGTCCGATGGCGCCATCCGAGCCCGCGCAGGCGGGACACGTCGAGGCGTTTGCGCGGCATTCCGTCCGGTTTGCTGGCGTCGAACTCCAGCCGGAGCCCGGGCGCGACGACGTCGCGCACGAGCTCGGCGAGCTCGCGGATCGAGAGGTCTTCGCCGGTGCCGACGTTGACGTGCTCGTCGCCGTCGTAGTGGCGCATCAGGAAGACACAGGCGTCGGCCAGGTCGTCGACGAAGAGGAACTCGCGCCGGGGAGTGCCGGTCCCCCAGATGGTCACCGTGGACCGCCCAGCGATCCTCGCCTCGTGG
>JAFNAE010000290.1 GCA_017860005.1 Acidobacteriota bacterium | reverse complement strand
TGCTCGGCTCCCGCAGCGCGGCCACCTCGGCCGAGAGGTGCTCGGGGCCCACGATCCCGCCGGGCGCGCTCAGCGCCACCGCGCGCTGGATCTCGTTGCGGAGCTGGCGGACGTTGCCCGGCCACCAGTACTGCGAGAACAGCTCGAGCGTGTCCGAGCTGAGCTCCACGTCGGGCTTTCCCAGCCGCTCGGCCGCCTCCCGGAGGAAGAGCGCGCACAGGTGAGGGATCTCTTCCCGGCGCTCCCGCAGGGGCGGCACGTGGATGCGAATCACCGCCAGGCGGTAGTAGAGATCCTCCCGGAACTTGCCTTCCGCCACGCGTTGCTCGAGGTCCGTGTTGGTGGCGGCGATCACGCGCACCTGCACGCGCTGCGGTCTCGTCTCGCCCACGGGGATGACCTCGCCCTGTTCGAGAAAGCGCAGGAGCTTCGGTTGAATCTCGAGCGGGAGATCGCCGACCTCGTCGAGGAACAGCGTGCCCCCCTCGGCCGTTCGGATGAGGCCCGGCTGGTCGGTGACGGCTCCGGTGAAGGAGCCCCGCCGGTGCCCGAAGAGCTGGCTGTCGGCGAGGTCACGCGTCGTCGTCGTGCAGTTGTAGGGAAGGAAGGTCGCCGTGCTGCGCGGCGAGCCGAGATGGATCGCGCGCGCGACCAGTTCCTTTCCGGTCCCGCTCTCGCCGGTGATGAGCACCGTGAGCTCGTTGTCCTGGAGGCGCTGGATCTGTTCGACCACCCGGTTCATCGCCGCGCTTGCACACACGAACCCGGGCAGCAGCGTCTCGGGGCGCCGCTCGCCGGCGAGTGCCCGCGCGCGCGCGGAGCCGTCCCTGAGGCCGCTCAGCTCGAAGCCCTGTCTCGCCACGGCGGCAATCATCCGCAGCCGGCGTCCGACCGCGTGGCCGACCGGTGTCGGCGAGGCCACCGCGGCTCGCCTGGGGCCATCGAGGTCGTTTCCGAGATCTTCAGTGACGATCTCTCCCGCCCCGTACGCGGCGCCCCCCGCCGCCGATCGTGCGAGCGCCGCCGCCGTCTCGCCGTCGCACGCGGCGGCGCCCGTCACGCGGATCTCGTTGTCGGGAGGCTGAACGAACACAACCGCGGCGTCTCCGCCGCTGGCTTCGAGTATCGTGGCCGCGACCTCGATTGCCAGCAGGTCGGGCACGACCGCCGCATCCACGAGCCGGCGCACGATCACGTCGTCGGCATCGGCCGGCGAGCCGATGTAGTCGGCGCTGACCCGGGTGGGGATGCTCGAGGCCAGGTGCCGAGCCGCCTCGAGGTCCGGGGTGGCCCCCAGTCCCTCGAAGACCGAGATGGCTTCCTTCAGGTGGCGCTCGGCGGCCGAGCGCGCACCGGCGCCGGCGACCAGCCGGCCGAGCGCGAGGCGGCTCAAGGCGGCCTGGTAGCGCTCTCCCAGGAGCTCGAACACGCTCGCACTCTGCGCCAGGTCGTGATACGCCTCGGTGTGGCGACCCGCGCCGACGTGCACCTGGGCGCGCAGGCGCAGGTACTCGCCCCAGGCCCCCGGCGTGAGCCGCGGGTCCAGCCGGCTGCTCACGCGCGACAATCGCTGCTCGGCGTCGGCGACCAGGCCGTGGGCGAGCAGCGCCTCGCCGGCCACGAGCTCGGCCTGCAGCACATCGGCGGGCGGCGCGCCCGGCTCGAAGGCCATCTCGTCGGCCAGTCGCGCCGCCTCCTGGAGCTGTCCCCGGCGCAACGCCAGCCTGGCGGTCAGCAGCCGGATGGACCACTCGTACCAGCGGCTGGCCTGTCTGCCGTAACTCCCGTAAGCCTCCCGGGCTTGCTCGAGGTACTCGCCCGCCCGCTCGTACGAGCCGCGCATCAGGTGGATCTGGGCGAGCGTGTCGAAGACCGCCCCGGTGGTCTCGTGGAACTTGACCGGTGTGCGAAGCTGCAGGGCCCGATTGAGCGCCTGTTCGGCGCGGTCGAGGTTGCCGACCCGGACGCAGATCTGCCCGAGCGTCGCCAGCCCGACCGCCAGGCCATGCGGCGAGCCACCGCTCTCGTGAAGCGCCACGCTGCGCTCGGCCAGGGCCAGCGCCTGCTCGTGGCGATGCCGCATCATGGCGACGTTGGCCTGGTTGCCGCAGATCGTCGCCAGCACGTCGTCGGCATGGATCTGCGCGGCGAGGTGCTCTCCCTGACGGAGGGCGGCCATCGATTCGTCGTAGCGGCCGGCCTGCGCGAGGGTGACCCCCGACAGGGAATGGACGAGTGCGAGGTGGCGCCGATCCCCGGCGGCGTGAAGAGCCGAGGTCGCCTTGGTCATCTGCTCCTTGACGATCGCAAGGTCGCCGACCTGCGTGTAGCAGAGCCCCAGCTCGAAGTGGGCGAGGCCGATCGCCCGTGAATCGTGGGCGAGCTCGGCCTGCCTCAGAGCGCGTCCGAGGAGCGCGATGGCGCGCGACTGGTCGCCGCGGGCCGAGGCGATGCGCCCGTGGAGCCGCCAGAGCACGGACAGCCGCGCAGGCTCGATCTGTTCCCGGAGCACGTCGGGTGGCCGCCCGAGCGCGACGCTGGCCTGGTCGATGTCATCCTGCAGCAGCCAGGCTTCGCCCAGCGCGCAGCGGAGCGCCAACTCCTCGTCGCGGCCGAGCGGGAGCGACCGCAGTGCCTGGCTGAGCAGCTGCACCGCTTCCGGCCCCCGCCCCCGCTCGAGCGCCGCGGTGGAGCGAGCCATGACGGCCTGGAAGTCCGGGCTGGCCACGGCGGAGAGTATAGCGCGGAAGGGAGAGTTCGATAGACTGTTAGGGCGATGGCGAGGGGCTGGGAAAGCAAGTCGATCGAGGCGCAGCAGGAGGAAGCCGCCCGCTCTTCACGGGACAAAGGCC
>JAFNAE010000036.1 GCA_017860005.1 Acidobacteriota bacterium | reverse complement strand
GCCGCTCAGGTCCCGGAGCTGGCCCTGGTCGCCACCAGCCCGCTCGTGCGCGCGCGCCAGACCGCGGAGATGATCGTCGCCGCGAGCGCGCGTGCCGCGCTGCACGCGCTCGGCGCACTCGCGCCCGGGGGCGAGGCGGGCGAGGTGCTGGCCTGGCTCTCCGCCCGGCGCGCCGCGGCCGCCGTCGCGCTGGTCGGCCACGAGCCCGACCTGTCGCGCCTGGAGGGACTCCTGCTCACCGGCCAGGAGCGCACGCTCGCCGAGTTCAAGAAGGGCGGCGCCGCCCTGCTCGACTTCCCGGAGCGGACCGCCGCGGGCGCCGCCGTGCTGGTCTGGCACCTGACCGCCGGCCAGCTGCGCGAGCTCGCGCCGTGAGCCCGCCGGTGCGCGCCGCCGCGCTGCCCGCCGACCTGCTCGCGCTGCCGGCCGGCGAGGCGGCGCGCCGCATCGCGCTCGCCGAGCTGGCGCGCGCCGAGGCGGCGCGCGCGGCGCTCGCCGCCGGCGAGGATCCGGAGGCGCTGCACGACTTCCGGGTCGCCTTGCGCCGCCTGCGCAGTCAGGTGCGCGCCTACCGCGACGAGATCGCGCGCGCCATGGGCAGGAAGCTCCGGCGGCGGCTGCGCAGGCTCGCCGCGGCGACCAATCCGGGGCGCGACGCGGAGGTCGGTATCGCGCTGCTCGACGATCTCGCGGGCACCGCCGACGCCGCCGAACGGCGCGCCGCCGAGCCGCTGCGCGCGCGACTCGTGGCGCGGCGCGACGAGGCCTACCGCGCGCTCCTCGCCGACGGGCTGGCCGAGTTCGACGAGCTCGCCGGCCGCCTGCGCGACCGCCTCGCGAGCTGGACCGTCGAGGTGCGCCTCGACGGTGGCGAGGACGAGCGGCCGCGCCCGTTCCGCGCCGCGCTGGGCGAGGAGCTCGCGCGCCACGCCGACCGCCTGCTCGGCGCGCTCGAGCGCCTCGGCCGCCCGCCCGACCCGGCCGCGGCGCACCGCGCGCGCATCGAGGCGAAGCGCCTGCGCTACCTGCTCGAGCCGGTGGCGCCGGTGCTCGCCTCGGCGCGCGAGCCGGTGCGCGGCCTGCGCGAGCTCCAGGATCTGCTGGGCGGCGCCAACGACCTCGCGGTGCTGGCCGCCGAGCTCGCCGCGGAGGCCGCCGAGGCCGAGCGCTCGCTGGTCACCTCGACCGCCGCCGGCGGCGCGCGCCGCCGCCNNGCACGCCCCGGCCGCGCCGCGCTGGCGCGCGGCATCGCGGCCCGGCGCGCCGCGCTCTGGCAGGAGTTCGAGGCGCGCTGGGGCGATCGCCCGGACGGCTCGGCCCGCGCCCTGGCGGCCGGCCTGGGCGAGCTCGTCGAGGCGCTCGCCGAGACCTGAGGGAGGTCCCATGCCGATCGGAAGCCGCCGCTTCTCACCCCGTTCGCTCCTCCTCGCGGCCGGCCTCGCGGGGTCCGCGGCGGCGGTCGCCCAGGTCCCGTGCCCCCCGTTGGCGCCGCCGTCCGGCGCGACGATCGAGGTCTTCCCGGCCCAGGCCGACGACCTGCGCGCCATCGTCTCGGCCGCCGCCAGCGGCACCACGATCCTGCTCCACGACGGCTTCTACGACATGAGCGCGGGCGACGCGGTCTCGCGTCTGGTGTTCACCACGCCGGGCATCACGCTGCGCTCCTTCTCGGGCGACCGCGAGGCGGTGGTGCTCGACGGTGCCTACCAGACGAGCGAGCTGCTCTCGATCCTCGCCTCGGACGTGACCGTCGCGGACCTGACGCTGCGCCGCGCCTACGACCATCCGGTCCACGCCTCGGGCGACGGCAGCCCGATCACCGGCGTCCGGCTCCACAACCTGCGCATCGTCGATCCCGGCCAGCAGGCGGTCAAGGTCAACCCGATCGGCGAGGGCTGGGTGGACGACGGCAGGCTCGAGTGCAGCTCGCTCGAGCTCACCGACGCCGGACGAGCGCAGATCCGGGACAACTGCTACACGGGCGGGATCGACGCCCACGCCGCCCGCGGCTGGATCGTGCGGCGCAACCGCATCATGGGCTTCTGGTGCCCGGCCGGCCTGTCCGAGCACGCGATCCACTTCTGGCGCGGCAGCCGCGACACGCTGGTCGAGGGCAACCTGATCCTCGACTGCGCGCGCGGCATCGGCTTCGGGCTCGGCGCCACCGGCACCGGACGCACCTACCCCGACGACCCCTATCCCGGGATCCCCTACCTCGGCCACGTCGACGGCACGATCCGCGCCAACTTCGTCGCCGCCGCCGATTCCGACCTGTTCGCCTCGGAGTACGGCTTCGACGCCGGCATCGCGATCGAGCAGGCGCGCGTGGTGGCGGTCGTCCACGACACGGTGGCCTCGACCTCGGCGCCGTTCTCCTCGATCGAGTGGCGTTTCCCGGACACCCTGGTCAACGTCGCCAACGACCTGGTCAGCCACAACCTGCGCGCGCGCGACGGCGCCCAGGCGACGCTCGCCGGCAACCTGGAGTCGGCGCCGCTCGCCTGGTTCGCCGACGTCGCCGCAGGCGATCTCCACCTGGCGGGCGCGGCCCTGCCGCCGGTGGGCGGCGGCACGCCGCTGCCGCCGTCACTCGCCGGCGACGACTTCGATGGCCAGCCGCGCGACGCCGAGCCGGACGTCGGCGCCGACGAGTGGCGCGTCCCGCTCTTCGCCGACGGCTTCGAGTCCGGCGACACCTCCGCCTGGTCGGCGGCCGTGCCCTAGGCCGGGGGGCGGCGCGCGCGCTCGCGCGCCTTCTCCATGAGCAGGCGCTGGCTGGCGCGGCCGGGCTCACCCGGGGCGGGCCGGCGGCGCTGCCAGACGCCGTCCGCGCCGAGCTCCCAGGCCTTGCAGTCGTCGGCCAGCTGGAGGTCGAGGATGCGCTGCAGCTCGGCTCTCGCCGCCGGGTCGTCGACCGGCGCCATCGCCTCCACGCGCCAGTCGAGGTTCCGCGACATCCAGTCCGCCGAGCCGATGAAGTACTCCCCATCGCCCGCGTTGCCGAAGTGGAAGATGCGCGCGTGCTCGAGGAAGCGGCCGACGATCGAGATCACCCGGATCGTCTCGCTCGTCCCGGGCAGCCCCGGCCGCAGGCGGCAGACGCCGCGCACGATCAGGTCGATCTCGACTCCTGCCGCGGACGCCGCGTAGAGGGCGCGCACGATCTCCGGGTCCTCGAGCGAGTTCATCTTCGCCACGATCCGGCCGCCGCGGCCGGCGCGCTGGTGCTCGACTTCGCGCTCGATGCGCCCGAGGATGCCGTGCCGCATGTTGACCGGCGCCACCAGCAGGCGCGAGAAGGTCTGGTCGGCGATGCGGCCCGAGGTGAGCAGGTTGAACAGCTGCGCGACATCGGCGCCCAGCACCGGGTCGCACGTGAACAGTCCGAGGTCGGTGTAGAGCTCGGCGGTGTCGGTGTTGTAGTTGCCGGTCGCCAGGTGGGTGTAGGTGCGCAGCCCGTCGGCCTCCTGGCGCACGACCAGCGAGACCTTGGCGTGGGTCTTGTAGCCGACCACGCCGTAGGCGACGTGCGCGCCCGCGCCTTCGAGCGCCTCCGCCCATTCGATGTTGCGCGCCTCGTCGAAGCTCGCGCGCAGCTCGACCAGCACCGCCACCTGCTTGCCGCGCTCCGCGGCCTCGATCAGCGCCTGCACCACCGGCGAGCGCCGCGAGGTGCGATAGAGGGTCTGCTTGATGGCGAGCACCGCCGGGTCCTCGGCGGCGACCTGAACGAAGCGTTGCACCGACGCTGCGAACGAGTCGTAGGGATGGTGGACCAGCAGGTCGGCCTGGCGGATGACGCGGAAGAGGTCCGCCTCGCGCCCGTCCGGTCCGGGCGCCAGGCGCGGCGGCGTCGCCGGCCGCCAGTCCGCTTCCCTGAGCGCGGGCGCCGGCAGCGCGGCGAGCACGGCGAGGTCGCGGGCGGCCAGGGGCGGCCGCACCTCGTAGACGTCCCCGGGCGTGATCTCGAGCTCGTCGGCGAGCAGCTGGCGCATCCAGGCCGGCATCTCGGGCACCACCTCCAAGCGCACCACCGAGGCGAAGCGGCGCTCGCGCAGCTCCTCCTGGATCGATTCCAGCAGGTCCTCGGCCGGCTCCTCGTTGCGCTCGACGTCGGCCGCGCGCGTGACGCGGAACGCGTACGCCTCGAGCAGCTCGATGCCCGGGAAGAGGCGGTCGAGGTGCTCCGCGATCAGATCCTCGAGGGGCACGAAGCGCAGGCTGTCGGGCAGCTGGACCCAGCGCGGCAGCGAGGGCGGCACCTTGACGCGCGCGAAGCGCACTTCGCTCGACGCCGGGCTCCTGGTCGCCACCGCGAGCGAGAGCGAGAGGTTGGAGATGAACGGGAACGGATGCGAGGTGTCGAGCCCGAGCGGGGTCAGGATCGGGAAGACGTCGGCCTCGAAATAGCGCGTGCACCAGCTGCGCTCGGGCTCCGCGAGCTCGCGCCACGGCACGAGCGCGACGCCGTGGCCGGCGAGCTCGGGCAGCAGCGTGCCGATCAGGAGCTGGCGCGCGCGCGCGACCATCGGGCGCACTGCCGCGGCGATCGCGGCGAGCTGCTCGGCGGGCGTGCGCCCGTCGGGGGAGAGCGCCGTCCGGCCGCTGGCGAGCTGGCGCTTGAGGCCCCCGACCCGCTTCATGAAGAACTCATCGAGGTTGCCGCCGAAGATGGCGACGAACTTGAGCCGCTCGAGCAGGGGCGCCGCCGGGTCCTCGGCCTCGTCCAGCACGCGCCGGTTGAACTCCAGCCAGGACAGCTCCCGGTTGAAGAAGGGCGAAGGCTCCCCGGGCGTGGCGGGCTCGGCCGGGGCGGCCGGGAGCGGCTCGGTCGTCATCGCTGCGGCAGTCTAGCCTTCGTCCGTGACCAGAGCCTGGGAGGCGGTCCCTCCGTCCCGGCCGTGACGGCAGCCCGCCCGGCTCAGGCCGAGAGGCCGCCGTCGACGTGGAGGGCGGCGCCCGAGACGAAGGAGGCGTCGCCGGAGGCGAGGAAGAGGCAGGCGCGGGCCACCTCCTCGGCGCTGCCGGCCCGGCGCAGCGCGGTGTGGGAGAGCAGCACGCCGCGCGCCACCGACGAGACGGCGCGGTTCATGTGGGTCTCGATGTAGCCGGGCACCACGCAGTTCACGGTGATCCCGCGCGGCCCCAGCTCGCGCGCCCAGACCCGGGTCAGGCCGAGCACGCCCGCCTTGCTCGCGGCGTAGGCGGACTGACCGCGCACGCCCTTGAGCGCCAGCACCGAGGAGAAGTTGACGATCCGCCCGGCGGCGCTGCGGAAGAGCAGGGGCAGGAGCGCCTGCGTGCACTGCAGGGTGCCGGTCAGGTTGACGTCGAGCACGCTCCGCCACTCCTCCGCCGAGAGGTCGCGCAGGGTCGGCGAGCGCACCAGGTTGACGCCCGCGTTGTTGACCAGGACGTCCAGCGCGTCGGCGCGCTCGCCGAGCCGCGCCGCGGCGACCACCACCGAGGCGTGGTCGGCGACGTCGACGCGCTCGAGCGCGGGCGGGCGCCCGGGCCAGGCGCGCGGCTCGCCCGGCTCGAGATCCCAGACGGTGACCTGGGCGCCCTCGGCGAGGAAGAGCTCCGCGATCGCCCGGCCGATGCCGCGGGCGCCGCCGGTCACCACTGCGGTCCTGCCCTCGAGCCGGCCCACGGCTCAGGCCCTCCGCACCGGCCGCATCACGATCTCGGAGAGCTCGGCGCCGTCCGGCAGCTCGAGCGCGAAGCGGATCGTGCGCGCCACGTCCTCGGCCGCGAGCAGCGCCTCGCCTCCGGTAAGGGCGATCCCCGCCGCGGCGAACAGGCCGGTGTCGGTCAGGTCGGGACAGAGGTGGACGACGCGCACGCCGCGCGGCGAGAGCTCGGCGCGCAGGCACTCGGTGGCGCCGCGCAGCGCGAACTTGGAGGCCACGTAGGCGGTGCCGCCGGGCCAGCCGCGCAGGGCGGAGACCGATCCGACCTGGACGATCGTGCCCCGCCCCCGCGCCGCGAGCAGGGGCGCGACGTGGCGGGCGGCGAGGATGGCGCCGCGCGCGTTGACCGCCCACAGTCGGTCGAGGTCGGCGCCGGTGAGCGCGCCCAGGGGCGTGAGCGCGCCCACCCCCGCCGCGCTCACCAGCACGTCGGGCGCCCCGAGCGCGGACACGACCTCGCGCACCAATCTCTCGACCGCCGCCTCGTCGGTGACGTCCGCGGGCAGCGCCGCCGCGCTGCCCGGTCCGGCCGCGGAGAGCTCGGCCGCGAGCGCCTCGAGCGCTTCGCGCCGGCGCGCCACCAGCGCCACGCGCGCGCCGGCGCGCGAGAGCTCGCGCGCCGTGGCGAGCCCGATCCCCGAGCTCGCGCCCGTGACGATCGCCACCTGCCCCGCCAGCGAGGATCCGGCCATTTCGGCGCAGTCTACGCCGCGCCGGAGCCGCGGCGCGCCTCGCGCGGCGCGGGGTCGACCGCCCGACGGGCCGTGATAGCGTTCGCCCGTACGCCACGTCCTCCCGAGCCCATGGGATTCTCGTCCGTTCTCCGCTTCCTGCTGCCGCGCGAGGAGCAGTTCCACGTGCTCCTGCGCCAGGGCACCCAGAACCTCGTGCGCGCGGGGGAGCTCTTCCTCGCCATCGCCTCCGCCGCCGACCTCGAGCAGCGGCGCATCAAGCTGGTCGAGCTCAAGGCCGTCGAGCACGAGGGCGACCAGATCACGCGCCGCACCTTCGAGGCGCTCAACTCGACCTTCATCACCCCCTTCGATCGCGAGGACATCCGCTCTCTCGCCGTCGACGTCGACGACGTCCTGGACTACCTCGAGGGGATCGCCCAGTTCATCGTGCTGTTCGAGGTCCGCGAGGCGCCCGAGCCGCTCACCCGCTTCGCCGAGATCCTGCTCGAGCTCTGCCGCCAGATCGACGCCGTGACCGAGCTGATCTGGGACCACACCAACGCGCCGCGCATTCAGGAGCGCATGGTGCGCGTCTCCGAGCTCGAGAACCAGGCCGACGCCCTCTACCTGACCTCGCTCGGCGCCCTGTTCCGCAAGGACAACGGCAAGGACGCGGTCGAGGTCATGAAGTGGAAGGAGATCTACCAGGATCTCGAGGACGCCTGCGACAAGGCCAAGGACTTCACCCACGTCCTCGGCAACATGCTGATCAAGAACGCGTGAGTCCGCGATGAGCTGGGTGATCGCGATCATCCTCGTCGCGCTCGTCTTCGACTTCCTCAACGGCTTCCACGACGCGGCGAACTCGATCGCGACCGTGGTCTCGACCCGGGTCCTGTCGCCGCGCCTGGCGGTGGCCTGGGCGGCGTTCTTCAACTTCGTCGCCGCCTTCGTGCTCGGCACCCACGTCGCCAAGACGATCGGCAAGGGCATGATCGACCTGTCGATCGTCACCCAGGAGGTCATCCTGGCCGGCCTGCTCGGGGCGATCTTCTGGAACCTCCTGACCTGGTACTACGGCATCCCGGTCTCCTCCTCCCACGCGCTGGTCGGTGGCTACGCCGGCGCCGCGGTGGCCAAGGCCGGATTCGGCGCCGTCCTGCTGTCCGGCTGGATCAAGCCGCTCGCCTTCATCGTCATCGCGCCGGTGATGGGCATGGTGCTCGGACTGGCGCTGATGATCGTCGTGACCTGGATCTTCCGGCGCTGGCACCCCTACAAGCTCGACCGCTTCTTCCGCAAGGGGCAGCTCTTCTCGGCCGGCCTCTACAGCCTCGGCCACGGCGGCAACGACGCCCAGAAGACGATGGGCATCATCACCGGCCTGCTCGTCGCGTCCGGCTACCTCGCGACGTTCGAGGTGCCGCTGTGGGTGATCCTGCTCTCGCACTTCGCGATCGCGCTCGGCACCCTGTTCGGCGGCTGGCGCATCGTCAAGACGATGGGCTCGAAGATCACCAAGCTCCAGCCCTTCAGCGGCTTCTGCGCCGAGACGGCCGGCGCGATCACCATCATCGGCGCCACGCTGGGCGGCATCCCGGTCTCGACCACCCACACCATCACCGGCGCGATCATGGGGGTCGGCGCCACCAAGCGCCTGTCGGCCGTCAAGTGGGGCGTCGCGGGCCGGATCGTCTGGGCCTGGATCCTGACCATCCCGATCTCCAGCCTGGTCGCGGCCGCCGCCTACTTCCTGGTCGTGCGCCTGCGCTGACGCACGGACGTCACCGCGTCGTGATCGAATCCGGGGCGTGAGCTCCAGGCCCCGGGCCCGGTCCGGCCCCCGATCGCCCGCGTCGGCGCCGGTCCATCCGGTGCCGGCGGCCGCCCGGGTCGCGGCGCTCGACATCGGCAGCAACTCGATCCATCTCCTGGTCGCCGAGGCGGACGGCACCGGCGGCTACCGGGTGCTGGCGCGCGAACGGGAGATGGTCCGGCTGGGCAAGAGCGCGCTCGGCCGCGGCGCGCTCTCGCCGCGCGCGCTGCGCGACGGCCTCGAGGCGATCCTGCGCATGACCACGCTGGCGCGCCTCAAGGGCGCCGGGCGGGTCGAGGCGGTGGCCACCAGCGCGGTGCGCGAGGCCACCAACGGCGACGTGTTCCTCGACCAGGTGCGCGCCCTGACCGGCGTCGAGGTGCGCAAGCTCACCGGCGCCGAAGAGGGCGCGCTCGTCTTCCGCGCCGTCCGCCACGCGGTCGACCTGGGCCGGGGCTGGACGGTGCTGGTCGACGTCGGCGGCGGCTCGACGGAGTGGTGCACCGCGCGCGACGGCACCCTGCGCGCGGTGCGCAGCCTCGAGGTCGGCTCGCTGCGCTGCGCGACCTGGCTCGATGGCGACCCGCCCGCGACCGCCGCCCTCGAGAAGCTGCGCCGGCGCATCCGGGAGCGGCTCGCACGGGTGCGGCCCCCGGCCCGGGTGGAGCGGGTGATCGCGACTTCCGGCACGGCCGCCTGCTGCGGCGACCTCGCCGATCACTTCTCCGGCCGCGAACGGGCCCTGCCGGTCGGCGGCCTGCGCGAGCTCCGGTTGCGGGAGCTCGTCGAGGTCGTGGCGCGGCTGCGCACGCTGACCCGGCGCGAGATCGCCTCGCTGCCGCCGGTCGACGAGCCGCGCGCGGGCTCGATCCTGGCCGGCGCGGTGCTGCTCGAGGAGCTCGCCCGCCGCGCCGGTGCCGACCGGATCTATCTCTGCGACCGCGCGCTGCGCGAGGGCCTCCTGCTCGAGGCGCTGGGCGCGCCGGCGGCCGACGGCGGCGCCGCGCCCAGCGCCCGCCGCCGGCAGGTGGCCGAGCTCGCCCAGCGCGCGCCGGCCATGGTCGGGCACGCCACGCAGGTTGCCCGCCTGGCAGTGCGCCTCTTCGACCTCACCGCGCCGGTCCACAACCTCGGCGTGCGCGAGCGCGAGTGGCTCGAGCACGCCGCGCTCCTCCACGACGTCGGCTACTCGGTCCACTTCCAGCGCCACCACAAACACTCGCTCTACCTGATCTCGACCGCGGGTCTGGACGCCTTCGATCCGCGCGAGATCGAGATCGTCGCGCACGTCGCGCGCTACCACCGGGGCGCGGCGCCGAAACGACGGCACGCGTCGTTCGCCGCGCTCGAGCGCTGGCAGCGCGTGACCGTGCGCCGGCTCTCGGCGCTGCTGCGCGTGGCGAACGCCCTGGACCGTACCCACGCCGCCCGCGTGGTCGAGCTCTACGCCGCGCTGGTCAAGCGCAAACCGGTGGTGGTCGAGGTGCTGTCGCCCTACGACGTCTCGCTCGAGCTCGCCGCCGCGCGCCAGGCGGCGGAGCTGTTCGAAGAGGTCTTCGAGCGCCGCATCGAGTTCCGGCCCGGGCTCGAGCGTCCGCGCCGGCGGCGGGCCTGAGCGCGCTCCGGACCCGCTTCGCCAAGTCCCTGCGTTGCAGAGAGTTAACGAGGCCGTTTCCGGCCCGTCGCACGCGACTGCGGAAATCGCGCCCGGCGCGCCGCACGCGGGCGCCGGCGCGTCTCCAGGCAGATTCGCAACCACTTGATCCGGCTCCACTTCCGGACGCTGCACAAGAAACGGTGCAGAACGCTGGCGAGCCGCGCCAGGACGGCACGTCGGGCGGGAGCGGGCGCGTTTTTCGACAGGGAATTCCGCAACCGCTGTGGAGAATCGCGCGCGCCCAAGCCGGGCGGGCCTCCGCCCGCTGCTACGCTGTCCGGCGCATGACGATCCCGTTCTCGCCGAAGCTCCGCCTGGCGCCGCTCTGGCCCGCGGCCGCCGCCCTCGTCGCGGTCGCCGCGCTCGTCCTCGCCCTGGTGCCGGGGACGCTGGCGCGGGGCGCCGCCGAGGAGCTCCAGGCCACGCTGCGCCTGCTCTCGCCCGCCCTGCCGCTGCCCGAGCCGGGTCGCGCGCGGCCCGACGCCGGGATCCAGCGGCGCGTCACCGCGCTCGCCGAGGAGACCTCCTACCGGATCACGATCATCGCCATCGAGGGCACGGTGGTCGCCGACAGCGAGCGCACGCCGGCCCAGCTCGCCGAGATGGACAACCACCTCTCGCGGCCCGAGGTCGCGGAGGCCCTCGCGCGCGGCGAGGGACGCGCGATCCGGCGCAGCGAGACCACCGGCGTCGAGACCGCCTACGCCGCGCGTCTCGTGCACGACGCGAACGGCGGCGCCGCGATCGTCCGGCTCGGCCTGCCGATCGCCTCCCTGGCGTCGTTGCGGCGGAGCCTGACCGGCGCCCTGCTGCTCTCGGCCGCGCTCGCCGCCGCGCTGGTGGCGCTGCTCTCCTGGTGGCTCACGCGCAGCCTCTTCCGCCCGCTCTCGGCGCTGATCGCCACGGCCCACCGCATGGGCGAGGGCGATTACCGCGCCCGGCCCGCCGTGCCGGAACAGGGCGAGCTCGCCACGCTCGGCCGCGCGCTCGAGCGCATCGCGGCCAACGCCCGCGGGCAGATCGCGGCCGTCGAGGCGGAGCGCGATCACCTCCGGGCGACGGTGGCGAGCATGACCGAGGGCGTACTGGTCGCCGACCGGCACGGGCGGGGGCAGCTGGTCAACCCGGCCTTCCGCGACCTGTTCGGGCTGCCCGCCCAGTCGGCGCCCGAGGAGGTCCTCGGGCTCGCGCGCGAGGCACGCCTCGACGACCTGATCGCCGCCACGCTCGCCTCCCACCGGGCCGCCTCCGCCGAGCTCGAGCGGCTCGAGCCGGCCGCGCGCACGCTCGCGCTGTTCGCCTCTCCGCTCGAGCCCGACGGGGGCGTGGTGGTGGTGGCGCGCGACATCACCGAGGCCGAGCGCCTGACCCGCATGCGCAAGGACTTCGTGGCCAACGTCTCGCACGAGCTCAAGACGCCGCTGGCCGCGATCCGGGGCTACGCGGAGACGCTGGTGGACGGCGCCGCCGAGGAGCGCACCACCGCCCTGCGCTTCAGCGAGCGCATCCTCGACCAGTGCCGGCGGCTCGGCGACCTGCTCGAGGACCTGCTCACGCTGTCGCGCCTGGAGGGAACGCAGCCGTTCCGGGCGCTCGAGCGCGTCGACCTGCGCGAGCTCGCGCACGAGGCGGCCGAGCTGGTCGGGGCCGCGGCGGCCGCCCGCTCGATCGCAGTCGTGGTCGAGGCCGGCGGCGTGCCGGCGGTCGTCGGCGACCCGGACGGCCTGCTGCGCCTGCTCGCCAACCTGCTCGACAACGCGGTCAAGTACAACCGCGAGAGCGGCGCGGTCACCGTGCGCCTGCGCGAGCAGGGTGAGCACGCCGTGCTCGAGGTCGCGGACACCGGCATCGGCATCGCCCCCGCCCACCTCGCGCGCATCTTCGAGCGCTTCTATCGCGTCGATCGGGGGCGCGCACGCGACGAGGGCGGTACCGGGCTCGGCCTCGCCATCGTCAAGCACGTCGCCCAGGCGCACCAGGGGCGGGTCGAGGTGGAGAGCGAACCGGGGGTCGGCTCGACCTTCCGCGTCCTGCTGCCGCGGGCCTCCGGCCCCGCCTCCTGACCCGGTCCCGGCGGCCCGCCCCCGCGGACGGCGGCCACCGGCCGCCCACCCGGACGGCCCGCTCCGGCTCCGACCCTGCTAGGTTGCGGTTTCCGTTCCGCCCATCGCCACGGAGACTCATCATGGACGACCGCATGCCGGAGGGGCCGGGAGACCACGACAGACTCGCGCTGTCGGAGTCCCAGCAGGCCGCGATCCAGCGCCTCACCCGCGACACGACGGTGATCCGTCCGCCGATCAAGCTGGCGCGCGAGGCGTTCCTGGCCAACGACGCGGTCGAGCGCGCCCACGCCGAGACGGACCCGGAGTCGTTCTGGGCGGAGCGGGCGAGCGAGGTCGAATGGGCCGAGCCGTGGAGCGAGGTCCTGCGCTTCGAGGCGCCGCACCACCAGTGGTTCGTGGGTGGGCAGCTCAACGTCACCGTCAGCTGCATCGATCGCCATGTCTACGGCGACCGGCGCAACAAGGCCGCCCTGATCTGGGTGGGCGAGGACGGCGAGGAGCACACCTACACCTACAACCGGCTCTTCCGCGAGGTGAACCGGTTCGCCAACGCGCTCAAGCGTCTGGGGGTGGTCAAGGGCGATCGCGTCATCGTCTACATGCCGATGGTGCCCGAGGGCATCATCACCATGCTCGCTTGCGCGCGCATCGGCGCCATCCACTCCGTGGTCTTCGCGGGCATGGGCACGCAGGCGCTGCGCGCGCGGATCGAGGACTCGCAGGCGCGCGTCGTGGTGTGCTCGGACTTCACGCTGCGCCGCGGCCGCAAGGTGCCGCTCAAGCCCACCGTCGACGAGGCGGTGCGCGATCTCACCTTCGTCGAGCACGTGGTCGTCCACCGGCGCGGCTCGCGCCCGGGCGACGCCCCGGTCGTCTTCGACAGCGAACGCGAGAAGGACTTCTACGACATCCAGCAGGCGCGCGACATCCACTGCCGCCCCGTGCCGGTGGCCGCCGAGGACCCCCTGTTCATCCTCTACACCTCGGGCACCACGGGCCGCCCCAAGGGAGTCGTACACGCGGCCGGCGGCTACCTGGTGGGCGTGACCTACCTGGCGCGCGCCTTCTACCAGATCGGCGAGCGCGACATCTACTGGAGTACGTCGGACATCGGCTGGATCGTCGGTCACTCCTTCATCGTCTACGGCCCGCTCTCGATCGGCGCCACGGTGTTCTGCCGCGAGGGCGTGCCGGACCATCCGAGCCCGGACGTCACCTGGGAGCTGGTCGAGCGCTACGGCGTCAACATCATGTTCACCTCGCCCACCGCCATGCGTATGTGGATGAGCCACGGCGCCGAGGTGCCCCGGCGCTACGATCTCTCGCGCCTGCGCCTGATCGCCTGCGCCGGGGAGCCGCTCAATCCCGAGGCCCACCTCTGGGCGCAGCAGAACCTGGTCGGGCAGAGCGACGGGCTGGTGGTCGACAATTTCTGGCAGACCGAGATCGCCGGGCCGGTGCTCGGCACGCTGCCGACTTTCGAGGTGCGGCCGGGCAAGGTCGGCAAACCCCTGCCCGGCGTGGTCGCCGACGTGGTCGGCCCGCACGGCGAGTCGCTGCCGCCCGGCGAGGGCGGGCTGCTCGTATTGCGCGCGCCGCTCCCCTACATGATGAGCTCGATCTGGAACGACCCCGCCCGCTACGCGGACTACTGGTCGCAGTTCCCGGGCTGCTACGCCGCCGGCGACATCGCGGTCAGGGACGCCGACGGCTACTTCGCGGTCCTCGGCCGCGCCGACGACGTGATGAACGTCGCCGGCCACCGCATCGGCACCGCCGACGTCGAGGGCTCGCTGCTGCGCCACCCCTCGGTCGCCGAGAGCGCGGTGGTCGGTCTGCCTGATCCGATCAAGGGCCAGCGCATCAAGGCGTTCGTGGTGCTCAAGCCCGGGATCGCCGCCGGCGCCGGCCTGGTCGGCAGCCTCAAGGACCACGTGCGCCAGGATCTCGGCCCGATCGCGGTGCCGGCCGACATCGACCTGCGCGACACGCTGCCCAAGACCCGCTCGGGCAAGATCGTGCGCCGCTACCTCAAGGCGGTCGAGATGGGCGAGGACCCCGGCGACCTCACCACCCTGGCGGACTGACGCGGCGCGAGAGCCGCCCAGCGCCCCCAGGGTGCGCGCCCTCAGGTGCCACCCGCTTGTCGAAAGACCGCGGGCAGCGGATTCCGTCCTCTGTCCTCGTGGGGCGCCGTATCCGCTTTCATCCACCCGGCTCGCTCGTCGAGGTCACCTGCCGGACGTTGCAGGGGCGGCTCCTGCTCCAGCCGACTCCGCTCGTCTCTGACCTCTGTCGAGGCGTCCTCGCTCGCGCGGTACGGCTCTATCCGGTGCAGGTTCACGCCTTCGTCTTCCTCGGCAATCATTTCCACCTGCTCCTCACGGCGCCGAGCGCCGCCCGGCTCGCCGCCTTCATGAACTACCTCAACTCCAATCTCGCCCGCGAAGTCGGTCGCACCGTACGCTGGCGCGAGAAGTTCTGGGGGCGCCGCTACCAGGCGATCCTCGTCTCGCAGGAACCCGCAGCCCAGGTCGAGCGGCTTCTCTACCTGCTCCGCCACGGCTGCAAGGAGAACCTCGTCCGCCGACCCGAGGACTGGCCGGGGGCAAGCGCCGTGCGGAGTCTCCGGACCGGAGAACCGATCGCAGGGCACTGGTATGACCGGACGCGCCAGTACCGGGCCGGCAGCAGGAGGAAGCTCCTCGAGCGCGAGGGCTTCGTCCAGCTCGAGCGCTTCGAACTGGCACCGCTGCCATGCTGGAGCCATCTGACCCCGGAACAGCGACGCTATCGAGTTGCCGAGCTCATCGAGACCGTCGAGATCGAATCGACCCGGCTCAGAGAAGACAGCGGGAAGGAACCGCTTGGCCAGCATCACCTCGCTCGGCAGAACCCGCACGACGCCCCGGATCGCGTCGCACGGCGGCCCGCGCCGCTCGTGCACGCCGCCTCCAAGGTCGCGCGGCGTTCCATGCGCGCCGCCTACCTGCGATTCGTTCGCGCCTATCGCGAGGCCTCCGAGCGATTCCGTCAGGGCGGCGATCTCCGCGAACCACTCGCGCGCTTCCCCCAGGGCTGCTTCCCTCCTCCCGTTCCCTTCATCGCGCAATCGGGGTGAGTCTTAGGGTAGGGCTCCCACGCTACACGGTAGGAAGTCCGGGACCGAGGATGAGATGGAAAGGGGCCCCTCTTTCTCGATGCATCCTTAACGCCTCAGAGCCCGGGCGTCCTCCCCCATCGCAGCGTTCGATCGCGCGCCCTCGACGAGTTCGACCACCAATCGGCCGGCCAGCACCCATCGGCAATCTCACTGCCCTCTCGGCTGGGCACCTAGCGGCTGTCGCACTTCAAGCGGCTGGCACCTATCGCACCTATCGGGCACCTATCGGACAGCCCGCCCGGCCTGTCGCACGCCTGTCACCGCCGCGTCGCCGCGACGCGCGGGGGCCGCCCCTAGGCTTCTCCCCGATCCGAGGAGACTCCGCTCGCTGCGGCGACCGGAACCCGACGATTCCCGGTTCTCAACCTCGCATCGGAGGAGATGCTCATGCGCAAGTCTCTCGTCGCCGCCGGTCTGGCCGCGCTCGCCCTGCTCGGCGGGGCGCTCGCCGCGCCCGCCCGGGCCCAGCAGGTCCTCTCGCTCTTCTACCAGGAGCTCGAGAAGGACGGCCGGATCTACGTCTTCAACACCCCGGAGCGCTTCAAGTCGTTCTCCGAGTCCGGCGAGATCGGCACCGCCATCACCCTGATCGGGCGCGCCGAGGGCGGCCTGACCCTGGTCGCCGAGAACGAGACCGCCGCCGACCTCTACTTCTTCAAGCACGACCTGCCCGGCTACGAGCGCGAGACGCCGAAGCCCTACAAGCCGCCCTTCGAGGTGTCCTGGAAGGACGGCAAGACGACGTTCAAGACCAAGGACGCCGAGATCTCGCTTTCCAACCGCGTCCAAGCGCGCTACGCCTACTTCGACCGCGAAGAGGGCGAGGACGTCGGCAGCTTCCTGATCCGCCGCGCCAAGACCGCGGTCGAGGGCAAGGCGGGCGACTTCAGGTTCAAGCTGCAGGCCAACTGGGTGGGCGCCGGCTACGTGACCGGGGCCTCGATCGTCTCCGATTCGCTGCGCACCACGGTGCGCCGCGGCCCCGAGCTCGAGGACGCCGAGATCTGGTGGGCGAAGCACCCTATGGCCACGATCTGGGTCGGACAGGGCAAGGTGCCGTTCGGCCGCCAGGAGTACACGTCGTCGGGCAAGCAGCAGTTCGTCGACCGCTGGATCGGCAACGCCCTCTACGCCCCCGGCCGCGACCAGGGCATCCGCCTCGAGGGCATGAACGAGGCGAAGACCTTCGAGTACGCGGTCGGCGCCTACAACGGCATCGCGCGCAACATCAACATCAACGACAACGACGACTACCTCTACTCGGGCCGCGTCGCCTGGATGCCGTTCGGTGAGTACAAGTTCGAGGAGAGCTCGCTCGACTACCCCGATTCGCCCAGGCTCGTGCTGGGGCTGGGGGCCGTGGACAACACCATCGGCACCGGCAGCTCCGCCATCGACGTCTTCCGCCTCGGCTACGAGGCCGCCTTCAAGTGGCAAGGCTTCAACGTCCAGGGCGAGTACTTCGACGAGGATGCGGAGGACCAGGGCAACGTGAAGTCCGATAACAAGGGCTACTACATCCAGGCCGGCTACCTCTTCCCGAACAAGAAGTTCGAGATCGCGGCGCGCTTCGAGGACATCGAGCGCGACACGGCCTTCTCGGTCTCGAACCTGGCCAGCGCGCTGCTCAACTTCGAGGGCCAGGGCCTGGGCGTCAGCTACTACCTCAACAAGCACGTCAACAAGATCCAGGCGGACTACTTCACCTACGAGGACAAGAACTCCGGCACCGACCTCGGCGAGCTCCGGGTCCAGCTTCAGGTCATCTTCTGATCCACCCTCCCTCGGTCCGGGGGAGGCCCTCCAGCCTCGGGGCCTCCCCCGCTTTTTCTCTCACGTCCCGGCGCCGCGCGCGCCGCGCTATCATCGGGAACCCCATGGAACGACACCGCGACCAGGACCTCGACAAGATCCGCCAGTCCCTGCTGCGCATGGGCGGCGTGGTCGAGCGCATGATCCAGGAGGCGATGCGCGCCCTGATGGACCGCGACCAACCGCGCGCGCAGGCGGTGATCCGCACCGACGACGAGGTCGATCACCTGCAGGTCGAAACCGACGCCCTGTGCAACCGCATGCTGGCGCTGCAGCAGCCGACCGCGGTGGACCTGCGCTTCCTGGTCGCGACCATGAAAATCGCCACCGACCTCGAGCGCATGGGCGATTCGGCGGTCAACGTGGCGCAGGCGGTCGAGGTGCTCAACCAGGAGCCGCCGCTCAAGCCCTACATCGACCTGCCCCGGCTCGCCGACCTGACCCAGAGCATGGTGCGCGACGCGCTCGACAGCTTCGTGCGCAGGGACGCGCGCGCGGCGCTCGACGTGTGCAAGCGGGACGACGACGTGGACGGCCTCTACAAGCAGCTCTTCCGCGAGCTCGTCACCTACATGATCGAGGACCCGAAGAACATCACCCGTGCCCTCCACCTGCTGCTCATCGCCCGCAACTACGAGCGCATCGCGGACCACGCCACCAACGTCGCGGAGGACGTGATCTTCTACGTCGAGGGGCGCGACATCCGGCACAGCACCGGCGCCGCCGGCTGAGCGCACTCGGGGACCGCACTGACTTCCGAGGCCGCCCTGCCGGGCGGCCTCCTCGTTTCCGCCCGAGCACGGCCCCAGAGGACGGCGCCTGTCACACCGCCGTCACATCCTCTCTCCCCCCCTGACAAACCTCCTTGCCAGACTGGCCACCGTCCCGGATGCACCGGCTCCGGTCCGCCCCCGTGGGGCGACCCGTCCCGGCGGCATCCAACCGCCCGGCGCCGTTCGGGCCCCCGTCCAAGGAGGAGCACGCATGAAACTGTCGTCGATCGTCCCGGCCTCGGCGCTCGCCCTGCTGGTGGCCGCCCCCCTCGCGGCCCAGCCCGCGCAGGTCGATTCCTCGATCCGGCCCTACGCCAAGGCGAGCGGCGTCTCGGGGAATCTCAATTCGATCGGCTCGGACACGCTCAACAACCTGATGACCTTCTGGGCCGAGGGCTTCGGCAAGCAGTATCCGAACGTGCGCATCCAGATCGAGGGCAAGGGCTCGTCCACCGCGCCCCCGGCGCTGATCGCGGGCACCGCGCAGCTCGGGCCGATGAGCCGGGCAATGAAGGCCGAGGAGATCGACGAGTTCGAGAAGAAGTACGGCTACAAGCCGTCCCTGGCGCGCGTCGCGGTGGACGGCCTCGCCATCTACGTCCACAAGGACAATCCGCTCGACCGGCTCACCCTGCAGCAGGTCGACGCGATCTTCTCGAAGACGCGCAAGATGGGCGGCAAGGAGATCAAGACCTGGGGCGACCTCGGCCTCACCGGCGAGTGGGCCGCCAAGCCGATCTCGCTCTACGGCCGCAATTCGGCCTCCGGCACCTACGGCTTCTTCAAGGAGATGGCGCTCGCCAAGGGCGACTACAAGGACACGGTCAAGGAGCAGCCCGGATCGGCCTCGGTGGTCCAGGGCGTGACCGAGGACAAGTTCGGCATCGGCTACTCCGGCATCGGCTACCGGACCTCGGGCGTCAAGCCGGTCGCCCTGGCCGGCAAGGACAGCCAGTTCTACGGTACCGATGCCGGTGACGTCCTGTCCGGCAAGTACCCCCTGTCGCGCTATCTCTACGTCTACTACAACGCCGCCCCCAACCAGCCGCTCGACCCGCTCGTGCGCGAGTTCCTGCGCTTCGTGATGTCGCGCGAGGGGCAGGAGACGGTGGTCAAGGACGGCTACCTCCCGGTCTCTGGCAAGATCGTGGGCGAGGAGCTCGCGAAGCTCAAGTAGTCACCGCCGGACGCCACGAGGCCCGGCGGCGCCCGCCGCCGGGCCGGCGTCTTCGCTCCCGCTGAGGAGACTGCATGGCTCTGCCCGCCGAGAGACCAGCACCCACCGCGCGCGCCGCGGGCCCGAGGACGCCGCCCGCTACGGCGCGCACCTCGGCCCGCCGGCTGTGGGCCGACCGGCTCGCGCGCTGGGTGGTCACGCTCGGCGGCATGGCGATCATCGCCAGCATCCTCGGCATCCTGATCTTCATCCTGGTCGAGGTCTTGCCCCTGACCCGCCCGGCGCGGGTCGCCGTCCGGGTCTCGATTCCGGTCGCCCACCCGATCGACGCCCTGCTCGTCGACGAGCACCAGACCCACGTCGCCACCCTCGGTCCGGAGGGCGTCCTGCGCGTCCTCCGGCTCGCGGACGGCGCGCTCGTCGCCGAGCGCCCCCTGCTCGCGAGCGAGGACGCGAGCCCGACCGCCGGCGGCGGAGTGGGGGCAGCGGAGTGGAGGCAGCGCGCTCCCCCGGCGTGCACCGCCCGACGCTGACCCGCGGACGCGTGGCGCCGGGTGCCCAGTCGATCGCCGCGGCGACCAGCGACGGACGCGTCCTGGGGCAGCCGGTCGAGTGGCGCGTCGAGTTCGACGCCGGGCAGCGGCGCGTCGTGCGTCCGGAGCTGCCGCCGCCGGTCGAGATCGCGCTCGACCCCGAGCGCCGGCCGCTGGGCGCCTTCGCGGCGCAGATCGTCGGGCACGAGCGCGCGGCGGCGGCGGCTCAGCTCGCCGACGGCTCGCTCGTCGTGGTCCGGCGCGAGACCACCGAGAACGCCTTCTCGGGCGAGGTCGAGAGCAGCGAGGAACGGCTGACTCTCCCGGTCGCGCCGCGCCTGACCCGGCTGCTCCTCGACGCCGACCAGCACAATCTGTACGGCGGCACCGAGAGCGGCGAGCTGCTCTGGTGGCGGCTCGACCAGAGCGAGGGCGCGCCCCCGCACGCCACCACGGCGGGCAGTGCCGCGATCACCGCGATGACCTTCCTGATCGGCGACCGCTCCCTGGTGGTGGGCCAGCAGAGCGGTGCCCTCTCCGTCTGGTTCCCGGTCCGGCAGTCCGACGAGACCTTCGTCCTCACCCGCATCCGCGACTTCCCCGCCCACCGCGCGGCCGTGACCGGGATCGAGCCCTCGCGGCGCAACCGGACCTTCCTGGTCCAGGACGCGAGCGGCGAGCTCGGGCTCTACTTCTCGACCTCGGAGCGCGTGCTCTGGCGGGGGCGCTCGCCGCTCCCCGGCGTGTCCGCCGCGATCTTCTCCCCCAAGGGCGACGGCGCCTTCCTCGCCTCGCCCGCGGCGCTCGCCTTCCTCGAGGTCGACAATCCCCACCCCGAGATCTCGTGGCGGGCGTTGTTCGGCCGCGTCTGGTTCGAGGGTTACGAGAAGCCCGAGTTCGTCTGGCAGTCCACGGGCGGCACCGACGACTTCGAGGCCAAGCTCTCGCTCACGCCGCTCGTCGCCGGCACGCTCAAGGGCACGCTCTATTCGCTGGCGATCGCCATCCCGCTCGCCATCCTGGGCGCGATGTTCGCTTCGCAGTTCCTCCATCCGCGGCTGCTCGACTTCATCAAGCCGACGGTCGAGATCATGGCCTCGTTGCCTTCGGTGGTGCTCGGCTTCCTGGCCGGTCTCTGGCTGGCGCCGGTGCTGGAGCGGATCTTTCCGGCCCTGGTGCTGGCCTTCCTGCTGCTGCCGCTCCTGGTCTGGCTCACCGGCCTCGCCTGGTACCGCGTGCCGCGGCGCATCCGGGGCCGCTTCCCGGCCGGGGCCGAGGTCTTCCTCTACCTGGCGGTGGTCGCCGCGGGCATCGGCCTGTGTGTCTCGCTCTCCGCGGGCTTCGAACGCCTGGTCTTCGGAGGAAACTTCCAGAGCTGGCTCCTGGCCACGACCGGACTGCCCTACGACCAGCGCAACGCCGTCGTGGTCGGCCTGGCGATGGGCTTCGCCGTGATCCCGATCATCTTCGCCATTTCGGAGGATGCCTTCTCGAACGTCCCGCGCAACCTCGTCGCCGGTTCGCTCGCGCTCGGCGCCAACCGCTGGCAGACGGTGACGCGGGTCGTGCTGCCGACCGCCTCGCCCGGCATCTTCTCGGCGGTGATGATCGGCTTCGGGCGCGCGGTCGGCGAGACCATGATCGTGCTCATGGCCACCGGCAACACCCCGATCATGGAGCTCAACCCCTTCAATGGCTTCCGCACCCTCTCGGCGAACATCGCGGTCGAGATCCCGGAGGCGCCGCACGGCGGCACCCTCTACCGCACGCTCTTCCTCGCCGCGCTGGTGCTCTTCGTCCTGACCTTCCTGGTCAACACCGCGGCCGAGCTGGTGCGCCAGCGCCTGCGGCGCAAGTACGCGCAGCTCTGAGATCCCGGCCATGAAACCGTCCGCCAGCCAGCGCCAGCGCGACTTCCTCGGCCTGTCGATGACCGCCCTGTGCGGCGGCGCGCTCGCCCTCAATCTGCTCCTCATCCTCGGCCTGCTGGCGATCATCGGCTACCAGGGCGGCCGCTACTTCTGGCAGAAGGACCTGCTCGAGCTCACCCTCGCCGACGGCCGCAGGCTCCTGGGCGAGCCGCACTCGACCGAGGTCGTGCCCGCGCCCGAGCGGCCCGGAGGCGAGCTCGCGCGGGTCCAGATGCGGCTGGGCAACCGCGACCTGACCGGCGGCGACTTCCAGTGGGTGGACGAGCCGTCGGTCGTCGCGCGCGAGCGCCCGCGCGACGCGGTCGTGCTCGAGCGGCTCGAGTGGGGCAACTTCTACGGCCGCATGGTGGAGCTGCGCGCCGGCCAGCGGGTGATCGCCAGCGGAAGCGACGCGGTGTGGCGCGACTTCGGACCCCTCCACCGGCGCAAGAGCGCCGAGCGCGCCGCGATCCGCAAGCTCGAACGCGGGCCGATCGGCGAGGTCAACCTGGCGATCGAGAAGCTCCGGCTGGCGCGCAAGCGGCTCGCGCTCGACGCGCCACCTCCCGCCGAGCTCGAGCGCGGCCAGCGCGAAATCGACTCCGCGCTCGCCGGACGCCAGGCCGAGTACGAGCGCCTGGCGGAGGATCTCTTCCGCCGGCGCGAGGCGCTCCTCGCCGAGACCCTGGTCATGGAGGCCGCCGACGGCGCGCGCAAGGAGATCCCGGTGGGGTCCGTCGTGCGCGCCCT
>JAFNAE010000127.1 GCA_017860005.1 Acidobacteriota bacterium | reverse complement strand
AGTGTCCGTAGTCGGCCGGCCACCAGTCCTGCGAATCGGTCATCAACGCATGGAGGTCCCGCTTGAGCGCGGCCAGGTCGAGCTGCTCGAAAGCGCGGGAATAGTCGAAGCCGGGGCCCATCGGGCTGGACTTCGAGGAGTGCTGGTGCAGGATCCTGAGGTTCAGCTGATTCGGCCACCAGTCACGATTCGACCGCGCACCAGTGGTGGTGCGGGAGCCGTGCGCGGCGCTGAACGGGCACTTGTCTCCACTGCTCATGACTTGCTCCTCGAGTGATCGATCTCCGATGACGAGCAGCGTCCGGCCGAGGGATGCAGGGGTCCTTCCGCGGCCTGCCCCGACGTCGGTCCGCCGGCAGCGTTCGTCCGGTTCGGATGATCTCACTGGAACCGGTCTCGCAGCAGGTTGCAGCTCGCGGGGAGACGCGGGCGAGCCGAGGCTCCGGGCCGATCCCCGGCGCGGCGACCGAGAATCGAGCACCCTGGCGGCCTCGTCGACCAGCGCCCACCGCGTCCTGGATCCGTGCCGGGAACCTCCCCCCGATTCCGATCCAGCTCGGGTCCTGTCTCCGGAGCACCTCGACTTCGAAGGCTCCGAGCTTGAGAGCTGGATCCTCCGGGTCCGGGCCTCCCCCCACGCCGGTCGTTGCGAAGGGGCGACGGGCCCGAGACCGGCGCACGCTGCTCGGGCAGGTGGCTCCCGGGGGCGCCCGAGCGCGCACGCCCGGCCCGCTCGCCCCCGGCGCGGGGGCGGGGGGTGGTCGGGTCCGTTCGGAATCCCCTCCCGGTTCGTCTCTCTTCAGAGGGGTACCCTCCAGGTCGACCTCCCGGCCGCCGCGGGCGCCACGACGCCCAGCGGCCGGTGGGACCAGTCTGGCCCGGAGCAGCTGGAGAAGGAGCTCCCGACGAAGGAGCCGAGGGCGCGAGGCGCAGGACGGCAGGATGAGCCCGGAGGGGTGGCGCGGCGACGGCCAACCCGGCCGCAGCGCCGCCGCGGTCGCGGCTGGCTGGCCCTCGGTGTCTTCGGCGTCGCGCTGCCGTGCCTCGCCGCTCGTCTCTCGGCCGCCCCGGAGGAACCCGTTCCCATGAACCCGAAGCGACTCGTCCTCTGCCTGGATGGCACCTGGAACAGCACCTACGTCGAGAAGCAGCGCGACGACGGGCACCACGTGCTCAAGCCGTCGAACGTGCTCAAGCTCTGCCGCGCGGTTTCTCCGGTGGACGCCGCCAGCGGGCGGGAACAGGTCGCCTACTACGACGTCGGGGTCGGTTCCCTCTCGCGCCATCCGGGCGTCTCGAACCGCCTGCTCGCCGGCGCCGACAAGCTGCTCGGCGGCGCCTACGGCGCGGGCTTCGAGAACAACATCGAGGAGGCGCTCAACTTCCTGGTGCTCAACCACCGGCCCGGCGACGAGCTCTTCGTCTTCGGCTTCAGCCGCGGCGCTGCGACGGCGCGCGCCCTGACCCGGTTCCTCGACTGGGCCGGAGGCCTGCCCGGGAAGCGCGACGCCTACTACCTGCCGCGGCTCTTCCGCGCCTACCTCGACTCGCGCGGCGAGGGGCCGGCGGCCGAGGTGGTGCGGGCGATCAACGCCGACCGGGCGCGGGAGAAAAGCCCGCGCGAGCCGCTGGCGCCGTTCCAGCGGGTCGACGTCCGCTTCCTCGGGGTCTGGGACACCGTGATGGCGCTCGGTTCGCGCTTCCGTGCCGCCGGCGAGGGCACCTCGACCGCCAGCAAGAGCTTCCACGTCGACCGGCAGCCGGCGTCGATCGTCCGCCACGCGCGGCAGGCGCTGGCGATCGACGAGGCGCGCTACGACTTCCGCCCCGAGATCTGGACCGGACACCTGCCGGGCCAGACGCTCGAGCAGCGCTGGTTCGCCGGCGTCCACTCGAACGTCGGCGGCGGCTACGTGGACGACGGGCTCGCCAACCTGGCCTTCCACTGGATCCTCGACGCGGCCGAGGCGCAGGGGCTCGCGGTCGACCGGGAGTTCGCCCGCATCTACCGCCGCTATCCGCAGGATCGGCTCTACCGCAGCGAGTCGTGGATCTACCGGATCCTCGACGGGATGCGGCTGCGCTACGGCCGCGGGCGCCGGTCGCTCCTCGGCTGGCCGGAGTCGGCCAACCTCTCGCTCTCGGTCTCGGCGATCCACCGGCTGCAGTCCGATCCGCAGGCGCGCAACGAGAACGGAGAGCTGCGCTTTCCCGATCTGAGGACGCCCTATCGCCCCGAGAACCTGCTGCGCTTCCTCGCCTGTCAGCCGGATCTCGACCGGTATCTCGAGGGACTCGGTCTCGAGGAGCCGAAGAGCCGGGAGCTGCCCGCCGACGTGCGCGAGCGCCTCGCCGAGCTCGCGAAGGACTGCTGAGCGACGCCTGTATCCACGGAGGCCGCCATGGGGAGGAAACGGGTCATCGCCTACTTCATGCACGAGAGCGAGGAAGGGCTCGCCAGCTCCCGCATGCGCGACGCCGAGCGCACCGAGAGCTACGTCATGGGCGAGATCGACGAGGCCGACATCGCCGAGCTCGAGCGCGGCGGCCTGGTCGTGCAGGAGCTGCCGCCGGCGACCCGGGCGGAGACGCCGGGCCGGACGTTCGAGGTGGTTCGCGGCCTCGAGCGCCGCGGCCGCTTCGAGCGCGGCGCCGCGGCCGGCGCTCCGCCCGCGGACGTCGTCCCCACGGATCGCTCCACCTACTACCTCGTCGAGCTCCCCGGACCGCTGCTCGAGAAGTGGCGGAGCGACCTCGCCGCGGCGGGGGTCAAGCTGCTCGAGCACGTCCCGCGCAACAGCTACAAGGCGCTCCTCTCGCTCGCGCAGCTGCCCGCCGTGCGCGCGCTGCCGTTCGTCAGCGCGGTCCGCCTCTACAGCCGTGAAGACACCGGGGTGATGGTGCGCGCGGCGGCGGCCCCCCTGGCCTCGGGCGCGCTCGACCTGCGCAGCTTCGACGTCCGCCTGCAGCCGGACGCCGGCCCGCAGGAGATCCTGCAGTGGATCCAGGATCACCACCTCACCCTCGCCGGCGCCAAGGGGCGCAAGATCCGGGTGGTCGCCGCCGCGGACTCGCCGCTGCTCGACGAGCTGGCCGCGCTGCCGGACGTCGAGCGGGTGGAGGAGTACGTGCCGCCGAAGCTGCACAACGACGTGGCGCGCGAGCTGCTCGGCATCGACCCGCCGCCGGGGCAGGGCGGCGGCGGCATCGGCCTCACGGGGCAGGGGCAGATCGTGGCGGTCGCCGACACCGGTCTCGACGAGCAGCACCCCGACTTCCAGGGGCGGATCGCCGGCGTGGTCGCCCTCGGGCGGCCCGGCGACAGCAGCGACCCGCACGGCCACGGCACCCACGTCGCCGGCTCGGTGCTCGGCGACGGCTCGGCCTCGGGCGGCAAGGTGCGCGGCGCCGCGCCGGCCGCGCGGCTCTTCTTCCAGTCGCTGCTCGACGCGAGCGGCGGCCTGGGCGGCCTGCCGTTCGACCTGGGGGACCTGTTCGCCGAGGCCTACCAGGCGGGCGCCCGCATCCACAACAACAGCTGGGGCGCGGCGACGCAGTCGATGTACACGCTCAACTCGAGCGAGGTCGACGAGTTCGTCTCGACGCATCGCGACATGCTCATCGTCATCTCGGCGGGCAACGAGGGAACGGCGTCGAAGCCGCTCAAGGCGCAGAAGGGGTTCGTCGACTGGCTCTCGATCGGCTCGCCGGCCTCGGCGAAGAACGCGCTCGTGGTGGGCGCCAGCCGCAGCCGGCGAAACGGAGCCAACGAGGGGTTCGCCGGGCTGACCTACGGTGGCGCCTGGCCGAACGACTTCCCGGATCCGCCGATCTGCGCCGAGAGGGTGTCGGGGGATCCCGAGGCGATGGCGGCCTTCAGCAGCCGCGGCCCGTGCGACGACCGCCGCATCAAGCCCGACCTCGTCGCGCCGGGGACCGACATCGCCTCGGCGAAGTCGTCGCGCGCCCCGCTGCGCAACTTCTGGGGGCCGGTCCCGAACGCGCCGCACTATGCCTTCATGGGCGGCACCAGCATGGCGGCGCCGCTGGTCGCCGGCTGCGCGGCGCTGGTGCGCGAGTACTTCGTTGCCCGGCGCGGCCACCAGCCGAGCGCCGCGCTGCTCAAGGCGACGCTGCTCAACGCGACGCGGATGCTGACCGCGCCCGACGCGATCGCCGATCACGGCAGGCTGCCCAACTACCATCAGGGGTTCGGCTTCCTCCA
The DNA here is from genome assembly GCA_017860005.1 of Acidobacteriota bacterium. Classification (GTDB taxonomy): domain Bacteria; phylum Acidobacteriota; class Thermoanaerobaculia; order Multivoradales; family JAGPDF01; genus JACTMI01. The sequence continues at coordinate 3,624 of JAFNAE010000127.1, read as the reverse complement.
TCTGCCGCTGGCGGTACCCAACGCGGCGCGGCCGGCGCTCCGGCTCGAGTTCCTCGATCCCTGGCAGGACCCGGCCGAGCAGTTCGCGCGCAGCGGGCAGCGTTTCCGCCACCAGGTGAGCGTGGCGGGGGGCGCCGAGCTCCGCATCGGCCTGGCCTGGACCGACGCGCCCGACCGCGGGCTGCAGAACAGCCTGGTGCTCATGGTGCAGCACCTGCAGTCGAACCAGAAGTGGGTGGGCAACGCCGACGTCCCGCTCGCCATCGCCACCCCCGATCCCGACAACAACGTGCAGCTCGTGCGCATCGACCAGCCGCCGGCCGGCGACTATCTGATCCAGATCTCGGCGCGCAACCTGCTCAAGCCCGACCAGGATTACGCGCTGGTCGTCGCCGGCGAGCTCGCGGGCGCGCTGGCGCCGTTCTGAGCCCGAGAGGGAGGCCCATGTTCCGCATGCGAGTCGTTCAGGCCGAATTCGGCGATTGCTTCCTGCTCGAGTACGGCAGCGCGGTGGCACCGCGCTTCCTGCTCGTCGACGGCGGTCCCCCGGACACCTGGGAGCTGCACCTCGAGAGCGAGCTCGCTGGAATCGCCCAGGTGGGCGGCGCGCTCGACCTCGTGATGCTCTCGCACGTCGACAACGACCACATCGTCGGCCTGCTCGACCTGCTCGCGCGGCTGCGCGCCGACGGCGCCGCGCCGCTCATCGGCGTGGGCGGGATCTGGCACAACTCGTTCGGCCGCACGGTCGACGTCGACGGCACGCTCGGGCCGCGGCTGCGCGCCGCGACGATGAACGCCGCGTCGGTGCAGTCGGCCGTGGCGGTGAACGGCATCGCCGAGGGCAACGCCCTCCGGCTCGCGGCGCAGGCGCTGGGGATCCCGCTCAACGCCGGGTTTCCGGGCGACCTCGTCTGCGCCGACGACCATCCGCAGCCGGTTCTCCTCGGCAACCTGAAGCTGACCGTGGTCGGCCCGACGCGGGCGAACCTCGACGAGCTCCGGGCGCAGTGGGAGACCTGGCTCGCGGCGCACGAGGACGCGGTCGCGGATGGCGACCCGCAGGTGATGGCGAACTCCGATCGCAGCGTGCCGAACCTCTCCAGCATCGTGGTCCTCGCCGAGGCCGACGGCAAGCGCGTGCTGTGCACCGGCGACGGGCGCAGCGATCACCTGCTCCAGGGGCTGGGACAGGCGGGGCTGCTCGACGCCGGCGGGGCAGTGCACGTCGACGTCCTCAAGGTGGCGCACCACGGCAGCGACCGCAACGCGACGCGGAAGTTCTTCCGGCTCGTCACCGCAGACACCTACGTCCTCTCGGCGAACGGCAAGGACGACAACCCCGACCTCGCGACGCTGATCTGGATCGTCGAGGAGGCCGGCAAGCAGGGGCGCCAGATCGAGCTCTTCGCGACCAACGACACCCCGTCGCTGCGCGAGCTGGTCGCGGAGCGCGATCCCGCGGTGAACGGCTACACGCTGACGGTGATGGACCCGGGGGTTCACTCGACGACGATCGTGCTCGCCGATTAGGAGCGGGCCGGCCCACCGCCGATGAAGAGTTACCGCGACTTCGACCTCGAGATCACCGATCCGGCGCGCGACGGGGCCGGCGTCGAGTCGCTGCTGGTGCGCGTCGCCGCCTCGCCCGCCGGCGAGCAGCGGCGCGCGGAGGCGGCGCGCGTCACCGTCGGCGCCGACCTGCGCAAGGAGTGCGGACGCCTCGACCGCCGCGAGCTCGACCTCGGCCGCCTGATCGAGCTCGGGCGCGCGCTCGGCGGGATCCTCCTGCCCGAGGCGGCGCGCGGCTTCTTCGCACGCAGCCGCGCCGGGCTCGCGGAGGGCGAGGGGCTCCGCCTGCGCCTGAAGCTCGACACCTGGGGGGTCGCCGACCTCCCCTGGGAGTTCGCCTGGCTGCCGCCGGGCGGGGACGCCGCGGCGCCCGCCGACGCCTCGGGCTTCCTGGCCCTCGATCCGCGGCTCTCGATCGTCCGCTACGAGCTGCTCAGCGAGCCGATCGCCGGGCTCGAGCCCACCGGTGCCAGGAGCCTGCGCGTCGTGGCGGTGCTCGCGGCCCCCAGGGACGAGCGCTGGGTCCCGCTCGACCTCGAGGGGGAGGCGCGCGGCCTGCGCCAGGCGCTCGCGACGCGCCGCGAGATCCGGCTCGACGTGGTCGAGGACGCGACGCTCGCCAACCTCGAGCGGGCGCTGCTCGACGGCGCGCAGGCCTTCCACTTCGCCGGTCACGGTCGCTTCCAGGCGGCGATCGACGACAAGGTCGAGACCGTCGCCGGCAAGGGGTTCCTGGTCTTCTGCGACGCCCAGGGCCGCGGGGCCGAAGTCGCGGCCGAGACGGTGGTGGTCAACCTGCGCGGTCGCGGCGTGCGCCTCGCGGTGCTCGGCGCTTGCGAAGGGGCGCGCCGGGACCGGATCAATCCGTGGACCGGCATCGCGCCGGCGCTCATCCGCGGCGGGCTGCCCGCGGCGGTGGCGATGCAGGCGACGCTCTACGACCGCAGCGCCGTCGCCTTCAGCAACCGCTTCTACGAGGCGTTGGCGCTCGGCCTGCCGATCGACGCCGCGGTCAGCGCCGGGCGGCTGGCGATCTTCAACGAGAGCGGACCCGGGGAGCGCGACTGGGGCGTGCCGGTGCTCTACCTGCGCGCCGAGACGGGCGTCCTCTTTCCGCGCCGGGAGGGCGAGGAGGCGTTCGTCGCGCCGCTCGGCGCCCGCGGCTGGCTGAACGTCGCGATGAGCGCGGCCGCGATCGGCCTGCTCCTGGCCTCGTCCTATCTGCTCGCCCACCCGCGCCTGCCGGACCGCTGGCTGGTCGGCAGCGGGCTCTCGCTCGCCGCGATCGCCGGCGGCGTCCTGGCCTGGATCCAGTGGCTCGCCGGCGACGACGCCCGCGCCTGGGCGCGGCGGGCCCTGCGCCACCGCATCGCGAGCGCGGCCCTCGGGGCGGGGCTGCTCGCGGCCGCCGGTCTCGCGGGTTTCCTGGTCACCCACCGGCCGGTCGTGCTGCACATCGTCCCCGGAACGAATCTCGCCAACGAGATCTTCGAGGGCGGCCCGGTCTTCTCCCTGCGCGTCTGGCAGAGCGATTCACCCGGCGCGCAGCCGGACTGGACGATCGAGCGGCTGCCGGTCGCGGGCGTCGCGCTCGGCAGCTCGAAGCGGGTGGCGGAGGTGGCCCTCGGGCGCGCGGCGGAGCCGAGGCTGCGGGCCGAGGACGACTACCTGACGGAGCGCCGCGTTCCCCCCGCGCAGCACGCCGCCTGGCGCGGGCAGTGGAACGCCGAGCCGCCGGCGATGGCGCCGGGCGGGGCGGTGCGGCGGCGCGGGCGGACCGCCGTGCGCGTCGACCTGCTCTGCAACGGCGAGCTGCAGACGCTCGAGTCGTCGAGCTCTCTGGTGCCGCGGCAGGTGACGGATGCGCTGGAGGAATCGGTCGAGCTGCTGTTCATCGAGCCGGCGGAGCTCTTGCCGTCGTGCAGATAGAAGGTCATCGGTGGAGGATCGCGCAATGCAGAGCCATCGACCGCTTCGAACCGTTCTCTTCCTGGCGACCGTCGCGGGGATGCTCGCGGCGGCCCGCGGCGGCGCGCAGACGGTCGGCACCGT
>JAFNAE010000289.1 GCA_017860005.1 Acidobacteriota bacterium | reverse complement strand
GATCAGCGGCAGGACGACGAGCAGCGGCAGCCAGAAGAGCGAGGCGGTGAACAGCGCGCGCTGGACCTCGAGCAGCGGCGCCGAGGCGATCCCGGGAAGCGAGAGCAGCGCGCTGAAGGCGTAGCCCAGCAGGGCGCTCGTCGCGGCCAGCACGACCCAGGCGAGCGGCTGCTGGAACAGCGAGAGGAGCTCGCGCCGCGCGACGAGCGCGACGTGCGCGGGAGCCCGCGTCATCGCGGCCCCCGGCGGTCGGTGGCGGCGAGGAATGCCGCCTCCAGGGACGGGAGCCGGTGGGACAGCTCGCGCAGCGCGATCCCGCGCGCGGCCGCGGCGCGGCCGATCGCCTCGCGCGCATCGCTCGCGTCCGCCGGGGAGGCGAACTCCATCCGGTGCCAGCCGTCGCCCAGGTCAAGCTCGGAGAGCGGCGGGCCGAGCGATTCGAGCGCGCGCTTCAGTGCCGGCGCGTCGGCAGCCGGGCACTCGACGCGGGTCGCCGCTCCCACCGCCCCGGCCCGCAGCGCCGCGACCGTGCCGGCCGCCGCGACCCGGCCGCCGGCCAGGATGACGACGCGGTCGCAGGCTTGCTCGACCTCGGCCAGCAGGTGCGACGAAAAGAGGATCGAGCGACCGGGGGCGAGTTTCCGGATCAGCCCCCGCGTTTCGGCCGCCTGCTGCGGGTCGAGGCCGGCCGTCGGCTCGTCGAGCACGAGCGCCGGCGGCGCACCGAGCAGGGCTCCCGCCAGCCCGAGCCGCTGGCGGTAGCCGCGGGACAGCGTGCCGATCAGGGCCCGCACGGCATCCCCCAGCCGGCAGGACTCGAGCGCTTCGTCGATCGCGCGGGGGCGCTCGCCGCGCGGGATGTCCCTCAGGCCGGCGCGGAAGGCGAGGTATTCGCAGACGCGCAGCTCGGGCGGCAGGGCGAGCTGTTCCGGAAGGTAGCCCAGGCGGCGCCGCGCGGCCGCCGGCCGGGCCACGATGTCGACCCCGTCGAGGCGCACCGTCCCTTCGTCCGGTACGAGCACGCCGGCGACGATCCGCAGCGTCGTCGTCTTGCCCGCGCCGTTCGGGCCGAGCAGGCCGAGCACCTCGCCCGGAGCGGCGGCGAAGCTCACGTCGTCCACGGCGCGCACGCGCCCGAAGCGCCGGCCGATCCGGTCCGCCTCGATCACTCGGGCGGCTCGGCGCGGCGCTCCGGCTGCGGGGCGGGGACCGGCAGCCGTTCGGGAGCGTTCCACGTCAGGGGCGGGATCTCGTCCTTCACCTCGGTGCCGAAGAACCGGTACTCGTCGTAGGTGATGACCTGGCGCGAGACGGTGCGGCGCTGGTCCTCGTGAACGAGCTGGAACGTGAGCAGCTCGGCCCGCGTCGGGTAGGTGAAACCGTCGTGCTCGAAATCGAACTCGACCGACAGCTCGACCCCGATCGGGGGCGGCGCGAACGCGATCCCGATGAGTCGGAAGGCGGTGAGATAGCGCGCCAGCTCGGTCTTCAGGCGCTCGTCCTGGAGGCTCGGCCGGGCCACGACCCGCACCAGGTTCCCGGTGCGGTACTCCACCTCCACCGTGCCGGTCCACTCGGTGATCCGTCGCTGGCCGAAGACGGGGGCGGAGGTCACCCAGGAGACCGGGATCGCGAGCTTGTAGGGGGTGGTGTGCCAATCCCCCACGAGGAAGCGCAAGGTGGAGCGGATCCCGGGCTGGAAGACCTGCGTCCAGAGCAGGGCGTCGGGAAAGGGGAGGTCGACGCGCTCCTCCTTCGTCTCGCCGGGCCGCGTACGGAAGGCGCGGAACCCCTCCGGACCGGCACCTTCCCGCACCAGGAGGTAGTCGTACACCTCGACCTTCTCGCGCCTGGCCTCCTCGTTCGAGTAGCGCGCCTCGCGCACGCTCTCCTTCACGGAGAACCCGAGCGCGCGCCGGGCGTAGCCGTTGGACTTGGCCTCCAGCACGCGCGCGAGCGGCTCGGGAAGCGGGGCCCACTCGAGCGGGGAAGGCCCGATGTCGTCCGCGCCGGGCGGTCCGGCCCACGCGGGGATCGCCAGCGCCAGGACGACGAGCGCCGCGGCAACCGGCCTCACGCCGCGCCCCGGCGACCGATGAAGGAGAAGCCGGCGGCCTCGCGGTGGATCCGGCGCAGCGTCGCGAGCGCGCCGCGGCCGAGCTGTGGCGCGATGCGCGCCGCCTCGAGGTCCTGGTCCGTCGCCGAGACGACCGTGTTGTCGGTGCAGAGCGCGACCGGGACGCCGGCCTCGAGAAAGCGCACGATCGGGTGCGGCGTGCCCTTCGCCACCGCGCCCGTCTGGTAGTTGGACGTGGGGCAGCACTCGATGCAGATCCGGTCCCTGGCCAGCCGCCGCAGCAGGGCGCGATCGGTGACGGCCGTGCAGCCGTGCCCGATCCGCTCCGCGCCCAGCTCGTCGATCGCATGCCAGACGTAGTCCGGACCGGCCGCCTCGCCGGCGTGGACGGTCAGCCCGAGCCCCCCCTTGCGCGCGATGTCGAACGACTCGCGGAACAGCCGCGGGGGGTTGCCGCTCTCGGGGCCGGCGATGTCGAAGCCGACGACCCCCGTCCGTTCGTGCAGGTGCTCGGCCTCGGCGATCGCCTGGCGGGCGAGGATCTTGGCGATGTGCGGCCCGTGCTGGCGCATCGCGATCACGATCAGCCCGCAGCGGACCCCGGGGTGGGTCTTCTGGACGTGGTTGAAGCCGGACAGGACCGCGCGGATCGCCTGCCGCACGGTCAGGCCGGCATAGGTGTGGATGACGGGGGAGTAGCGCAGCTCGAGCACCTCCACCCGGTGCGACAGCGCGTCGCGCACGATCGCGATCGAGGCCTCGCGCACGTTCTCGTAGAACTGCGTGATCCAGAGCGGGTAGTGGAACTTGTCGAGG